>DAIQQM010000058.1:0-16395 GCA_036786805.1 Candidatus Dormiibacterota bacterium | reverse complement strand
CGCCACCGGCACCATGGTGGCGATAAGGGAGATCGGGACCACCACGGCGAAGATGCTCGGGGGCTGATGAACCCCGACGGCCGCGGCGAACGATTGCATGGCGAAGATGTTGAGCAGCCACCCGGCGACCGCCAATCCGACGCAGCCGAAGAGCGCGCCCGGCGTCTCGCGAAAGCTCGCGAGAGCCTCGGTGACCGGCCTCACCGCGCGGGCGGCCGTCGCGACGACGCGCCGATCGTGCCGGTGCAGGGCTCGGGTCAGCCGATGCGCCCCGAGTGCGAGCCACCAGATCCCGAGCATGAGTCCGAGGTATGCCGCAGCCGCGAGGATGACCGGCACGCCGAAATCCACGTTGGCCACCAGAGCGCCGATGAACCCGCAGATGGCCATGCTGAGCCCGCTGGCCATCCGGCTCGCGGCGAGCGAGGCGACGCCCCGTCCGTGGCCGATCGCCCGGCTCACGCCGGTCGCGCGAGTGGCATCGCCGCCGGCGCTGCTCGGTGTGACGTGTCCGACGAACACCCCCTGCAGGTACCAGGAAGCCAGGCGAGGGAGCGCGACCGAGGCTCCCGACGCACGCACGACGGTGGCCCAGGCCAGGACGGCGCAGGTGAGGCCAAGGGTGGTGAGCCCCACACCGAGGAGCTCGAGACGGAGGTCCGCCTGCCCGAGCACCGCCGCGGCCTGTCCCATGTTGATGCCGTGAATGAGCAGCGCCACGCCGGCTCCGGTCACGGCGATACGGAGGGCGCGCGAGCGCACAAGTCGGTGGAACTGCGGCATGGGCTTCCTGATCATCCCTCAGTACCGTGTTTGGGGGGCGGTCAAACGCTTTCCGAGGCAGATCCGACCCCTTGGGCTCTAGGCTGCGATGGGTGGCCCTCTCAGACCTGCTCCAACCGGACACCACACGACTCCGTGTGGCGTGGTTCGGGCATTTCCAGGGACGCCACGGCAACGGCCTCGCCGCCTACAGCCGGCAAACCGTCGCAGCGATGCGCGCTCGGGGCCACGAGGTGCTGTTCTTCGCGCACCGCGAAGGCGCAGTCGCGCCGGCCCCTCGGCAGGTGGCTCTCCGCGCCGTCCACCTGAAGACGGTCACGGTCTCCTTGCCGGGGTCACTGGATCGCATCGGCGCGGAGTTGACCCGGTTCCATCCCGATGTCGTCCATGTCTCGGTGAGCTTCTCGCTGCTCGACGGCGCCGTCGCCAGCCTTGCCAACCACCGGCACATCCCCGCGGTCGCGACGGTGCATCTGCCCTATGGGACCCTGCACTCAGGACGTGCGCGAGTCCTCCGCGAGATCTACCGTTTTCAGGCGTGGCGTCTCGCGCATTTCGACGCGATCGTGGCGCTGAGCGAGGGACAGCGAGCGCTGCTCGTGGAATCGGGCTGCGACGCGGAGCGAATCGTCGTGATCCCCAACGCCGTCGACACCGATCGATTCAAGCCCGGTCGCTCGCGGCTACGGGCTGCGCTGAAGGGACGCTTCGTGGTCGTGTACATGGGGCGCCTGGATCCGGAGAAGCGAGTGCCACACCTGGTTCGGTCATTCCTCGCGCAGGGGTGGGGAGACGATCACCTGCTCGTCATCGCGGGGGGCGGCACGCAACGACGCCAGCTGGAGCGCCTTGCCGCAGAGCACCCCCAGGTGCGCCTCCTCGGCGTGCTCTCGGAGGAGGACGACCGTGTGGACCTCCTTCGTGCCGCCGACGCATTCGTCCTGCCCTCGACGGCTGAGGGGCTCTCACTGGCGCTGCTCGAAGCGATGAGCGCAGGTCGCGCGGTGATCGCCACCGACGCCGGAGAGGACGGCGCGGTCGCCGGCGACGCCGGCCTCGTCATCCCCGTTTCGCCACTCGAGCCGGCCCTGGGGGATGCGTTGCGACGGCTCCACGACGACGCCGCGCTGCGGCGCAGCCTCGGCGAGCGCGCTCGCGCGCGGGCACTCGAGTCCTTCAGCCTGGTCACGAACATCGACCGCCTCGAGAAGCTCTACCTGGCTTTGCGCACCGCCGGCGCGAACGCGGCGGGGGTGTCGCCGCCACCGGGCTGACCACCCTCGCGCTCCCGGCTGATGGTGAGATCATCGCCCCGGTGCCAATCGCAGACTCCCTCGCGCTTCCTCCCGATCGCCTGCGCCGCCGGTTGGACGAGGCCAGCCTGGGCTTCGAGACGACGGCGGACGTCACGCCCCTGGAGGGCACCGTCGGCCAGCCGCGCGCCATCGACGGTCTCGGGTTCGGGCTCCGGATTCGCACCAAAGGGTTCAACGTCTTCGCAACCGGCATACCCGGCTCGGGACGGCTCACCACCGTGCTCGACCACGTCAGGCGCATCGCCGCCGGCCGTCCGGCGCCGCGTGACTGGGTGTACGTGCACAACTTCGTTGCGCCGGACCACCCGGCGGCGTTCTCGATGCCGGCTGGAACAGGGCGCGGCCTTGCTCGTGACGTCGATCAATTCGTCGCCGACGCGCGCCGGGAGATTGCGCGCGCGTTCAGCCATGAGACGTACCAGCAACGGCGCGGCGCCATCGCCGCCGGCGTCGACGATCAGGTGACGGCGCTTCGCAAGGAGTTCGAGGGGATCGCGCTCGGCGCCGGATTCATGCTGGAGTTCTCTCCCGGCGGCATGGGGCTGGTTCCCGTACGGTCAGGTCACGCTCTCACGCCACCCGAGGTGAATGCGCTGTCGGGGGAGGACCGCGATGCGATTCAGCATCAGGCCGCAGAGCTCGAGCGACGCCTCGGCGTCGAGCTCCCGCGGCTGCAACGCGTGGAGCTCGAGGGCATCCAGCGGCTCAACGAACTCGATCGTGAGACCGCGCTCAACGCCATCGCGCCACTCCTGCGTGTCCTTCGCGAGCGGTACGCGGCTGAGCAACCGGTGCTCGACCTTCTCGCGGCCGTGGAAGCGGACGTGCCGGGACACCTGCCGGACTTTCGGCGTATCGACACTCCCCAGCCGGAGCCGACGGCACTGCTGATGCCGGGGGGCCAGGGTGACGACCACACGCTGCGTTACCGGATCAACGTCGCCGTCGACAACGGTGACACCGTGGGTGGCCCGGTGGTCGTCGAACGCAATCCGACGTACTACAACCTCTTCGGACGAGTCGAGTACCACGCGACCTTCGGGGCGATGGTGACCGATTTCAGGAACATCCGGGCCGGCTCCCTGCATCGGGCCAACGGGGGGTTCCTCGTGCTCGATGCGATGCACGTGCTGCAGCAACCCTTCGTCTGGGATGCGTTGAAGCGAGCCCTGAGCACCGGGACGGTCGTCATCGAGAATCTCGCCGAGCAGGTCACGCTCATCCCCGCGAGCTCGCTGCATCCGCAGGAGATACCGCTCGACGTCAAGGTCGTTCTCATCGGCTCGCCGCGGCTGTACGGGATGATGAACGCCGTCGACGAGGACTTCCCCGGACTCTTCAAGGTCCAGGTCGACTTCGCGCCGGAGATGGGATGGAGCGACGAGAACGTGCAGTCGTATGCCGCGTTCGTCCGGCAGGTGGTGGACAGCGCCGGTCTCAGGCATTTCACGCGCGGCGGGGTTGCCCGCATCGTCGAGCACGGTGCGCGGCTCAGAGAGGATCAGCACCGTCTCTCGACCCGTCTCGCTGAGATCGCCGACATCACGGCGGAGGCCGCCTACTGGGCGGAGTCCGGGGGCCATGCGCTGGTCGGACGAGATGACGTCGAGCTGGCGATCACCAAGCGGCAGTACCGCTCCAACCTCACCGAGGAGCGGGTGCACCAGTTCATCGACGAACGCATCATCACGATCGAGACCGAGGGCGCAAGGGTTGGACAGGTCAACGGCCTGAGCGTCGTCGCCGTCGGCGGCTATGCGTTCGGGCTACCGACCCGGATCACCGCGTCAGTGTCGGTGGGGAGAGGCCGCTTCGAGAGCATCGAGCGCGAGATCAACGCATCCGGCCCCATTCACTCGAAGGGGTTTCTCATCCTGTCGGGATATCTTGCGGAGCAGTACGCCCGCAACGAGCCGTTTCCCATGCGCGCCACCATCACGTTCGAGCAGTCGTATGACGAGGTGGAGGGTGATTCGGCATCGTCAACAGAGCTGTACGCCATCCTCTCAGCGCTCTCGGGGCTGCCGATCAAGCAGGGCATCGCGGTCACGGGCTCGGTCGATCAGCACGGCAACGTCCAGGCCGTCGGCGGCGTGAACGAGAAGGTGGAGGGGTTCTTCAAAGTGTGCTCGGCGCGTGGCCTGAGCGGTGAGCAGGGCGTCATGCTCCCGGCGAGCAATATCGACAACCTCATGCTCACAGACGCGGTCGTCGATGCGGTTCGGGACGGCAGGTTTCACGTCTGGGCGGTTTCGTCGATCGACGACGGCATCGAGCTGCTCACCGGCCGTCCGGCGGGTGTGCGAAGCGACGGTGTCTACCCGGACGGCAGCGTGCACCGACTGGTCGCAGATCGCTGCCGTGTCGCGGCTGACCGCTTGCGACGTTACGCGATGGGGGACGGGGCGTCGATCTGAGCCGGCGTGCGGTGCGCTGTGCAGCCCAGATAGTCGAGGACGAGGTCCGCGGCGGAGTCGATGCTGCCGGCGACCGCGTCGCTGAGGCCCTCGCCCCAGCCGAGATCCTGGGGCTCGATGCCGACGATGCGGAGCGCGTGCGGCATCCGTCCCACGGCCCGCCCGAGAGCGATCGCCTCGAGAATCCCGAGGCTGTGCGAGCCGTGCTCACCGCTGTGTGCGGGTGCGGCGTGCTCGTCCCACTCGATGCCGGTGACGGACCCGGGGAGGGAGCCCTGCCGGACCGTCTCGACGACCACCGCGAGTGGCACGTCGGCCCACGAGTCGATGAGCCGGGCAGGCTCGCCGTCGCTCTCGAGGACCACCGTCGAGGCGGGCACGCGACCGGCGACCGCGTCGATGACCCGCAACGCCGATCCATCGTCCCGCCGGTAGCGATTGCCGATGCCGATGACGACCGCCGAAGCGCTCACCCGCGATCCACGGTGAGGTCGAGGAAATGGGTCGCGCAGGAGATGCACGGATCGTAGTTTCTGATCGCCTGCTCGCACTGCCTCGTCAGCTCGGGGTCGTCGAGGTGGAGGCGGTCCTGCACGAACTGCCGCAGGCCGTGCTCGATCGACGGCTGGTTCTGCGCGGTGGGCGGCACGATGACGGCGTCGCTGATGATGCCCGCGGCATCGACGGTGTAGCGGTGGTAGAGGAGACCGCGCGGCGCCTCGGTGGCGCCGTGACCGGTGCCGCCGACCGCCGGGATGTCGGATGCCGGTTTCTCGGGTGGCTCGTATGCCTCGATGATCCGCAACGCCTCGTCACAGGCGAACACGGTTTCGAGCGCCCGAACCACGATGCTCTGGAAGGGATTGCGGCACTCCTGCCCGACCCCGACCTCGGCGGCGACCTGCTTGACCATTTGCGGCAGCTGGTCGAAGTTGAGGTTGTACCGGGCCAGCGGGCCGACGGTGAAGGCTCCCGCTCGCGCGCGACCGTGCAGTGCGGTGGAATGGGCGACGTGTTCCTCTCCGAAGTGCTCGGAGAGCTCGCTCACCGAGATGTCCAGTCCGGACGTCGACGCGATCCGACCCTCGTTGATGGCGTACTCGTGCTCGCTGTGCAGCGCCACCAGGTCGCCCTCGAGGGTGAGATCCGGGAAGTCGAAGGTGGCAACCCAGCGGGCGGTCGCGATGGACGCGTCGCGCGCCCAGCGGAGACGCTCCGCAATCGGTTGGAGGTCGGCGATCTCGGGTGCCTTGTAGAAGCCTCCGACGCGCACATTGACGGGATGGATGGCACGCCCGCCGAGCAGGTTGAGGATGTCGTTGCCGACCTTCTTCAGCTTGAGGCCGCGTTCGACGATGTCGCGGTGATCCCGCGCGAGATCGATGGAGCTCTCGTAGCCGAGGAAGTCGGGCGCGTGGAGCAGATAGATGTGGAGCGCATGGCTCTCGATCCACTCCCCGCAGTAGAGGAGGCGCCGCAGCGCCCGCACCTGAGCGTCGATGCTGACGCCGGTCGCGTTCTCGACCGCCTGGCAAGCGCTCATCTGGTAGGCAACCGGGCAGATGCCGCAGATGCGGGCGGTGATGTCGGGAACCTCGCTGTACGCCCGGCCGCGCAGGAATGCCTCGAAGAAGCGCGGCGGCTCGAAGATGCGCAGCTCGACATCGCGCACCTCGCCGTCACGCACCACCACGTGCATGCCGCCCTCGCCCTCGACGCGGGCCAGCGAGGCGACCGAGAGAGTGCGCGAACCGGTGTTGGAGTGAGTCATCGGCCCTCCGCGGCCATCACGGCCGCCGTGCTCGCCGCGCGGAACTCCGGCGCGTCGGCGTTGAATGTGCGAAAGACCCGGACCAGCTGGAAGTCGGACATCCCGGCCGCACCGAGCGCGCCGACGAATGCCGGGATGTTCGTGGTGTCCGCGGGCCCGAAGCACCCGTAGCAGCCACGGTCGTACGCGGGGCAGATCGCTCCGCAGCCCGCATGGGTGACGGGCCCCAGGCAGGGGATGCCCTTGGAGACCATGACGCAGACCGTTCCCCGTCGCTTGCACTCGACGCACACGGAGTGCGACGCGATCTGGGGCCGCCGGCCGTGGAGGAACGCGGTGATCACCTCGAGGAGCTGGCGCTTGTCGATCGGGCAGCCGTGCAGCTCGAAGTCGACATCGATGTGCGCCGACGGCGGCGTGGAGCGATCGAGGGTGTGGATGTACTCGGGGTGCGCGTACACGACGCTGGTGAACTGGCGAACATCGGCGAAGTTGCGCAGGGCCTGTATCCCGCCCGCGGTGGCGCACGCACCGATGGAGATCACGTGACCCGAGACGCGGCGGACCTCACGGATGCGCTCGATGTCGTCGGCCGTGGTGATCGAGCCCTCCACGAGCGAAAGGTCGTACGGACCCGAGACCACCGCGCGCGACGCCTCGAGGAAGTAGGCGATCTCCACCTGGCCCGCGACCTCGAGCAGCTCGTCCTCGCAGTCGAGGAGCGTGAGCTGGCACCCGTCGCACGACGAGAACTTCCAGACCGCCAGCTTGGGTTGCACGGCGCCGCTCACAGCTGGCGCACCGCGAGGAGGGGTTCCATCTGCTCCCAGGTGAACACGGGGCCGTCCGCGCACACGAAGGCCGGCCCGAGCTGGCAGTGACCGCACTGCGCGATGGCGCACTGCATGTTCCGTTCCATCGAGACGCGAATGCGAGAAGCCGGCATGCCGCGCTCCATCAATGCGAGCGCGGTGAACCGCATCATCACCTCGGGACCGCAGATCAGTGCGATCGCATCCGGTGCGACGTGGACGCGGGGGAGCACGGTCGTGACGACGCCGACCGTGCCGTGCCAGCCGGGCGTCGCCCGGTCCACGGTCACGTGGACGGCGAGGTCGGTGCGGGCCCGCCAGGCCTCCACCTCCTCCTTGAAGGCAAGCTCCTCCGGCGTGCGCGTCCCGACCACAATCTCGACGGCGCCGAAGCGCTCGCGCTGGGCGATGACCTGGGTGATCACCGATCGCAGAGGGGCGAGGCCGATGCCTCCCGCCACGATGATCAGGTCCCCACCCGCTGCGGTGTCCAGCCCCCAATCCGATCCGAACGGTCCGCGCAGCCCGAGGGTGGCGCCGATCTGCAGTCCGCACAGCGCGCGCGAGACGGCGCCGACGTTGCGAACCGTATGCGCGATCGGGCCGTCTCCCAGGGGATTCGCGCTGATCGAGATCGCAACCTCACCGACCGGGTAGGCGTACAGCATGTTGAACTGACCGGCCGCGAAGTGAACCCGCGAGCCGTCGGTCGCCTCCAATTGGAGCGTCACGACATCCGGAGACTCCACGTGACGTCCGACGACGCGGTAGCTCATCGGAGTCATGGCGCCTCGCGGAGGCGACTCAACCTGCATTCGGAGAGCCATACAGATCCAGGATGCGCATGCGAGCCGCATGCAGACGATCTCCGAGGATGGAGGCGACGCGCTGCGCCAGGTCGAAGCCGAGCGCGGGATCGGCCGCGCACTTGCCGCGCAGGCACACGGCGTCGAAGACCACGGCATGAACGTCATCGAGGGCGTCCGCGTCGAAGTGCCAGCGGTACGGGGGGAACAGCCAGGCCCAGCCGAGGACGTCACCGGCGTGCAGCGTGTCGATGGTCAGCATCCCGCGGCCCGGCGAGTTGACGCCGATCGCGATTCTGCCCGCGCGCACCGCCCAGAACGCATCGGCGGCGGTACCCTCGCGGATGATGGACGTGCCCTTCGGTATCACGACATTGCGGGCACAGCCGGTGAGCACCTCGAGGTGCGCTCCGTCCATTCCCGCGAAGAAGCGATGCGGAGTCAGCTCGTCGGCGATGGAGTTCATCTGGCACCACCTCGTTGGCCATCTGTGGCTCGTATTGCGGCAGCTTCCTCGGTGATGTCGATCCCCACGGGGCACCACGCGATGCAGCGGCCGCACCCGACGCACCCGGACGTGCCGAACTGCTCCCACCAGGTCCCCAGCTTGTGGGTCATCCACTGGCGGTAGCGGCTGCGCACGGTCTGCCGCACCGTGCCACCGTGGATGTACGAGAAGTCACGCGAGAAACAGGAAGCCCACTCCCGGACGCGCGAGCTCGAGTCACCGTCCGGCGCCTGCGCTTCGACATCGTCGCTGCAGAAACAGGTCGGGCATGCCATGGTGCAGTTGCCGCAGCTGAGGCAGCGCGCCGCCACGTCGTCCCAGCGTGGATGCTCGAGGTTTCGCCGGAGCATCTCCGGCAGGCCGCGTGTCTCCATCTGGCGGCCCATGCGCTGTGCGGACGCGTCGGTGACGGCTTGCGCGGCGTCGAGATCCTCCGCAGAGGCCGGTCGTGCGGTGAACGTGCCGAGCAACTCCTGCCCCGCCACTGATCCGGCTTCGATGACGTATCGCGGCGTTTCGCCGTCGAGCAATTCCGTGATGGCGAGGTCGAACCCTTCGCGAGCCCGTGGGCCGGTGTCCATTGACGTGCAGAAGCAGACGCCGGAGGGGGACCCGCAGTGCACGGCGATGATGAACAGCTCGCGACGCCGTGCCGCATAGGTGGGATCCGGATGCGCCGCGCCTCGAAACACGCGGTCATGCACGAGGATCGCCGCCAGCTCGCACGCGCGGACGCCGAGGAACGCGTACCGAGGCGCGGGGGCCGCGGTCTCCTCGAAGGCGAGCGTTCCGTGCTCGTCTCGTCGTGCGCGCCAGAGTGTGGTGGCCGGCGGATACAGGTAGCGCTTCCACGAGGAGGGCGCGGCGGCGAAGCCGAACACCGCTGCATCGTCGCGCTCGCGCAGACGGTACCGGGCGGGCGCCTGCTCGTCGCCGACGCCACGCGGCAGCTGCGATGCGCTCGTGACCGGTTCGTACGAGATGGCGCCCTCACGCACCGTCGGCGCGATGACCGTATAGCCTCGTTCACGGACGGCGGTGATGACGCCTTGGAGGCCGTCGCTGTCGAGTGCAAGGGTTGTGCCGGGGAGCCCAGCCATCGCCGCTATTCTGACCGCTCGCCAGGCGGGGCCAGAGTCACGCTGGGATCCACCGGTGCTCGCGGGCTCGGTATCGCCTGTGGCACTGGGGGCAGATCGCGGCCCGAGGATCGCCGGTCGTCATGGCCACAGGATCGGCATGTGGTCGGGGCAGACGCCAGAGCACTCGGTCCACATCGTGGCGGGCCGTTGGACCCGGCAGGCCGAAGTACGCTGGCGATGCCGTCGTGCAAGGCGCGTAGGCTGTCGAGACCTCATGTGCTTCTCCGCCGAGGCCGACCTCGTGACCGGGATCGTCGTGGGTGCCGTCGGGGTTGACGCGCTTCGTCACGTTCGAAAGCCGCATCAGCTGGCACTCGCGGCCACGCCGTTGCTGCTTGCCGTCCATGAGGTCGACGAGTCCTGCGTCTGGTGGGGACTGCGCGGCCAGGTCTCGATGCCCGTCGAACATGCCGCCATCTACATCTTCCTGGCGATCGCGTTCGCGCTCCCGTTCTGGGTGCCGTTCGCGATGCTCGGCGTTGAGACCCGGATCCATCGCCGCCGGTTGATGACAGCCTTTCTCGTCGTTGGAGCGATCACCTCGATCACGCTCCTCGTCGCCGTGGTCCGCGGGCCCGTCGGCGCGACCATCGATGGATCGCACATCTCGTACTCGGCGGACATCAGCTACGCGGACCTGCTGGTTGTTCTGTACGTGGTCGCGACCTGCGGCTCGTGTCTCGCGGCCAGCAGTGGCTGGCTGGTCATCCTCGGGCTGGCGAACCTGAGCGCGGTCATCGCGCTCGGATGGATCACCTTCACCGGCTTCACATCGCTGTGGTGCGCGTGGGCGGCCGTGACCTCGATTGCGATCGCCGTGTACCTGCGCCGCTCAGGCCGTCCGGTTGCGTCATCGGGACTCGCATTCGAGGGAGGGAGCTGAGCAGCGCCCTGCCCTGCGCGATCCCGGCGAGTCACGATGCCCCATCAGCGGGTGCGGCGTCCGGGACCTCCGGGTAGCCTGGATCGGTGCACCACCGCATGCCGCTGTCACGACTCGCCGGCATCCTCGGGGTCACGCTTGCCCTGGTGGTCGCAGTTCCGCTGGCGAGCATCGAGATCTCGCTGCTGGTGTCGCCGGCTCAGAACATCGAGGCCGCCGGCCAGGCGCTCGCCCTCAGCGCCGGACCCGCGGCATCGGCGTCAGGGCCTGGGACGCTGGAGCTGTTCGGACAGTCGATCCCGACCAAGCAGCAGTTCTCAGGCCCGATCCGCCCCCGGCTGCTGTGGGCGGAGGTCACCCACTACGACGAGCTGCTGCTGGCCCTGAAGCAGCCGCAGCACCTCGGGGCTGACCTGCGCAACGGCTGGGCGGCGTACTTCACGCGGGAGCTCATCATCACCTGCCTGGTCGCGGCAACCCTGGCCGCGGTGGGTCTCGCCATTCTGCGGCGCAGCTGGCGGGTCGTCGTCGCCGGAGTGATCGTGGCCACCGTGGTTGCCGGTGGCGTCGGCGCGGTGGCCATCGGCAGCGCGGCGCAGGGGCTGCAGCAGCTCTCGCAGGTGCGGACCCTTGACCAGCTCGTCGGACGGTCGCCCCTCGCCGTCGACACGACGAATCACAGGGCGCCGGCCGCGAACGCGAGCATCGTGGTGATCGGCGACTCCACCGCCGCCGGGGCGGGGAACCCGCTTGTGGAGCACCCCACCGCCGAGGACAGTGCGTGTCTGCGCAGCCGCGACAGCTACGCCGCAGACATCGCCGCCGTCAACGACAGCGTGGTGGTTGATCTTGCGTGCACCAACGCGTCGATCGAGGGGGGGCTCTTCGGGCCCGAGGCGATCAACGGCGCGCTGGTCCCGTCCCAGCTCGCGACGCTCGAGCAGATGGACGGCGTCAAGACCGTGATCCTCAGCATCGGCGCCAACGAGATGCACTGGGCACAGCTGATGGAACTCTGCCTTGCGGCCCCACAGTGCGACGACAGCGCCTCGGCCGCATGGTTCTCCCAGGCGCTCGACAGTTTCACCTTCGATTATTACGACCTGCTCCAGCACCTTGCCGCCCTGCCCGGGCTGCCGAGGGTCATCGTCAACGAGTACTACGACCCGCTTCCCGCCAAGCCGGAGTGCGCGGGGCAGCCGGCGGTCACTGCCGCCAAGTCGAGCGTGCTGACGAGCCGGCTGGCCACGTTCAACACGGTGCTCGCCGACGGCGCCGCGAGCTTCGGCTTCGATGCCGTCGCGCCCAGCTTCGCGGGACACGAGCTGTGCACGTCGCAGTCTTTCGTGCAGGGTCTGGAGGACGCCGCCCCGCTGCATCCCACGGCGGCGGGGGAGATAGCGATTGCGCTTGCCGACGAACAGGCGCTGCTGAATCCGCCGCCACCGCGGCCCACCGGTGCGGTCACCCCGAGCCCCTCGTAGCCGGGAGCGAGTCGCGTGACCGCCGGGCGGCGGCGAATCGACCGTATCGTGCTGACGGATGAGTGAGCGCGACCTTCCCGCGAGGGCGGTGACCGTGGCGGGATTCGCCGTCTTCCTGCTGCTTGGCATCGTGATCGCGTCGTACGGGCCGTCGATCCCGCACATCAGCGAGCGGTTCAACGTGAGCGTCAGCGTCGCCGGCCTGATCGTGACGGCGAATTTCCTGGGCGAGGTCGTCGGGCTCCTGGCGCTGGGGCTCACGCACGCGCGGTGGAGCCTGGGCGGGCGCCTGGCCGTCGGTGCCTCCCTGTTCGGGATCGGGCTGCTCTTGGCCGCGCTGGCGCCGACGTGGCCGCTCCTGCTGCTCGCGGTGTTCATCCTGGGCATCGGTGCCGGTGGCCTCGTGGTCCTCGTCAACCTCTTCTACGCGACGCGGTACGGGCGCCGGAGCCCGGCGATGGTCGGACTGGTGAACACCTCGTACGGCATCGGCACCTTCCTCGGACCGGCGCTCGTCGCCCTCACGCGCGGCTACTCGATCGTCTTCGCCGTCGTCGGGATCGGCGTGCTCGCCTGCCTCGCGTTCCTGCGCCGTGCCGTCGACGAATCGGTCAGTGCGGACGCCGTGCCGCCGGCGCTCAACTCCCGAACGCTGGGCCTCGTCATCGCGTTCGCACTGATGCTGCTCGTGTACGAAGGACTGGAAGCCGGCATCGGCACCTGGGAGGCCACCGATCTTCTCAGCCTCGGCTCATCCTCGCAGTTTGCGGCCGCGGCCACCTCGGTGTTCTGGGGTGCGTTCACTCTCGGCAGGGTGATCACAGCGCCCCTGGCGGTGCGATGGCCGCCGCAGCGAATCCTCGTGCCCGCATTGATCGCGAGCGCTCTGCTCATGCTCGGCATCCGCGCGCAGCTGTATGCGCCGTTGATGTTCGCGCTGGTTGGCCTGTGTGCAGCGCCGATCTTCCCGGTCGTGGTGTCGTGGATGACGAGAGTCATTCCCCACGCCACGACGCTCGTGACCTACGCGATCCTGGGTGCCGTGATCGGAAGTGCGCTCATGCCCGCCGCCCTCGGCGGGCTGATAGGGCTTGCCGGAGCCGGGGATCTGCCGCTCGGGGTCGCCGCGTGCGCGCTGGCGTCACTCGGCATGGTGGAAGTGTTGTCGCTGCGGCTGCGACCCTGAGGTCAGGGCTCCGGCGCCGTGGGGATGACCGCGATCCACGTGATGGTGTCTCCCTTCAGCAGCTCGGCGAGCGCCGGGATCCCGCCGGTCACCTGGCCGAAGATGTCGTATCTGCGCGCGAGCGTGTGGCTGTCGCCCGTGCTGATGAAGAACTGGCTGCCGATCGTGGATGGATCGCTCCCGTACATCGCGACGGTGCCGTACAGGTAATCGCCGATGACGGGATCCGATGCGACGGTGTAGCCGGGGCCGCCGGTGCCCGTTTCGGTCGGGTCGCCGGACAGCGCGATCGATGCTCCGGCCGGACACGTGGCGCCGCTTGTCGCGGGGCAGGTCTGATAGATGCGGAGCCCGTCGTAGTACCCGTGCTGGACGAGGTCCATGAAATCGGCGACCGCATTCGGCGCGTACTCGGGGCGGAGACGCACCGAGATCACTCCGCGTGTGGTGGCGATGTATGCGCAGTATCCGATGTCGTGGGTCCGAACCAGGTGGGGCGCGACTGCGAAATGTCGAGGAGGATCAGCGATCGCGACGTGACCCGGAGGTGCGGGACACGTCACCGCCGATTGAATCGAGACGAGACCCTGTGCGGTTGGATGCGCGGCGCCTGACGCTGCGCAGCCCGTGATGAAGAGCAGCGCGCCGGTGGTGAGTGCGAGCGTGGTACGCCGGCGAACATAGGCGCGCCGGGATCGGACCGTACGCTGGCGAACATACGAAAACGCCTTGTGCTGCTTGATCATCGACGGCCAGTCTACGCACGAATCGGATTTCGTGACGTTACGCAACTGTCACTCGACTCCAGCGCGGCGACGGCCCAGTATCCGGCCACAGAGGGGTCTCGACGGAGCACGGAGGCCATCCATGGCTGAGAGTCGGAATCGAGACCTGGTAGCGCGGCGGCGCCGCTGGAGTGTCGGGTTTGCGGTATGTATTCCGCTGGCCCTTGTCGCATCGCAGGCCTGGGTCGCCCACGCGGGCGCAGCTGTGCAGAGCGCCTTCACACCGATAACGCCGGTGCGCGCTCTTGACAGCCGGAAGACGCCCGCCTTCCACTTTTCGGGAGGTCCGGAGACCAAGGTCTGGCAGGTGACCGGGGGTTTCGGCATTCCCGCCGGCGCGACGGCAATCGTGCTCAATCTCACGGTCGTCAACACGACCAACACCACCGTTCTGAACGTCTACCCTGATCTCACGCCGACTCCCGGCACTTCGAATATCGACGTGCTCCCGGGAAGAACGACGTTCGCCGTGGTGGTCGTCGGGTTGAGTGGCACCGGCGCAATCGACATCACAAATGCGTTTGGCAGCGCGGACATCATCCTCGACTACTTCGGCTACCACGCCGCGGTGGTGCCGGGCGGCCCGACAGGCGCAACAGGGGCCACCGGCGCGACGGGTCCGACCGGGCCGGCTGTGACGGGGGCAACCGGAGCCACAGGTTCAACCGGGCCCACGGGCGTCACCGGACCATCCGGCGGACCCACCGGGCCAACCGGCGCGACGGGGAGCACGGGGCCGACCGGATCCACAGGTCCCACCGGCACGACCGGACCAACGGGTGACACGGGGCCAACTGGAACGACGGGTGTCATAGGAGCCACCGGTCCGACCGGCGCGACCGGGACCATCGCGAGCAGCGGCATCACCGGCACCGCGACCGTCGGTGTGCATGAGGTGAGCGGCACCGGGACTAGCGGGACCGCGGTGACACTGACCAACGGTGCGGTGTTCGCGACTGCTGCCTCGTACGTTTGCTACGGCTCGGATACCACGATCGGCAACTCGGGCGTCGATGTCGAATTCCTTTACACGTCAGGCACATCGTTCACCCCTGAGTCCTCGACCACCGACGCAGTGAAGTTCGTCTGCATCGGTAACTGATCCAAGCCTTCACATTGGACTGACCGTAACGGCTCTGGTCCGTCTCGCACGCGTTGCGGGACGGACCAACCCGTTCGGCGCTCATCGATTTCAGCACACGATCGGAGTTGGACGCGTGGCCTCCTGCGCCGGATGATCAACCGCACGAGACGGAGACTGGGTGCGCTCGCGCTCGGGCCGATCGCCATCGGGCTGGCCGCGTGCGGGTCGCCTCAGAGTGCGACCAGCCTGGTCGCTCAGGGGCTCACGGCGCAGCTCGCGGGGGATGTCTCCACCGCCGAGAGCACGTACCTGCAGGCGATCAAGCTCGACCCGAACGACGCCGTTGCCCACTACGACCTCGGTACGGTCTACGACCGGCAGGGAAACAGGTCGGATGCCGTGGCCGAGTACACAGAGGCACTGGTGATCGACCCAAGCTTCACCGACGGGCTGTTCAATCTCGCCGTCGACACGGCGAGCGCGGCGCCCGCGCGTGCCCAGGTTCTCTATCTCAAAGTCCTGGCGCTGCAACCGGGCTTCGCCGCTGCGTGGCTGAACCTCGGATTCATCGTCGCCGGTGACGGCAAGGTCGCCGCGGCCCGACTGGATTGGGCACGAGCCGCGTCGCTCGACCCGACGCTCGGATCGCGCATCCCGGTTGACCTGACATCACCGACCCCCAAGCCGTGATCGCACCGCCGCAGGGGCGTGTTCACGCCGCACGAAGCCAGGCCCCGGTACGGGCGGGTGACCAGGCTCCGGAGCGACCGAGGTGGTGGGGATGGATGCCGTGGATGTTCGTCGCGGGCGCATGCACGTTCAGCCTGCTGACCCTGAGCGGCGAGCTGACCACCGTGCAGCCTGTCAACGACGAGGCGGTGCACGTCGAGATGGTTCGCTGGGCGGCGCAGCAGATCCAGGCAGGACACATCCTTCCACTCGACGGCTGGTTCCCGTTTCTCAGCATGGGTGACGCGCAGTTCTCCCACTATCAGAGCCTTCCGCACCTGATCACCGCGTACTTCTCGCTCATCTTCGGCGTGGACGCGTCGGTGCGCTGGGCCGGCTATCTGCTCTTCGCGCTGTTTCCGATCAGCGTGTACATGGGGACGCGTCTGCTCGGCTGGTCGTCGTGGACGGCGGGTGGCGCCGCGCTGCTCACGCCGCTGCTCGTGAGTGTCACCGGGTACGGCTACGAGTCCTTCAGCTACACGTGGTTGGGCAACGGCCTCTGGTCGCAGGAGTGGGGGATGTTTCTCCTCCCACTCGCGTGGGGCTGCAGCTGGCGTGCCGTCAGCGGCCGCGGGCGCGGGAAGTACGCGCTCGCCGCGCTGGTCGTTGGGCTGGCGGTCGCCATGCATTTCCTCACCGGGTATTTCGCGCTGCTGTCGATCGGCGTTTTCGTGATCGTCGTCTGG
>DAIQQM010000156.1:0-4418 GCA_036786805.1 Candidatus Dormiibacterota bacterium | reverse complement strand
AGGCGAAGGTTCGCCTCGGTGAGCTGGTTCTTCGCCTCCTCGTCGCCCTGCTCGATCAGCTTTGCGTAGTGCACCTCCTGCTCGGCCTTGAGCAGCGCCACCCGGCCGATCTCCTTGAGGTACATGCGCACCGGGTCGTCGAGGGAGACGGAGTCGATCGCCTCGGCCTTGGCGATGAGCTCCTCGTCGATCTCGTCGACGGTCTCGAAGTCCTTGTCCCCGTCGCTGACCTCGATGCCCATCTCGCGAAAGACGTGGAAGATCCGCTCCAGGTGATCGGGCTCGACGTCGATCTCAGGAAATGCGGCCAGGATGTCGTCAGGCGTGAGGTAGCCATGGTCCTTGCCCTTGATGATCAGCGCCTCGGCGGCGGAGACCAGCAGGTCGGCGCCGGAGGGCGGCGGCAGGGTGGCGGCTCTGGATCGGGCGGTGGTGGTGGCTGCGGTCATCTCAACTCTGTCTCACGCGGCGCAGGCTGACGCCCGCTCTGCGAGGTCCGCCGGACGATGGGTACAACGACGGCCTTCACAATAATTGTCGAAACCGTCTCAGTGTGCCGATTCTGGCGATCGGGTCGGGAAGATTCCACGCGGGCACGAGGAAGATGGTGGCTCGTGAGGCTCCGGATCAAACATGCGCGCCCGCGCGCGAGGCGCCGTGAGCCTGATCAGCGAACCGCCAGGGTGCGGCGCAGATGCGGGGCGTCCGCGGCGAGGCGGCTGAGCTTGGCCGCCAGCGCGTCGGCGTCCTCGGTGCGGCCCTCGTCCCGCGCCCGGTGCATCTCGGTTGAGATGCTGACCAGGGCGCGCCGCACGCTCTCCTCGTGAATCAGACGGACGCAGTCGGCCATGAGCTGTTTGATGGCCTGCGGCTCAGCCTCATCCGCGAATTCCGGCACCTCGCGGACGAGGAGGCCGGCAGCCCGTCGCTGGTCGCCGCCGCTGAGACGCCGGAGCGTGAACCCGGCGGGGTCGGAGGACGCCGCGTCGTAGATTCGCCGCGCCGTGGGATTGGTGAACTCCTCCGGTCCGAGCCCGCTGTCCGATCGCAGGGCCGCGGCCAGCTCAGGCCGGATGAGGACAACTCGCGCAAGCTGCGCCTCCCAGGGCGGCATGGGTTCGTCCGCCTCCACCGGCTCCGGCTCCTCCGCCGTATCTGCGGGCGGCTCGGCGGGTGCGGCGACGACGATCCTCGCGGGCCTGCGGACGCCATCTCGCATCGAATGGGTGAGGTCGGTCGAGAGCGAACGAGCGCCGATGTCCAGCCTGCGAGCCGCCTGCTGGAGGTAGAGCTCGCGCGTGGTCGCCTCCGGGATCCTGGCGAGGACCGAGACGGCGCGCTCCGCAGCTGCGCGCCGCGCATCGACGCTGCCCCCTTCGCCCGCCCCCAGCGCCGTGTCGAGCAGCACCTGCCACGCCGGAGGTGAGTCGGCGACAACCTGGGCGAACGCCGCCGGATCGCGGCGCACCAGCTCGTCGGGATCCTTGAACCCGGCTGGCAGGCGGCATATCCGTGCCTGGATGCCTTCGGCGGCGATGACATCCACCGCGCGGGTGGCGGCGACGCGGCCGGCGTCGTCGCCGTCGAAGCAGAGGATCAGCGTCTCCGCGATGCGGCTCAGACTGTGCACCTGCTCGCGGGTGAGCGCTGTGCCGCTGCTCGCGACCGTGTGCTCGACGCCAGCGGCGTGCGCGGCAATGACGTCGAAATACCCCTCGACGATCACCGCCGCGTGCTCGCGGACGATCGCGGAACGGGCGAGATCGAGGCCGAAGATCGCCGCGGACTTGTGGTACGCGGCAGAGTCCGGGCTGTTCAGATACTTCGGTTTGGCGTCACCCAGGGCTCGCGCACCGAACCCGAGCACGTCGCCGCGCTCGTCGCGGATCGGGAACACGAGGCGGTCCCGAAAGCGGTCCCGCGCCCGGCCGCCGCGCGGTGGGTGCACCAGTCCGGCGTCAGCCAGCTCGTCGACGGTCGCGCCGCCTTTCCCGGTCAGGTACCTGGCAAGGGCATCCTCGCCGGCTCCACCCGCCGGTGCGAAGCCGATCCCGAACCGTCGGGCGAGCACCTCGTCGACTTCGCGATCGCGAAGCAGGGCGCGTCCGGCCTCGCCCGCCGGGGTCGCCCAGAGCACGTGCTGGTAGTACGCCTGGGCCTTGCCGTTGAGCTCGATGGACCGGCGGCGACGGCGCCCGGCTCCCCGGGCTGCCTGAGGGCCCGTCTCGAGCTCCACCCCGGCGCGGTCGGCAAGCATCTCGAGCGCCTGGCGGAAATCGATGTGCTCGATCTGCTCGATGAACTTGAACAGATCACCGCCCTCGTGACAGCCATGGCAGTACCAGACCTGGCGCTCCGGGCTGACCGTGAAGGACGGTGTCTTCTCCGCATGGAACGGGCAGAGCCCGCTCATCTCGCGCCCGGCGCGATGGAGCGTGACGTATCCGCCGATGACCTCGATGAGGTCAAGCCGCGACTTGACCTCCGCAACAGCGTCCCCAGCCATGGCCCGCCAGCCTCGACCGCTCGCTAGCGGCTGAAGAACCAGCGGCGGCGGCGACCGGCGGCGTCGTGTGGGTCGGGCATGCCCGACTCCAGCTCGCTGATCCGGCGGTCGCGATCGGCCAGGCGCCGATCCTTCTCCGCCTGGGCCGCCGCGTGCTCCGCCCGGGCGGTCTGGAGCTCCAGCTGCAGCTGCTTGACGAGGTTCTGGCGCGAGTTCAGCTCGGCTTCGAATCGCTGACGCTGCTCGGAGTAGATCCGTTGCTCGAGGGTCCGCTCCCAGCGATCGAGGAGTCCTGCGACCAGTTCGCGTGGATCGAGCGAGGTCATCGATGCGACGTCGCGGCGGGGCTCGTTCGAGCCGATCTCGATCATCGATCCGCCGCGCCCGTGCGCCGTCTGCGCCTCTGCCGCAAGCTCCTCTGCCGGCGGCGGTACGACCTTGTCGGGCCACGAGGACGGCTGTGCAGTCCCGACGACGTCGACACTCGGCGTCTGATCCGCCGCGACGTCGTGGTCGGCCGTGTCAGGTGGCGGCGGCGGGGTCGCGACCGTGTCGGTCACCGGACTCTCGATGCCGAGGTCGCCAAGGCGGACCAGGTAGCGCACGCCGTCCGGCCCCTCCTCACGACGCGACGGGACGTCGCCCGCTTCGACGCGACGAAGCAGGATACCGAGCGGGAGATCCAACCGTTGTGCCACTTCCTCCACGGGAAGATATGGCTCGGCACCCGGCGCGGTAGTGGTGGCTGCGGGCATGGGTGTCTGCGGCCAGGACATCACTACAAAGAGTAGGCGAAACGATATACGACGTGGGTCATTGCCAGTGATCCGTTACCGATGACCTAGCGTCCGACGACCTCGATCGCGTACTTCGAGTTGTCGGTGAGCAACACGATGCCACCGCGTTGCTCGATGATCACCGCGCGAACCGGCGATGTTGCGAACACATCAGGTGCGTCCGCATGTTCGGTCACGGTACGGCGCACGGCATATGGCAGACCGGGCGTGGGCGGCGACAGCTCATCACCCTCGACGACGTGCCCATCGTCGAGCATCTCCGGACGGCCGCTGCGCGTCGCGATCTTGCGAATCCGCACGTGCTCGGTCACCCGGATATCGCCCCCATGTCGACCTGGTCGGGAAAGCGCGGCCGTCTTTCGATCAGCGGTCTCGCTCGACCTGTGCCAGGCGCGCATGGGCCGCCGCCAGGCGGGCGGCGGGGACCCGGAAGGGCGAGCAGGACACATAGTCGAGCCCCAGCTCCTCGCAGAGCGCGATCGAGTCGCTGTCGCCACCGTGCTCGCCGCAGATTCCGACGCTCAACGACGGCCGGACCGCCCGGCCCTCCTCCACCGCAAAGCGCATGAGCCGCCCGACACCATCGCGATCGAGGGTCTCGAACGGGTTGCGCGGCAGGACCTTGTCCTCGACGTAGCGGAGCAGGAACTTGCCTTCAGCGTCATCGCGCGAGACCCCGAACGTCATCTGGGTGAGGTCGTTGGTGCCGAACGAGAAGAAGTCGGCGGACTGAGCGATCTGTCCGGCGGTCAGCGCGGCACGCGGCACCTCGATCATGGTGCCGACGAGGTACGACACCGTGGTCTTCGTCTCCTTGAAGACCTCCTGCGCCACACGATCGATCACCTCGCGAGTCCTGCGCAACTCCTCGAGTGTGCCGACCAGCGGCACCATGATCTCGGGGCGCACGTCGACTTTCTTCTTCTTGAGGGAGACGGCGGCCTCGATGATGGCGCGCGTCTGCATCTCGATGATCTCGGGAAAGAGCAGGCCGAGGCGGCAGCCGCGGAGTCCCAGCATCGGGTTCTGCTCGTGGAGGTTCTGCACCTCGGCGAGCAGGGTCTTCTGTGCGCGGTACGACTTTTCGGGCTTGCCGAGCGCCTCCGCGCGCGTGA
>DAIQQM010000155.1:0-4457 GCA_036786805.1 Candidatus Dormiibacterota bacterium | reverse complement strand
CTCGAGGCGGAGATGCGCGCGTCCTACATGGACTACGCGATGAGCGTCATCATCAGCCGCGCGCTCCCCGACATCCGCGATGGGTTGAAGCCGGCGCAGCGCCGCATCCTCTGGGCGATGCTCGACACCGGGATGACCGCCGGGGCGCGCTACCAGAAGTGCGCGGCCGTGGTCGGCGAGGTGCTCGGCAAGTACCACCCGCACGGTGACTCGGCCGTCTACGACACCCTGGTCCGCCTCGCCCAGCCATGGGTGATGCGCTATCCGCTCATCGACGGGCAGGGCAACTTCGGATCCGTCGACGGTGATCCGCCCGCCGCATACCGGTACACCGAGGCGCGCATGACCGCGGTGGCGATGAGCCTCGTTGACGACATCGAGAAGGATACCGTCGACTTCGGCCCGAACTTCGCGAACGTCCCGGGAGTGCGCGAGCCTTCGGTGATGCCGTCGCTGCTTCCCAACCTCCTCGTCAACGGCGCGAGCGGGATCGCCGTCGGCATGGCCACCAACATCCCTCCGCACAACCTGGGTGAGATCTGCGACGCCGTGATCCGGCTGATCGACGACGCGGACACCACCACCGAGGATCTCATCCGGATCGTCAAGGGGCCCGACTTCCCCACCGGCGGGATCGTGTACACACGGGACATCGCGAACGTCTACGGCACCGGTCGCGGACGGATCGTGATGCGTGCGCAGGTCGACTTCGAGGAGTCGAAGTCCGGCAGGGAGCAGATCATCGTCCGCGAGCTGCCCTACCAGGTGAACAAGTCCCGTCTGATGCAGACCATCGCCGAGCTCGTCAACGATCGCAAGATCGACGGCATCGCCGACCTGCACGACGAGTCAGGACGCGAGGACAAGGTGCGCATCGTCATCGAGTTGAAGTCGAATGCGCGGCCGCACACGGTGCTCAACAACCTCTACAAGCACACCCAGCTCCAGATGACCTTCGGCGCGCTGATGCTCGCCATCGTCGACGGACGCCCGCAGGTGCTGAGCCTCAAGGCGATGCTCCAGCACTACATCAGCCACCGGCGCACCGTGGTCACGAGGCGCACGCGCCACGAGCTGACCACCGCTCGCGAGCGGGCACACATCCTCGAAGGCCTCACCATCGTCCTCGACAACCTCGACGAGACGATCGCGATCATCCGCGGCGCGCAGGACGAGAAGTCCGCGCAGACCGCCCTGGAGCAGCGTTTCGGTCTCACCGAACGCCAGTCCAAGGCGATCGTCGATCTCCGGCTCGGACGCCTGACGCGCCTCGAGAGCGGCAAGCTTCGCGAGGAGTACGAGGAGCTCATCAAGAAGATCGCGCAGCTCGAGGATCTCCTCGCCAACCCGCGACTCATCGACGGCGTCATCAAGGACGAGGTGACCAACCTGCGCAGGCGGTTCGCCGATCCGCGGCGGAGCGAGATCCGTCACGACGAGCTCGAGATGAACGAGGAAGACCTCATTCCCCAGGAGCAGGTCTTCGTCACGCTCACGCATCGCGGCTACATCAAGCGCATGTCGCTCGACATCTACCGAGCGCAGCATCGCGGCGGCAAGGGCGTCGTCGGGGCCCGCCGCTCCACCGACGAGGACTACATCGAGCACTCGACGACGGCGAGCACGCACACCGACATGCTCTTCTTCACCAACCGAGGAAGGGTGTTCCGCCTGCGAACGCACGAGATTCCCGACGTCAAGCGCCAGGCGAAAGGCATACCCATCATCAACCTCATCGAGGTCGACCAGGGTGAGAAGGTCACGGCGCTCATCGACATGGAGGTCTTCAGCGACGAGCAGTACCTGGTGATGGTCACCAAGCTCGGACAGATCAAGAAGACACCCGCCGCCGCGTACGCGTCCGTGCGCCGCAACGGGCTGATCGCGATCAACCTGCAGGACGACGATGAGCTCAACTGGGTGCGGCGCTCCTCGGGTGGCAACGAGGTTCTCGTGGTCACCCGCCAGGGCAAGGGCTCGCGCTTCACCGAGAAAGAGGTCCGTCCGATGGGCCGGGACACCATGGGTGTCGGCGCGATCCGCCTCCGCAAGGGAGATGAGGTCGCCGGGTTCGACATCGTCAATCCCGACGGGCATGTCCTCGTGATCACCGAGAACGGCTACGGCAAGCTGACGCCGATGAGCGATTACCCGGTCAAGAGCCGGAACATCCAGGGCGTCTACACGGTCGATCAGACCGCGATCCCGAAGATCGGCGAGATCGTCGGGATGCGTGTCGTCGAGGACCTGTCCGAGGAGCTGATGGTCATCTCGACGTCGGGCCAGGTGATCCGCATCCCGCTCGACCAGGTTCGCATCTCCGGGCGCCAGACCAGAGGTGTGATCATCATGCGGCTCGACGACGGCGACCGTGTCGCGTCGATCGCGGGGGTCGGCGCAGTGGTCGCCCTCGAGGTGTGACCGAGGTCTTCCGCCTCGCCGACGCCTACGTCGACGAGCTCTGTGCGCTCGACCCCTTCACGGCCACCGATCTCGGGATCCCCGGACACGACGACGAGGTGACCGACTACTCGCCGGACGGCGTCGCGGCCCGAGCCGACCTCGACCGGCGCACGCTGCGTGCCCTCGACCAGGCGGCCGTCGAGAACGATCCCGATCGCATCGCCGTCGCGGTGATGCGCGACCGGCTCGAGACGGATCTCGAGGGATACGAGGCGGGCACACCATGGCGCCAGCTGTCCAACTTCCACTGCCCGCTCAGCTTCGTCCGCATGGCGTTCGATCTCAGCCCCCGCCAGACTCGCGAGGACTGGGAGCGGCTCGCCATCCGCATGCGCGGCATCCCGGAGACGCTCGACGGGTTCACCACCTCACTTCGGCATGGCCTGGCCACGGGCCGGATCGCGCCGCGGCGGCAGGCACTCGTCTGCGCTGACCAGGCGGCGACGCTCGGTGGTCTCGACGCCGGCACCACCCCGTATTTCGCCGGCGTCACCGGCGGCTGGGAGCCGAACGACCAGCTCGCCCGGAGGCTGCGCGAGAACGCCCAGGTGGCGACGGATGCGTACGCCGGCATGTCCCGGTTCCTGCGTGAGGAGTACGCGCCGAAGGCGCCGGAGACGGACGCGGCCGGCCGCGAGCTCTATGCCATCGGGGTCCGGCGTTGGCTCGGGATGAACCGCGACCCCGAGGAGATGTACGCCTGGGGATGGGACGAGCTCCACCGGATCGACGCCGAGATGGCCGTGGTCGCCGAGCGGATCGCGCCGGGCGCCGGCCTCGACGGCGCGATGACCATCCTCAGGGAGGACCCGGCACGCAGCATCGAGGGCATCGACAGGCTGCTCGCTTATCTCCAGGAGCTGACGGATCGCACCATCGGCGATCTCGACGGCACTCACTTCGATATCCCCGCGCCGCTGCATCGGGTCGAGTGCCGCGAAGCCCCTCCGGGAACGGCCGCGGCGATGTACTACACCGCACCGTCGGCGGACTTCACCAGGCCGGGGAGGACCTGGTATCCGGCCAAGGGGCAGACCCGGTTCCCGCTCTGGACCGAGGTCACGACGGCGTACCACGAGGGTGTTCCGGGCCACCACCTGCAGGTGGGGCTCTGCATGACGTTCCAGGACCGCCTGACGACCTTCCAGCGCCAGCTGGGGTTCTATTCCGGCCATGGAGAGGGCTGGGCGCTCTACGCCGAGCGCCTGATGCAGGAGCTCGGATACCTCGAGAACCCGGACCACCTGCTCGGGATGCTGGCGTCCCAGGCGTTCCGGGCCATGCGCGTGGTCGTCGACATCGGGCTCCATCTCCAACTCGAGATCCCCGGAACCGAGAACTACCAGCCGGGTCGCGTCTGGGACTTCGAGACGGCGCTGCCCTTCGTGAGCCGGTATTGCGGGTTCGCCGGACCGGGCTTCGCTCGCAGCGAGCTCGAGCGATATTGCGGGATGCCCGCCCAGGCGATCAGCTACAAGGTCGGCGAGCGCGTGTGGCTCGACATCCGCGCCCAGCTTCGATCCCGGCTCGGGGCGGCGTTCGATCTGAAGCGTTTCCACATGGAGGCGCTCAATCTCGGGTCGCTGCCACTTGACGTGCTCGAGCAGGAGTTGCTCGGAAGCAACTGACCTCAAGCCCGCGCCACGAGCGTGCCCGGGTCAGGGAGGTGGTGTGGGGGCGCACCCGCACCCCGTCACCAGTCGTTGCGTGTCAGGCCGGATGCAAATACCGCGGCCCGACGGACGATCGTTAGGCGGCCTTCCCGATCTTGAAGATCTTGGTGCCGCAGACGGGGCAGGTGCCGGTGGTGGCCGGTTTGCCGTTCTTCATCGTGATCGCCTCAGCGCCCTTGATCTCGCGCTGTTCCTTGCATTTGAGGCAATAGCCAGTGGCCATGTGCTCCTCCGGTTGGGGGTGGGGGTGGTTCTGCGACTGCTCGGAGGCAGGTTGCGGGCATTCTAGCCACATCGGAGCCGAATTGGAGCCGAATTCAG
>DAIQQM010000057.1:0-16829 GCA_036786805.1 Candidatus Dormiibacterota bacterium | reverse complement strand
CATCAGCCTCTCCCTGCGTCAGCTGCACGGCGGTGGACCGACCGGTGAGGGTGACGAGATCACGCCGCCGTCATACGACTACCCCGAGGATGACGACGACGAGAGCGACGTGGTCGAGAGCCCGTCCACCATGGCCACGGCACTCACCGATGCCGGCGTCGAGGGGACCGCTCCCGCAAGCCGGGACGGCGTCGCGCCCGCTGACGGCGACACCTCCGACGACGAGGCTCACGCTGAGGGCGAGTCCGAGCTGGAGGCCGAGGTCGAGGAGGCCGCAGATGCTGCGGAGTCCGCCGCCGAAGCGCCGGCCGCGGAGACCGACGGCACCGCCGACGGGGCAACGAACGAGCCGGAAGCCTAGGGCGCCGTCACCAAGACGGTGACGTCCGCGCTTGTGCACAGCAACGCGGTTGTTTCGACGAGGCTACCGGCCCGTATTTGCAAAGTTGCTTAGCTGTCGGCCGACCCGGGCATAATGGGGACGTTACGGCAGTGCCCGGAGTCTGACCCTTTCCATCCACGGGGGGGCCGGAAGGGCAATGGAGGCGGTTTTGTACCCGTTCGAGCGCTTCACCGAAAGGGCGAAGAAGGTGCTCACGCTTGCGCAGGAAGAGGCCGAGCGTTCGCACCACTCGTACATCGGAACAGAGCACCTGCTGCTTGGTTTGCTCCGCGAAGGTGAGGGACTTGCGGCCAAGGTCCTGAACAATCTCGGCGTCGAGATCAACAAGGTTCGCAGCACGATCGAGTCGGTGCTCGGCCGCAACGAGCGGATCATCATCCAGCAGATCATCCCGACATCGCGCGTCAAGAAGGTCATCGAGATCTCCTTCGAAGAGGCGCGGCGCATGGGCAACAACTACGTCGGCACCGAGCATCTGCTGCTCGGCCTGCTCATCGAGGGTGAGGGCATCGCGGCCCATGTCCTCGAGGACCTCGGCGCCAACCTCGAGAAGGTGCGCGGCGAGATCGACAAGCTGCTCCACGAGTCGGGCATTGACGAGGAGTCGAAGGAGGCGCAGAAGAAGCCTTCCAAGACGCCGCTGCTCGACCAGTTCTGCCGTGACCTGACCGACCTCGCCATCAAGAACGCGCTCGACCCGGTGATCGGCCGCGCGATGGAGATCGAGCGCGTCGTGCAGATCCTCAGCCGGCGCACGAAGAACAACCCCGCGCTCATCGGTGAGCCCGGTGTCGGCAAGACCGCGATCGCGGAGGGGCTTGCCCAGCAGATCATTCTCGGCAACATCCCGGAGTCACTCATGGGCAAGCGCGTGCTCACGCTTGACATGGGCGCGCTGGTCGCGGGCACCAAGTACCGTGGCGAATTCGAGGAGCGACTCAAGAAGATCCTTGACGAGATCCGCGCGTCGCGCGAGGTCATCCTCTTCATCGACGAGCTGCACACGCTCGTGGGCGCCGGCGCGGCCGAGGGTGCGATCGACGCAGCCAACATCCTCAAGCCCGCGCTCGCGCGTGGCGAGATCCAGTGCATCGGCGCGACGACCCTCAACGAGTACCGCAAGTACATCGAGAAGGACGCGGCGCTGGAGCGCAGATTCCAGCCGGTGTTCGTCGACGAGCCGTCGCTCGCGGAGACCATCGAGATCCTGCACGGCATCCGCCCGTTGTACGAGAAGCACCACCGCGTGAAGATCACCGACGAGGCACTCAAGGCCGCCGCCGAGCTGTCGGTCCGTTACGTCAGCGACCGCTCGCTCCCGGACAAGGCGATCGACCTCATCGATGAGGCGAGCGCCCGGGTTCGCATGAAGCTCACCACCACGCCGGAAGAGCTGCGCTCGATGCAGCGCGATATCCGTGAGCTGCAGACCCAGAAGGAAGAGGCGATCGCGGCGCAGGACTACGAGACCGCGGCCAACTTCCGTGACAAGGAAAAGAAGCTCAAGGACAAGTACGTCTCCCAGGAGACCAAGTGGCGTGACGAGCTCGGTGCGACCGTCCCGGACGTGACCGAGGAGCACATCGCAGAGATCATCTCGTCGTGGACCGGTGTCCCGGTGTCGCGCCTGGTCGAGGAGGAGACCTCACGCCTCCTGCGCATGGAGGAGGAGATCCACAAGCGCCTCATCGGCCAGGACGATGCGGTCAAGGTGATCTCGCAGGCGGTGCGCCGCGCGCGCGCGGGCCTCAAGGACGCCAAGCGGCCGATCGGCTCGTTCATGTTCCTCGGCCCGACCGGTGTCGGCAAGACCGAGCTGTCGCGGGCGCTCGCGGCCTTCCTCTTCGACAACGAGGACGCGATCATCCGGCTCGACATGAGCGAGTTCATGGAGCGCCATTCGACCGCGCGACTGGTCGGATCGCCGCCAGGCTACGTCGGTTACGACGAGGGTGGCCAGCTCACCGAGGCGGTGCGCCGCCGCCCGTACTCCGTGGTGCTCTTCGACGAGATCGAGAAGGCGCATCCCGAGGTCTTCAACATGCTGTTGCAGATCCTCGAGGACGGACGGCTCAGTGACGCCAAGGGCAAGGCCGTCAACTTCGCCAACACCATCATCATCATGACGAGCAACCTCGGCGTGCATGGGCTGAAGCTCAACATGTCGCTCGGTTTCCAGCCGGCCGTGCCGGATGAGCGGGCCTCGTCGTCGGAGCACGGCAAGATGCGCGACAGCATCATGGACGAGCTCAAGAAGCAGTTCCGTCCCGAGTTCCTCAACCGTGTCGACGCGGTCGTGGTCTTCCAGCGCCTCGACCATCCGCAGATGCGCCAGATCGTCGACCTGCTGCTCGCCAAGGTGGCGATGCACCTCGCCGCGCAGGAGCTCACCTTCACGGTCTCGGATGACGCCAAGGAGAAGCTCGTCGATGAAGGCTTCGACAAGATCTACGGAGCGCGGCCGCTGCGGCGCGTGATCCAGCGCGTCATCGAAGACCCGTTGAGCGAGGAGCTGCTCCGTCTCAAGCACGGTCCGGGTGATGCGGTGATCGTCGAGGTCGTCGAGGGCGAGGTCAAGATGCGCCTCGTCCCCAAGGGCGTCCGCCGCGAGAAGAAGGAAAAGGCCGAGGCCGTCGCCGGTGCCGCGGCCGGTCCACCGAGCGCTCCACCCACGGAATAGCGGCCGACACCAGAGGAGAATCGCGCGTGCGCTGGCTGACCGGTCGCCCGTGGTGGCTTCTCGCAGGCGCATTCGTGCTTCTGTTCCTCGGTGTGGTGTTCGGTCGGGTCCTGTCCATCTGGGCCCTCAGCGGCGTCGCGGTCCTGATGCTGTTCATGCTCTTCTTTGCGACTCTGATGGCGCTCGTTGCCCGCCGCGAGTCTCCTCGGCCCCCCAGCCCTCACTGATCCACCACGCTCCCACATATCGAACATATGTTTGCTATGCTCTCACGCCATGGCCGGCGTCTCCGATCCCGAAGGCGCAGGTTGGTCATCGGCGCCACTTGGGTACGCTAGACGGTCAATGCCCAACGATCGGATCGTCATTCGCGGTGCGCGCGAGCACAACCTCAAGAACATCGACCTGACGCTGCCGCGCGACAAGCTCATCGTGATCACCGGGCTGTCGGGGAGCGGCAAGTCGTCGCTCGCGTTCGACACCATCTACGCCGAGGGTCAGCGTCGCTACGTCGAGTCGTTGAGCGCATATGCGCGCCAGTTCCTCGGGCAGATGGAGAAGCCCGATGTCGATCACATCGAGGGCCTGAGCCCGGCGATATCCATCGATCAGAAGGGGACGAGCAGGAACCCGCGTTCGACGGTCGGAACGGTCACCGAGATCTACGACTACCTGCGCCTCATGTACGCGCGCATCGGCCATCCGCACTGTCCGAACTGCGGTCGCGAGATCAGCAAGCAGTCGATCGAGCAGATCGCGGACCAGGTCCTGCTCCTGCCCGAGGGGACGCGCCTGCTCATCTCGGCGCCGATGGTGCAGGGACGCAAGGGTGAGCACCGTGAGGTGCTCGACGAGGCCAAGCGTCTCGGCTACGTGCGCGCGCGGATCGACGGCGAGCTCCATGACCTGTCCGAGCCGATCACGCTGGACAAGAAGTTCCAGCACGACATCGAGGT
Organism: Candidatus Dormiibacterota bacterium; assembly: GCA_036786805.1. Lineage (GTDB taxonomy): Bacteria > Chloroflexota > Dormibacteria > Aeolococcales > Aeolococcaceae > Palsa-851. The sequence goes on along the minus strand of DAIQQM010000057.1, from coordinate 12,790 downwards.
CGTCGTCGACCGCGTCATCATCGGGCCGGAGCTGCGCTCACGACTGCACGAGTCGCTCGAGCAGGCGTCGAAGCTGAGCGACGGCCTCATCCTGCTCATCCCCGCCGACGCGGAAAGCGGCATGCAGGAGATGCTCTTCTCGGAGGAATTCGCCTGTGTGTACTGCGGCATCTCGATGGAGGAGCCCGCCCCGCGCAACTTCTCGTTCAACAATCCGCACGGTGCGTGTCCCGCGTGCACCGGGCTCGGCGTGCGCCTCGAGGTCGATCCCGACGCGGTGGTTCCCGATCCCTCATTGAGCATCGACGAGGGCGCGCTCTCCGGGTGGACCCGCGGGCCGTCGCAGCACTGGATGATGGAGGTGCTCGAGACCGTCTGCAAGCGCTTCAAGATCCCGCTCAACGTTCCCTGGAGCGACCTCGACCCCAAGGAGCGCCGCCTCATCCTGTACGGGCTTCCCAAGGACGAGACGGTGCGCATGCGCTACGTCTCGCACAGCGGGCATGCGCGAAGCTTCGAGGCGGGCTTCGAGGGCGTCATCAACAACCTGCAGCGCCGCTACCGCGAAACCGAATCCGAGTGGGTCAAGCAGGAGATCGAGCGCCTGATGATGCAGAAGGCATGTCCGACCTGCAACGGCGCGCGGCTCAAACCCGAGTACCTCGCGGTGACCATCGACGGGATGAACATCGCCGAGTTCTGCAGGAACAGCATCAGTGCGGCCCTGCGGCGCCTCGACTCACTGCGACTCAGCGAGCGCGAGCAGACGATCGCGGTGCAGGTGGTCAAGGAGATCAAGGAGCGTCTCGGCTTCCTCCACGACGTCGGACTCGACTACATCACCATCGACCGCGGCGCGGCGACGCTCTCCGGCGGCGAGGCGCAGCGGATCCGGCTCGCCACACAGATCGGCAGCAAGCTCATGGGCGTGCTCTACATCCTCGACGAGCCGTCGATCGGGCTGCATCAGCGCGACAACCACAAGCTGATCCGCACGCTGATCGCACTCCGCGACATCGGCAACACGCTGATCGTCGTGGAGCACGACGAGGAGACGATCCGCGCGGCCGACTGGGTGGTCGACATCGGTCCCGGCGCCGGCGAGCATGGCGGGCTGGTGCTGGTGTCGGGAACCGTCGAGGACGTGCTCACCTCGCCGGCGAGCATCACCGGACAGTTCCTCCGCGGCGAGCGAAGCATTCCGCTGCCGCTGATTCGGAGACCCGCCGGCGCGAAGAAGCTGGTGGTGCGCGGCGCGCGCGCCAACAACCTGCGCAACGTCGACGTGACGTTCCCGCTCGGCTCATTCATCTGCGTCGCGGGGGTGAGCGGCAGCGGCAAGAGCACGCTCGTCAACGACATTCTGTATCGCAAGCTCGCGCAGTCCCTGTATCGCGCCAAGCAGCGGCCCGGCACGCACGACCGCGTCGAGGGCATCGCGCACATCGACAAGGTCATCGACGTCGACCAGTCGCCGATCGGGCGGACGCCGCGGAGCAACCCGGCCACGTACGTCGGCGTCTTCACCGACATCCGCGACCTGTACGCCAAGCTCCCCGAAGCGAAGATCCGCGGCTACAAGCCGGGGCGCTTCTCCTTCAACGTCTCCGGCGGCCGCTGCGAGGCGTGCGCCGGCGACGGGATGATCAAGATCGAGATGCACTTCCTCCCGGACATCTACGTGCCGTGCGAGGTGTGCAAAGGGCGCCGCTACAACCGCGAGGCGCTCGAGGTGAAGTTCCGCGGCAAGAGCATCGCCGACGTGCTCGAGATGACCGTCGACGAGGCGGCCGGGCTCTTCGAGCACCAGCCGCGGATCGTTCGCAGGCTGCGCACGCTCCAGGACGTCGGCTTGGGCTACATCCGCCTCGGCCAGCCCGCGACGCAGCTGAGTGGTGGCGAGGCGCAGCGCGTGAAGCTCAGCACCGAGCTCTCCCGGCGCGACACGGGGAGCACGCTCTACATCCTCGACGAGCCCACGACGGGACTGCACTTCGCCGACGTGGAGAAGCTGCTGGCGGTGCTGCATCGCCTCGTCGACGCGGGCAACACGGTGATCGTCATCGAGCACAACCTCGATGTGCTCAAGACGGCCGACCACATCATCGATCTCGGCCCGGGTGGCGGCGACGGGGGCGGCGAGGTCGTTGCCGAGGGGACGCCTGAAGCGGTGGCCGCCAACCCCAGGAGCGCCACCGGCGAGTATCTCGCCCGCATGCTGCCGGCTCCCCGTGCGGTGACGAGAGTCACCGGGACCCGGGTCGTCACACCGCGGCAACGGAGACGCGTCCCGGTTTCGACCTGATCGCACCCCGCGACCCCGCCGGGTGCGCTAACGTGGAGGAACGATGACCTCCATGGACGGTGAGGATCGCCGCCTACGACTCCGGCGTCTCGACGACTGCCTGGACGTGCTCGAGCAGGCGCATGAGCTCAACCTGACCGAGGTCAGCGAGCGGATGGCGGAGGCGTTGAGCGAACGGGTCCCGACCGTCCATCCGGGCATGCTCATCGCCGATGCGATCGAGGAGGTCCTCCGGCAGCAGGAGCCCTACATGGTGCAGATCCGCCCCGAGGTTTCACGCAGGGTTCGCCGCCGGCGCGACCCCTTCGACGTGAGGCTGCTGCTCCAACGCCGCTGACACTCAGGCGTCCCGCGCGGGTCCCACGGGTACACTCGGTGAACCCATGAGTGCCTTCGGCTTCGATCCCGAGCAGATCTTCGCTCGGCGGCGGTCCCGTCCGAGGATCGTGCGGCCTCCCGGGCAACTCCGGCGGCGCATCATCATCTTCGGCGTCATCGCGGCCATCGTGGTCCTGCTCATCGTCGGTCGTTGGCTCCTCGGACTCCGTGCCGACTACCTCTATTACAAGAGCGTCGGCCACACCAACGTCTTCTGGACACCGCTGATCGCGCACATCGTCCTGTTCTTCGTCGGGTTCGCGATCGTTGCCGTGATCTTCGGGGCGGCCGTGTTCGGATGCGCCGCGGCAGCGGCAAACCTCGATCGACGTGGTCGCAAGGTGGTCCTCTGGAGCGGGGCCGTGATCGCCCTCCTCGCCGGGATCGCGGGCGGGTCGACGCTGTCCGGCGAGTGGCAGGACATCCTCGTCTGGATGCACTCGGTGCCGTTCGGCGCCACCGATCCCGTCTTCCATCTCGACTACTCGTTCTTCGTCTTCACGCTGCCTGCGATCGACGATCTCATGGGACTGCTCTGGGGCGGCGTGATCCTCGGAGTCCTCGCGTCGATCGCCGCAGCCGCCGTGTCGATCACCGTGATGAATGCTCCCGAGGAGCTGCCCCTGCCGCTCGAGCCACCGCCTGGACGCTCCCCCGAGGATGCGCTCAAGGCCGCCATCATCACCGGTGGCATCGGGGTTGCCGCCATCTTCATCCTTGCCGCCTTCGGCGCCCATTTCGGCGTCTACCACCTGGCCACCAGCAGCCACGCCACCGGCACCGGCACGACCGGGACGCCCTACGTCGGCCTGGACGCGACCCAGCGCGCGGTGACCCAGCCGGTGCTCGGGTTCCTGCAGGTCCTGGCGGTGGTCCTCGCGATCGCGACGCTCGTGGTGGTGGGTGTGCGCTGGAGGCGGGCGTCGACCGGAACCGCGATCGCGCTCGGGTCGATGCTCGGGGGCTGGCTGCTCGTCGCCGGCCTCATTCAGGCGGTGCCGGCGGCGGTCTACCAGGCGACGAGCGTCGGCCCCAACGAGCAGACCGCGCAGACGCCGACCATCGGTGACTACCTCACCACCAGCCGCTACGCCTGGGCGATCGAGAGCGCCGGATCTGACCCGCAGGTGGAGAACCGAAGCTTCGGGACGCCCCACGCACCGACGCTCACCGACCTCGAATCCGATCTCGGCACCCTGCAGAACGTGCGCATCCAGGACCCGACGCAACTGCCGGACACCCTCGCGCAGATTGACCGCAGCCGGAGCTATCAGACGTACTCGACGATCACCGTGGATCGGTATCCCAGCGCCGCAACCGGTGGCGACACGGAGGTGATGATCGGAGCGCGCGAGATCGCCGAGTCGGACGTCCCCAACGCTTCGTTCGTGAACACCTCATTGACGTACACGCATGGCTACGGTGTCACCGCCGTCTCGGTGAACGCCGTGGGTGGCGAGGGCAAGCCGCAGGTCCTGGTCGGACAGCAGCCGATGACGCAGGTCACCCCGGGCTCGCCTCCCGACCTCTCGTTCGACAACTCGACGACCGCGGATCCGAGCATCTACTGCGGCCTGGACACCACCCAGAACGTCGTCTCGGGCACCACGTCACCCGAGTTCAACTACCCGTCGGGAAGCGGCGACAACACCGTGCACGCCGGCGGCAGCGAGGTCGGCATCCCGATCTCCAACCCGATCGACAAGCTGGCGCTGTCGCTTCAGGACTTCGGCGGCTTCAACCTCTTCCTCAACAACTCGCTCACCGCCAACAGCCGCGCTCTCGTCAATCGTCAGATCAGCGCTCGGATCACCTCGCTGGCACCGTTCCTGACGGTCGACTCCGATCCGTACGTCGTGGTGGATCCCGAGACCGGCCACCTGATGTGGATCGCCGACGCGTACGTCAAGACGTCGCTCTTCCCCGAGTCGTACCAGCAGAGCGATGGCACGTCGTACATGCGCAACGCCGTCAAGGCCGTGATCGATGCCAAGACCTGCCAGATCACGCTGTACGCCGTGAACATGAACGAGCCGATCACCGCGGCCTGGAACGCGATCTATCCCGGGCTGCTCACGCCGCTCAGCGACATGTCGTCGTACCTGCGCTCCCATCTGCGCTACCCGGAGGATCTGTTCAACGACCAGGCTCAGGCGTACGCCCAGGTGCACATCACGAGCCCGTCGGTGTTCTACAACGGCAGCGACCTGTTCAACATCGCGCAGGAGAGCCTGAACGGGACCAACCAGGCGACGACGGCGTACTACGTCGAGGCGACACTTCCCGACACCAGCAGCCCGCAGTTCGTGCTCCTCCAGACCTTCTCACCGGGAGCGAGCGGGGGAGGCACCACGGCGAACAACATGACCGCGTGGCTTGCCGCCGAATGCGACTACACGGGGACGAGCGATCCCAAGCTTGTCTCCGTCCGCCTCAACAACGCGGACAACGTCCTCGGTCCTCTGCAGTTCGACAACAACATCAACACCAACCCACAGATCAGCTCGGAGATCAGCCTGCTGAGTCAGCACGGTTCAACGGTGACCCTTGGCAACGTCATCATCCTGCCCTTCAACAACGATTCCTTCCTCTACGTCCGACCGCTCTACGTGACCGCGGCCGCCAACGGGGGCACCGCGTTCCCGCAGCTGCAGGAGGTGATCGTCGGCACCCAGACCAGCATCGCGCAGGGGACCTCGTTCAATGCCGCGCTGCAGGCGCTGCTCCAGACCACCACCCCGATCCCCGGTCTGAGCAACAACCCGGGCGGGACGACCACCCCGACGCCGTCCCCGTCACCAGCGACGTCGCCCACCGCGTCGCCCAGCCCCGGCACGAGCCCGACGCCGACGTCGACACCGACCGGCACGCTCCAGCAGCAGATCATCGCGCTGGACAGCAAGCTCGTCGCCGACAACGCCGCCGCGCAGGCGGCACTGCAGGCGGGCAACTACACCGCATACGGTGCCGACGAGACCAAGGTGCAGGCGGACCTGGCCGCGCTCGAGAAGCTGCTCGCACAGCAGTCGCCGTCACCGGCGCCGTAGCCTGAGGCGGCGGAAGGCATGAGCGACGCGGTCGACATCGCACCGGGAATCCGCCAGCTCGACACACTGCTCGGCGGCATGGACCAGCTCACGGCGGGCTTCCTCATCGACGGCCCCATGCCCGCGCTCGTCGAGACGGGGTCGCAGTCGAGCGTCCCCGCGGTCCACGCGGCGCTCGCCGCACTCGGCCTCGGGCCGCTCGACCTGCGCTGGATCATCGTCACCCACATCCACCTCGACCACGCCGGCGCGGTCGGTGACCTCGCCAGGGACTTTCCGTCCGCGACCGTCGTCGTCCACGAACGCGGTGCGCGCCACCTCGTCGACCCGAGCCGGCTGGTGGACAGCGCCTCGCGCGTCTACGGCCCGCTGCTCGACAGCCTCTACGGCAGGATGACCGCCGTCCCCGAGGACCGCCTCATCGCCGCCGGCGACGGATTTCGCGTTGACGTCGGCAACGGCCGCGAGCTCGTCCTCGTGGACTCCCCGGGTCACGCCAAGCACCACCACGCGGTCCTTGACGAGCACACCGGGACGCTGCTCGTCGGCGATGCGGTGGGGGTGCTCCTGCCCGACATCGGCGTGCTCCGTCCCGCGACCCCGCCCCCCGACTTCGACCTCGAGCAGGCGGTGCACAGCCTGAGACGCTTCGCCGAGCTGCGCCCGGAGCGCATGGTGCTCACCCACTACGGTCCGGTTGCCGACGCGCAGGCGACCCTCGCCGAGGCCGAGGACATGCTCCACGGCTGGGTCGAGGTCGCCGAGCGCGCGATCGAGACGGCCGCCGACGCGGGCATCGATGACGTCGCCGCGGCCCTCGCGGATGCGTTCGCGCTGGATCCCGAGACCCTGCCGGAGAGCATCCGCGAGAAGGCGGAGATCCTCAACGGGGTGCACAGCAACGCCGCCGGGATCGTTCGCTACCTGAGACAGCGGGCACCGGCACCCGCCGAATGACCACGGCCGTGCGGCCGCGAGACCGCCTCATCGCGGCGGTCGTGCTCAGTGCCGTCATCGGCCTCGTCGGTGGTGGCCTGGCGGCGTGGGGGATCTACGCCCACTTCGGTCCCGTGGAACGGGTCACACAGGAGACGATCATCGGTGGCTCGGGCGGCAACGGCGGCCTCACGGTGGGATCGATCGCCCAGGCGAAGTCGGCGTCGGTGGTCGAGGTGCTCACGCAACCGGTGACCCCCGCCGAGCTCCTCGCCGGGCCCACGGGCATCGTCGACGGCTTCGTGGTGTCGGCGAATGGTCTGGTGGTGTCGAGCATCCATGCGATCCAGGGCGCGGCGACGCTCAAGATCGCGACCGCGGACGGCCGCAGCTTCCCGGCGACGATAGTGCGCGCCGATCCGACCCACGGAGTCGTCCTGCTCCAGGCGGTCGGCGCGCAGCACATGACGCCGCTCACCTTCGCCGCGGTGAGCCCTCGGGTCGGTGACCTCGCCATCGCGGTCGCGCATACGCCGTTCTCCCCGGTGAGCCTGTCCACCGGGACGGTGAGCTCGATCGGGGGCTCGGTGACCCTGGCGGGCGGCGACCAGCCGCTGCGCGACGTGCTCACGGTCGACGCGACCCCGGATCCGCGCCAGGACGGCGCGCCGCTCCTCGACGGCAACGGCAACGTCATCGGCGTGGTCGTCGACGCGGGCGGCGCCGCGCCGGGCGTCGTCGCGCTCTCCATGACCTCGGCGGCGGACCTGGTCGTCGCGGCGACCGGTGGCAGCGGCAGCGCGCCGGTCCCGGCGCTCGGAGCGCAGTCCCAGGTGATCGATCCGGCGACCGCGGCGGCGGCCGGCGTGCCGGTCGGGGCACTCATCCTGTCGGTCACCGCGGGTGGCCCGGCGGCGGCCGCCGGTCTGATCCCCGGGGACGTGGTCACCGCCGTCGGGAGCACGCCGCTCGACGCCACGCATCCGTTCGATCCCAACGTGCTCGGGCTCGCCCCCGGGGAGCAGGTGACGCTCACGGTGTACCGGAACGGAACGTCGCGGACCCTCCAGATGACGGTCGGAAGCGGCTGATGGCCCCGAGGCGGCACACTGGAGACTGATGGAAGTCACCTATCACGGCCATTCCTGCATCCGGCTGCGCGGCCGCGAGATGACGGTCATCATCGACCCACCCCAGACGGCACTCCCCGGGCTCTCGAAGGGCACGCTCGGCCTGATCGTTCGCACCGAGGGAGCCACCGACCCGACCCGGCTGCGGCCGCGCGAGGGCGAGCTGCAGGAGGTCTGCGGGCCGGGTGAGTTCGAGATCGCCGGGGTCGGCATCCTCGGGCTCGCTGCGGGCGACACCACGGTCATGCGGGTCGCCGTCGACGATGTCCGCGTCGTGGCGGCGGGGCGCCTCAAGCGTCAGCTGACCGAGGACGAGATCGACAGCCTCGGCCATGTCGACGTCCTCGTGATCCCGGTGGGTGGTGGCGACGCCCTGGGGGCGATCGACGCCGCCAAGCTCGTCAACGCGGTGGAGCCGAGCATCGTCGTGCCGGCACGGTTCGGGGCCGCCGAGGGCGGCGAGTTCGACCCCGTCGGCAAGTTCGCCAAGGAGATGGGGCTCCCCGAAGGGTCCTGGGAGGCGCAGCCCCGCCTCGTGCTCACCGGCTCGACCGGCGAGACCGATGAGACCCGGGTCGTGTTCCTCGAGGCGAGAGCCGGCTGACCGTGACGTTCGAACATCGGTGCGTCCGCGCGACGCACTGCTGATACAATCGCTCAAACCATCCCGGGAGGCTCTGCATTGGCGAAGTTCGTGTTCGTGACAGGCGGAGTCGTCTCTTCACTCGGCAAGGGAATCACCGCCGCCTCCATCGGCACGATCCTCAAGGCGCGTGGCCTGCATGTCGGGATGCAGAAGCTCGATCCCTATCTCAACGTGGATCCGGGCACGATGTCCCCCTACCAGCACGGCGAGGTGTTCGTCACCGACGACGGCGCTGAGACCGACCTCGATCTCGGCCACTACGAGCGTTTCGTCGACGTCGCGCTGAGCAAGGCGAGCAACGTCACGACCGGCAAGATCTATGCGTCGGTGATCGCCAAGGAGCGCCGCGGCGACTATCTCGGTGGCACCGTGCAGGTGATCCCGCACATCACCAACGAGATCAAGCATCGCATCCTGCGCGTGGCCGAAAATGAGCTGCCACAACCGGATGTCGTCATCGTCGAGGTCGGCGGCACGGTCGGTGACATCGAGTCGCTGCCCTTCCTCGAGGCCATCCGGCAGATGAAGAAGGACGTGGGACGCAACAACGTCTGCTACGTGCATCTCACCCTGGTCCCCTATGTCAACGCGAGCGAGGAGTTCAAGAGCAAGCCCACGCAGCATTCGGTCAATCAGCTGCGCTCCATCGGCATCCAACCGGACGCGATCATCGCGCGCAGCGAGCAGCCGATCGGCGAGCCGCTCAAGGAGAAGATCGCGCTCTTCGGTGACGTGGAGATGCAGGCCGTGATCAACGTCCCCGATGCGAGCTCCATCTACCAGGTGCCGCTGATGCTCGAGGACGCGGGTCTCGGCGACTACATCGTGCAACTGCTCAACCTGGACGCCTCGCCGCCGGATCTCACCGAGTGGCAGGACCTCTGCGCGCGCATCGCTGCGCCGAAGCCGAGCGTGCGCATCGCGCTCGTCGGGAAGTACGTCGAGATGCCGGACTCGTACATCAGCGTCATCGAGTCGCTGCGCCACGCGGCGGTCTTCTGCGGTGCCGATCTCGACCTCGTGTGGGTCAACAGCGAGCACCTCGACGAGGACATGACCCCGCTCGCGGGAGTCGACGGCATCGTCGTGCCCGGCGGCTTCGGTCACCGCGGGATCGAGGGCAAGGTGCTCGCTTCCCGGTATGCCCGCCAGCACCTGATCCCCTACCTCGGGCTGTGCCTCGGCATGCAGTGTGCCGTGGTCGATATCGCCCGCGAGGTTCTCGACGCTTCTGACGCGAACTCGACGGAGTTCAACGCCTTCACCTCGCACCCGGTCATCGACCTGCTCCCCGAGCAGCGTGACATCGAGGAGAAGGGCGGCACCATGCGCCTGGGCGTGTATCCGTGCAAGCTCACGCCCGGAACGATCGCCGCCGAGGCGTACGGCGAGCCCGTGGTGTACGAGCGCCACCGCCACCGCTTCGAGTTCAACAACCACTATCGCGACACGCTCGCCGCAGCCGGTGTCGTGTTCTCGGGCACCTCGCCCAACGGCAGGCTCGTCGAGATCATCGAGCTGCGCGACCATCCGTTCTTCGTGGGCTCGCAGTTCCATCCCGAGTTCCGCTCGCGGCCGGGACGCCCGCATCCGCTCTTCCGCGCTTTCATGGCCGCGGCGACGCGCGATCTGCGGACCGACGAGGTGACCCTGCCGGCCGCCGGTGTCCCCGGGGTTCCCACCGAGAGCACGACCCCGGTCTGAGCCGGCGCGCAACGCGCGGCCGCGACTTTCGTTACGCGAAACCGCCCGCGCGGCGGCTCGTTGCACCGTCAATCGACAAGTTGACGGAGGCACATTCGATGACCCGGAATCGCGCCGCACTGGCCATCCCAGCAGCACTGCTGGTGCTCTCAGGATGCGGGGTCGCCGCCGCAGTGACGGCGCGGACCACGACTGTGTCCGACATCATTCCGAATGCGACGGCCGCCAGGGCTTCGCTCACGCTGCGCTCACTCCCGCTGTCGCGCGTGCGGCCGGTCGTCGCCGCCGTCCCACCCGCGTCGCAACCGAAACCACCCGCTCCGGCGCCGAGCCCGGACGTCGTCTCGATCCTCACGGCTGGGCCGACGCAGTGGCTGGAGATCCTCTCGCACTCCGGAGCGGTCGTCGCGAAGGCCCCGATCGACCCCATCCTCGGCTGGATGGTCGCGTCAGGCTCCGGTGGCGCGTACTGGGCGCAGAGCGACGCCATGTTCGAGCTGACGCCCTCCGGCGCCGTGCGGAAGCTCGGAACGGTGCCCTCCGATGCGAACGGAGTGCTGATCGGGCCGGACGGCACGTCGTATGCGTACGCGACCAGCGACCAGTCCAAGAGTGGTGTGGTGACCAACCGGATCGTCGTGGTGCGCCCGGGCGCCGCCGCGGTGACCATCGCCGACCGCGTTGACGATCCCAACCATCCGACTGCCGACGCCCCTGCCAGCTGGGACTACTACCTCATCAACTGGACGTCCGCGGGCATCGCGTTCGCCCGGGTGCCGAGCGGTGGTTGCGGATGCGGGTCATTCGACATGCAGATGCAGTCCGCTTACTCGGCGATGATCAACCCCGTGACCGAGGTGGGCTCGCCCCTGACCGCCAGCGCCTCCTGCCCGCTGAGCGCCGTCGGTCCGGGAATGGAGACCGCGTGCTTCTCCGGCACCACGACCACCACCGGGCTGCACGTGAGCAGCGGCGGCACTCCTCGCTACAGCTTCGCGATGTCCGGTGCCAACGTCGCCGGGGACGCGGTCTTCTCGCCGTCCGGCACCTCGGTCGCCTACGTCACCATCCCGGCTGCCGAGGACACGTGTGGCGCGACGTGGAACGCCACGCTGCGCGTGCTCGACCTCGCCTCCGGGACCGCCCGTTCGCGGACGCTCGGCGAGTTCACCCCGGCGGTGTGGGCTCCCGACGGGCTGATCTACGGCTCGATCGCCACGGCGAGTGGCTCGATGGCGACGCTGGTCGCCGTCAATCCGGCGACGCTCGCGGTCACCGAGCTCGGGTCGGCCACCACCGGGGAGCAATTCGTCGGGATCATGTAGCGGCCGGGTACGCTGCTGGCGATGAGCACGACAGCGCGTGGCGTCCCGTCCGCCGAGCGGTCGATCCGTGGCCGGAACCGCGGCCTCGAGTTGCTTCGCGCAACCGAGGCCGCGGCGCTTTCGGTGGGACGCTGGCTGGGGCGCGGTGACAAGGCGGGCACGCGCGAGGCCGGCCAGGTCGTCATGGAGGAGGCGCTCACCGGGATGCCCTTCGAGGGCCGCATCGTCATCGGCCCGGAGGGCTCCAACAACCGGTTGCTGCCGGGAAGGATCATCGGCTCCGGCCGCGACCGCGTCGACCTCGCGGTGCTCCCGGTGGACGGCATCAGCCTGGTCGCCGGGGGCCTCAGCCAGGCGTTGAGCGTCGCGGCGGTCGCCGAGACCGGCGGCATCCTGCTCCCACCGCCCGTCGCCTACATGCACAAGATCGCGGTCGGTCCCCAGGCGCGCGGCGCCGTCGACATCAGCGACACGCCGGAGAACAACCTCCGGCGCGTGGCGTTCGCCATGAACGTGCAGGTGCAGGATCTCACCGTCGTCCTCCTCGACCGGCCGCGCCACCAGGCGCTGCTCGAGCGGTTGCGAGCGCTCGGCGCGCGCGTCGCGATCGTCAGCGACGGTGACGTCGGGCTGGCCATGATGGCGGCCTGGCCGGGCTCGGGCATCGACGTGATGATCGGGTCGGGCGGGACGCGCGAGGCGATCGTCGCCGCCTGCGCGATGCGGTGCCTCGGCGGCGAGTTGCAGTGCCGTCCCTGGGTGCGCCACGAGGACGAGGCGGCGGCGATGCGCGAGGCGGGGTACGACCCCGAGGCGTCGCTGAGCATGGAGCGGCTCGTTCCCGGGCGCGAGGTGAGCGTCGCGGTGACCGGCATCAGCGGCGGCGGCCTGCTCCGTGGAGTCCGCTATCACAACTGGTGGGCTGAGACGCACAGCCTGGTGATGCGCGCGCAGAGCGGGACGGTGCGCGAGATCATCGCCAAGCATCACGTCGCGCTGCAGCCGGACCAGGCCAGCAAGGTGCTTTGACGCCTGACAGCAGCAGGTCGGCGGCGCTGCTCGAGCCACCCTCGAGAGCGCTGCGCGCCGGGATGTGGACGGCGAGCATGGGGCTGCGGGCGCTCGGCTCCGGCCGCTACGTCCTCGGCGACGTCGTCGGCGCCTGCATCTACGCGGGGTCACCGGCGAGCCGCCGGCGCTGCGCGGCCAATCACCGGGTGCTCGATCCATCGCTCGACGACCGCGCCGCGCGGCGTCGAGCCCTCGCCTCCTTTCGCAACTACGCGCGGACGTCGGTCGACTTCGTGTGGCAGTACGCG
>DAIQQM010000154.1:0-4537 GCA_036786805.1 Candidatus Dormiibacterota bacterium | reverse complement strand
GCGCCAGCGACAAAGTCAGCCTGCGGCGAAAAGCACATGCACGTGACCCTAACGCCACGCGACGCCAGCCATCCAGGAGCCCACCCGGGAGAGGTTCATTGCCGAACCCCCGTCGCCGCAAGGCAGTGTCGTGAGGTCAACCCGGAGTGCTGAGTCCCGTTGACCCGTCCGCCGATCCGGCTCGCGGCCCAGGGCTTTGTCCCCGACGGAGCAGTTTCGGTCGGACTGCCCGTTCCCCACGAAGCGGTACCCCCCGCTGCCGTGACCGCTTAAGGCGTCGACGAGCAGCATCCTTCGTCTCGATGGGCGCTCGAGCCGGGCGATGAGCCAAGTGCGGGCGGGCATGTCTGTCCTCTTGATCGGGTGTGGCCTCAGGCCGGGATGACCTCGTCGATGGCCCGGAGTGCGTTGAGGGTGCGGGTGTATCCTCGTCGGTGACGTGCTCGCCCCAGGCGGCGCCGTCGCCGTGCTCGTCGACCTCGAGCATCGCCAGGTGAGCCATGAACCGGCCGGGCGCGGCACCGTGCCAGTGGTCCTCGCCGGGCTCGAAGAACACGCGGTCACCGGGCCGGATGGCCTCGACCGGTCCGCCTCGCCGTTGGCAGCGGCAATCCCCTCGAGCACGTAGATCGTCTGTCCGACCGGGGTGGGTGTGCCACGTGGTGCGAGCACCAGGGGTGAAATGCACCAACGCGGCCTGCAGTCGTGACGGTGGGGTGGGTTGGGTGATCGTGTCGACGCAGACGTCGCCGGTGAACCACTGGCCCGGGCCGGTTCCGGTGCCAAGCGAGCTTCTCGTGATCTGCATTGCGGTCTCCTAGCGGTCGATCATCCGCTGCGCGGCTTCCGAGTAGCGCTCACCCTCGGCCTCGATCTGCGCGTCATCGATCTCGCGCAGCTCCTCGGGCGTGAGCTCGACGTCGGCAGCGGCCAGGTTCTCCCGCAGGCGATGCGGCTTCGTCGTGCCAGGGATCGGGACGATCCAGGGCTTCTGGTGGAGGAGCCAGGCCAGCGCGATCTGGGCCGGTGTCGCCTGCTTGCGCTCCGCGATCCGGGTCAGCAGCTCCACGAACGCCAGATTTGCCTGTCGGGTGTCCCGATCGGCGAAGCGCGGGACAGTGTTGCGGAAGTCGTCGCTGGAGAACTCGGTGGTCGTGTCGATCGTGCCGGTCAAGAACCCCTTGCCGAGCGGGCTGAACGGAACTAGGCCGATCCCTATCACCTAGCTTCTCGAGAGTGGGCAGGATCGCCTGCTCCGGCTCGCGCCACCACAGCGAATACTCGTTCTGCAATGCGCTGACTGGTTGCACGGCGTGGGCGCGTCGGGTCGTCTGGACTCCCGCTTCGGAGAGCCCGAAGTGGCGGACCTTGCCCTCCTCGATCAGTTGTCAGTCGTGGTCGTCTCGCGCGGGACGAGCTTCAGCGTGGCCGCGCGCGCCCGCGGCGCGAGGATCGAGGGCACGATCGTCGGATAGCGACGGCCGTACTTCGTCCGGTAGGCAGCATCGATCCGGTCGCCGGCCTCGTCGGTCTCGACGAGCCCGACGTCCTCCTCGACGCCGCCGGCGCGGATGCGTGCTTCGTGTCGGGTCTGCGCGCCGCGGAACCAGTTGGACCCGCGGCCGTTGACCGAGCGCACATAGATGTCCTCGCCGTCGCGGACGACCCACATCGTCACCGGCCGGCGCAGTGTGCCGTCGCCGCGTGCTGACGCGAGGGTCAACTCCTGCGCACCATCGATCCTGTCGAGTTGGTTCTGCGTCCACCGACTCATGGTCAGACCGTCCCGATTCGCAGCAGCGACTTGATCGCGCGCCGCTCGTCCATCGCTTCATAAGCCTCCGCGACACCGTCGAGGTCGGTGGCGTGGTCGAACACGCGGCCGGGGTTGATCCGTTCTTCGAGCACGTCGGGCAGGAGTTCGGGGATGTACGCGCGGACCGGTGCGGAGCCGCCGCGGACGCCGACATTGCGAAAGAACATGTCGCCGATCGGCAGCTCGACGCCGTGCGGGACGCCGACGTATCCGACCATCGAACCGGGCCGGGCGATCGAGATCGCCGTCTGCATCGCCTGGGCGGTGCCGACGCATTCCAGGACCGCGTCGGCGCCGACTCCGTCGGTCAGTTCCTTGACCGCCGCGGTCGCCTCCTCGCCGCGGGCCTCGACGATCTCGGTGGCACCGAACTCAGAGGCCAGTTGCTGGCGGACGGGGTTGCGGCTGAGCGCGATCACGCGCTCGGCCCCGAGTCGGGCAGTGGCGAGCACGCCCGACAGGCCGACCGCGCCGTCGCCGACCACCGCGACCACGCTGCCCGGCTTCACGCCGGCGCACACGGCCGCGTGATGACCTGTGGCGAGCACGTCCGAGAGCGTCAGCAGCGAGGCCATCGTCTCGTCCGAGTGCCCGGAGCCGGGCACGGCGACCAACGTGCCGTCGGCGAGCGGGACGCGCACCGCCTCGCCCTGCCCGCCGTCGCCGTTGGACGGGAAGAACCCGCCCGCCGAGCACGCGCTCGTGATCCCGTGGCGGCAGTGCGGGCACGTGCCGTCGCTGAACGCGAACGGCGAGATCACGAAATCGCCCTTCGCGATGTTCCGAACCTCCGAGCCGACGTCCTCCACCACGCCGATGAACTCGTGCCCGATCGGCCCCGGCGCGAACGGCGACTCACCGCGGTAGTACCACAGGTCAGACCCGCACACGCACGACAGGACGACCCGGACGATCGCGTCGGTCGGCTCCTTGATCACCGGGTCGGGCCGCTCGGCAACCGTGATCGAGCCAGGCTCGTTTAAGACAGCGGCGCGCATCTATACACCTCCTCGCTTGGGTCGAATCGCATTCATCGCCACTTCAAGAAAGCACGAGATCGCCGGAAGTGAGAGTCCCTGTTGATCCAGGTACTGACAAGGCCTCCCAGACCCGGCGCAGCGCGGGTAGCCTGATCAGACGAGATGGACGCCAAGAACGAGATCCGCGAATTCCTCACCTCCCGGCGCGCGAGAATCACCCCAGAGCAGGTCGGCCTGCCGATCTACGGTGAGAACCGCCGCGTCCCCGGCCTACGCCGCGAAGAGGTCGCGCTGCTCGCCGGGGTCAGCGTCGACTACTACACCCGCCTCGAACGCGGGAACGCCCACGGCGTCTCCGACAGCGTGCTCGACGCCCTCGCCCGCGCGCTCCGCCTCGACGAAGCCGAGCGCTCGCACCTGTTCGACCTCGCCCGCGCCGCACAACCAGCAGTCGCGACCCGTAAGCGTCGCGCGACCAAGCAGCAGATCCGCCCCGCCGTCCAGCGCATCCTCGACGCGATGACCCACGCACCCGCGTTCATCCGCAACGGACGCCTCGACATCCTCGCCGCCAACCAGCTCGGCTACGCCCTCTACTCCACCTACCTCACCCCAGGCCGCCCAGCCAACACCGCCCGCTTCGTGTTCCTCGACCCCCGCGCTGAACACTTCTACCACGACTGGGACCACGTCGCCAACGAACTCGTCGCGATCCTCCGCTCCGAAGCCGGCCGCAACCCCTACGACCGCGACCTCACCAACCTCATCGGCGAACTCTCCACCCAAAGCGAAATCTTTCGCACCAAATGGGCCACCCACAACGTCCGCTTCCACGACACCGGCACCAAACAACTCCACCACCCCATCGTCGGCGACCTCGAGCTCACCTACGAAGCGATGGAACTCTCCGCCGACGACGGCCTGACCATGTTCGCCTACACCGCCGAACCCGGCACCAAATCGGAGCAGGCGCTCCACCTACTCGGAAGCTGGGTAGCAACCCCCGTCGAGCCCGCCGTCCGCACCACCGACCAAGCCTGAGCGGCGACCCGCGCCCGCAGGACTACTCGCGTCCCGGCCGTTTCCCGCAAAGAGGCTCACCCGGCGGAGGCGAGCGCCGCTCTCCGCGACGGGAGAGTGGTTCCGCGTGGAAAACGTCTCCCGCTCCGCAGAGGTGGCGCTGGTTCGATTCTGCGCCTTTACGCGGCGGGCATCGCGGCGCGCAACTCCGACGCGATGCGGGCGGCCCACGCGCGAATCTCGCCCCAGTCTCGCCCATCGTGGTACTCGGGCGGAGTGTTCTTGACCATCGCGTGCTCCATCGGCCCTTTGGGATTGACGGGCAGGCGCCCGCCGAACACGACGTGTTCCCGCGCCCCAAGGCGCTCAACCTGCTCGATTATCTTTGGCGGCTCCAGCCACGATGGGTCGATCTCGTTCTTCGGGTCTCCGACTGGACCCGAGCTGAACACCCACAACGGTCGCCGGCAAAGCTCCTTGTCGTGCTTGCGAAGAAAGTGCTTGGCATCGCCGCGCCAGCGTTTGAGGTATACGGCACTGCCCAGCACAACCGCGTCATAAGACTCAACGCCGCCCACCTTCGCACCTCAGAGCCGACGCTCAGAATGACAGGCGCGGTCGCCGAGCGGTTCGCGATCTTGGACGGCCTGGGATCAGTTCGGCGTGCGCGGCCAGCGCGATTGGGTCTACTCGTCCGTCTCGGATGAGGGAGGTTTGCCTG
>DAIQQM010000056.1:0-16980 GCA_036786805.1 Candidatus Dormiibacterota bacterium | reverse complement strand
TTCCTGCACGCGCTGCGCGACCATCTCTCGGTGAATGAGGCGGCGGCGCTTGCCGCGCAATTGCCGATCTTCGTGAGAGGAGTCTTCTACGAGGGCTGGGATCCCAGCCGGACCCCCGATCACACGCGCGACCTCGACAGCTTCCTGCAGCGGATCGCCGGCGAGGCGCGACTGGCCGGCGAGACCGAGGCGTCGTTCGCGGCAGCGGCCGCGAGCCGGGTGCTTGCCCGGCACATCTCCCCCGGCGAGGCGGGCAGCGTTCTGCGCATGCTACCCGAGCACCTTCGCGAGTTCCTCAGCTCCTAGACCAAGGACGCTGGCACCACAGTGATGACGACGGACGAGCACAGGCATCCCGCTCAGGATCTGTCCCGGCTGGCCGGAAGCGACGACCGCACGAACGCTTCCGGGCCGGTGAGACAGCGAGATCGAATTCACGATCAGGTAGCGGCAAGAGGCATGCACACCAGCAGTGGCGCGGTCGGGCGCACTCGATGGTCGACGGGCAGCCTTAGCCGCGAGTCGAGCCCGTCCGGGGGTTTGCGGGCATCTCCGCGAGATCCAGCGGCTTGGGAGTTTCGGCAATACCCGGCGGGTGGGCAGCTCGCGTCGTCAGCAGGCCGATCCGTCTGTCGAGCAGAGCACGGAGGTCTTCGAGCTGCGCTTCGACCGGGCGGTCGGTGCGCAGGGCGACGTGCGATTCGGGCGCGAGCTCGTCCAGCGGCTCCCAGCTCGGGCTCTCGCGGAGGACGATCGACAGCGACGCATCCGAGGCGCCCCCGGGTCGGTTGTCACGCTGGCCTGCTCGCTTCGCGAGCACGCGGGCCGGCGCACGGCATTCGACGAACAGCAACGGCGCCGCGTCGGCGAAGGCCTCGGTGAAGCTGTCGCGGTCGGTACGGTGACGAAACGTCGCGTCGACGAGCGCGCCGCCGTGGGCGGACGACTCTCTCGCGGCGCACCGCCCGAGCTCCGCGTATGTGAGCCGGTTGAACTCGGCGCTGTACACGCGGTCGGTCGCCCGCTGCTGCGGGCTGATCCCGGCCAGACGCTTGCGTGTCACATCGGAGCTGAGGTGCGCGAGCCCGGAGGCCTCGGCGAGCGTCCCCGCCAGGTGCGACTTGCCCGCCGCCGGGACCCCGCAGATGACGATCACCAGCGGCAACCGCGCCCGCCAGGCAAACCGCTCGGCCAGTCCGAGGAGGTCGCGGGCGGCGGCGCTCTCATGCGCCCGCTCTGCGCTCGCAACCGGATGCTGGCTGGCGCGCAGCAGCGCGACCTTGGCGCGCACCAGCGCCCGGTAGGAGGCGTAGAAAGCGATCAGCCAGTCCTCGCCGGGATCGCCCCCGGCCTGACGGTAGGCGTCGACGAGCGTCCGCGCCCACCGCTCGGCCCCGAGGGCCGTCAGGTCCATCACCAGGAAGGCGAGCTCGTCGGCTACGTCGAGCTCGCGCAGCCGGCGGTCAAACTCGATGCAGTCGACGAACCGCACCGGGCGGCCGAGCAGCACGTGTTCGGCGCGCAGGTCGCCGTGGACCTCGCGCACCAGGCCGCGGCGCGCGCGCTCGTCCAGCGTGCGGGCGTGGGCGACCACGAACGCGTGCGCGAAACGCTCCAGCTCGAGCGCCCGCTCGACCTCGGCGCGGTGCTCGACGATCGCCAACAGCTCGTGGAAGTTCTCGGTCATCCGCCGCTCCACCCCCAGGACGGGCGCGCCGCACGCCTCCACCCGCGGCGCCTGCGCATGGAACGCAGCCAGCCGCTGCGCCAGCGCGACCACCTGACTTCGCTTGAGCTCGCCGCGCCCGAGCGCTGCGGCCAGCGTGGACTGCTCGTCGTAGCGGCGCATCTCCACCACGTAGTCGACCGCCCGAGGGTCGTCCTCCGCCGCTAGCGCGAACCCCCCGTGCCCCGCGGCCAGCGCCCGGACGCCCAGATACACGTCGGGCGCCAGATGGCGGTTCAGCCGCACCTCCTCGCGGCACATCTCACGCCGGCGCTGCGGCGTGCCGTAATCCAGGAACGGCAGCACCAGCGGCTTCTTCAGCTTGTAGGCGCGATTCCCCGCGAGGAACACCCACGAGATGTGCGTCTCGCGCACATCGACGCGATCGGGCCGGACGGGATAGAAATCGGGTTGCGCCAGCGCGGCGCGCACGTTCTCCGCGCTCACACCCCGGCACACGATCTGGCGGAAGACGAGGCCATCGAACCGATCTCAAATGTCGTAGACACCAGCAGCGGAGACGGTGCCTTCACTACCAAGAGCGTCGCATCGCCGCCCTCTGGTGCCATCCGTAGAGGTCACCGACGGCATCCCGTAACCACCCGCGCAATGACTCTTCCTGGCTGTCGGAAGCCGTCACATGGCCGTCGACCGCCTCCTACGGTTTCGACGGCCGCCTAATCGAACAGACCATGCTCACGGGCGTACGAGACGAGTCTACGCGCGACGTCGCACCGGTCTTGTGCTGGATATGCGAGCGGTGGGACTCGACCGTGCGCATACTCAGGAAGAGATCGTTCGCGATCTCCGCGTTCGCATAGCCGAGCACGAGTAGCCTCAGGGCCTCGCGCCTGCGATCTAAAGCGCGTCGACCGCCCCGGGTCGTCGCCTCCGGTTCGGTCGCGACGCGTGCTCCGAGTCGCGGGTTGAGGTACGGGGCGGGCAAGCGCGGCAGGCACAGTGTTCTCATGCTCGGTGTGGGTCGCGTCCTTGAGCACGAACGCCAATGCCCTGCACGCAGCGCCGCGCGCGCGAACTGGGGCCGGTCGTCCATCGGCAGGACGACGTTTGCGGTGCGCGGTGATGCCTCGAGGAAGTTAGGGATCGCCTCGAGACTCGGGCCGCCGGGCATGTTGACGTCGAGCTCGAGGACGTCTGGCTTGTGTCCGCGCATCTTGCGCAGCGCCGCACCGACATCACCCGCCTTGGCAAAACCTCGAGGCCCTCCTGCGCTTCGAGCAGCCTCCGCACGCCCCGTCGCACGACCGCGTGATCGTCGGAGCACGATCCTCACAGCGTTTCTGGCGTCGCCGCGAATCGCCTCGCTTCCCGCACGCGGAACGGGCCGATGATCCCAACCCTGCTCCACGGCGCTGGGGACAAGACCCCGCCACGTCGCTCCATTCCCATCTGGATTGGTCATCGGGCCAGCTCCTTACCGCGACAGCCCAGTGCCCTCTGGACCGGCGTGACCGTCGATCACGATCTCCGTCGCCGCGCCCTCGAGAAAGGCGATTGCCGGAGTCCCGCACGCGAACGCCTCGACGATCACCATTCCGAACGGCTCCCGACAGCGAACCGGCATCAACAGCGCGGCCGCGTTCGTGTACTGCTCCTGCTTCGCGGTGCCCGCGACCTCGCCGACGTGGTGCACCCGCCGACGTAGACGTGCGGCTCCACCCACTGGCGGAAGCAATGCTCCCACCCGGACTGGACCGGGCCTGTGAGCACCAGCGGGCGGCCCGCCGAGAGCGCGGCCTGGATCGCGCGGTGCGCGCCCTCACCGGTCGATCCGTCCGATCCGCAGCAGGTAATCCTTCTTCTGTTCACGCGCCGGCCAGCAGTCGACCGCGATCGGGTTGGCACCACCGCGCTGATCCGGACCCCAGCCGGGCCGCTTCGTGCTTGCGTGCGGCGGATCGCGACCAACAGCGCCTTGTGCCGATGCCGCCGTTAGAACGGCGCCGGCTTGCGGTCAAGCGGCCCGTGGACCGTGTGCACGACCTCAGGGTGGACGCGATCGGCCATCACCAATCCGGCGAAGCACCAGTGGTCGTGCACAACGCCGAAGCCCTCGCCGCGCTCGGCGGCCAACTCGATCTGCTCCCACGCGCAGGCGACGTGATCTGATTCATACAGCGAGGAGCCGACCGTGTTTGGGTGAGCGGCATCGAGCAGCGGATGCACGAGCCGGGCGCGACAACCAGCGTCACCTCATGCCCCCGCTCGACGAGCGCCTCGCAGAGCAGATCGACCACCGCCTCGATCCCGACGTAGCGGGCCCGCGAACTGGTCGTCAGTGCTCATCATCAGCCCCACGCGGTGACCACGCGAGGAAACGCCAGCGTCGACCACAAGCGACATGCCGGTGACGGAGACTCGCATCGGGTTGATGCTGCGGATGGCTCGGCTTCGACAGAGCATCAGCGCTCCCCGATCTGTCTCGGTGATGCGAGCCGGCCCGGGCTCTTCACCCGAGCGCATTCATCGTCCGAACGCTGCGCCGGCGCCACTATCGCAAGCGCGCCCGGCGCTCGTATGACCGTCACTCAGCAGGCCGCGTGGTCCATCCCTACTTTCCCGGACCTGGTGCCGGTGATCCCCGCGACCGGTGCCCCGCGGCTCGCTCACCCACGCGCCGACGGGGATTTCCGCAGGCTCTCATAGTGGCGAGTCGAGGATGAACAGCTCGGCCGCGATGTCGGGGTCAAAGTGATTGCCGCTGATGAACGCGAGCACCTTGCGGCCGGTGAGACGTTCGACGGCCTCGCGGAAGTCGGCCTCCATGGTCTCCCGGTAGAGCTTGCGAATGTGACTCACGGCCTCCCGCCGATTGCCGTCAGCGAGAGACTTCTCGGTAGGCGTCAGGACCTCATACATCAGCGTCACCAGCACGTTGCCGTAATGGAACGTCGAGGCTCTCTTCGGGCCGCGGCCTAGATACTCGGTGTGGATCCCCACCAGCGCGCTCGTGATCGCGGCGTTGAGCTCGCCGCCCGTAAGTGGGACTTGACCGGCCATCAGCAACCGAGCACCCCGCATGAGAGTCTCGCTGCCGTCCGACGCTCTTCGCGCGGCGGGTTCGGCTGCCGCCGTTGGTTCGTCGCGGCCGGCTTGTGGATATCCGGTGCGAGGATGCGCGCAGTTTGCGGTCCGTGTTTGACCCGCGACATGCTCGTCGCGCGCGGTGTGATCGACACTGCTACCTCTGGCTGACTGGGGTTGTCCGAACGTCAGCCAAGCGGTCGAACTGACGAGTTGCCGGCCGAGAGTCGAGCCGCAGGTATCCGCCGGGCCCCTTGGGCAGTAGAGCGGACGACCTCAGGATAGCCGATTGCCGTTGGGTGACGAGAGACGCGACACCGCTGCGTGGACGAGGATCCGCACCATCTGCGCGTCCTGATTGCAGACGAGGATCAGCGTCGGATCACAGAGATCGCCGACGTCATCTCAGGGCTTGGCCACACGGTGGTCGCGCGAATGCTCGATGTCTCAGAGATCGCGGAAGCGACGCGGCGCTATAACCCGAACGTGGCGATCGTCGCCCTCGACGGCCATCAGAGCCACGCGCTCGTCCTGATCTCGGCGATCGTCAAGCAGGCCTCCTGCCCGGCGATTGTCGACCTCGACACCGACGATGAGGCGTTCGTCTGCACGGCGCGCTGCGTACTGGCACGATCATCGAGCAGGCGAAGGGCATCCTCATGGAGCGCCACGGGATCAGTCCAGATGAGGCGTTCGCGGAGCTGCGCACACGCGCCCGGAACACCAACCAGAGCGCGTTCGACGTCGCGCAGGCGGTCACGGTCAGCTATCCGCTGTTCAAAGCGCGCCCGATCGACCCCGAATGAGACTCACGCGGCCGCGGCCGGGCCTCCCTACGGGCGTCGAAGGATGACCAGCTCCGCGGCGATGTCGGGGTCGATGTGGTTGCCGCTGAGTAACGCGAGCACCTTCCGGCCTGTGAGACGTTCGACAGCTCGCGGAAGTCCGCCTCCATCGTCTCGACGCAGTCGATCCCCGACGCTTCTCTCAGATCAGAGCGGCACATCGAGAACGAATATCTCGGCCGCCACATCCGGCTCCAGATGGTTGGCACCCAGGAACGCAATCACGTGGCGACCCGTCAGCCCCTCAACCGCCCCACGGAGGTCCGCTTCCATCACCTGCCGGAACAGCCCGCGGAACTCAATGACGTCGTCGTGATTCCCATTCTTCGCCATGACCTTTTCAGCGTTTGTCAGCACGTCGTGTGCCACCGCGACCACCACATTGCCACGGTGGAAAGTCACCGCGTTCACCGGCCCACGACCCAGGTGCTCGGTCTGGATCCGACAAGCGCCTTCGTCAGCGCGCCGTTTAGCTCGCTTCCACTCAGGCGATCCGTCGCATCCATGTCACAGCCTTCCCTGGCGATCTCAGTCGGCAGGCCTGCGAACGACTCAGAGCGCCAAAAGAAGCCGATGGGCAGGAATCCCAAGTGTAGGCGCGTCGGAGAGCGAACAATCGGAGTGATCGGCCTGGACCATCGTCGCTTCAGTCACCGCCGGCGCGCCCATCGGTGGCGTCTTCAACGATGGGTCGGTCCGGGTGGATCGGCCCGCGCCAGCCCAATCTCTTCCGCGATCGGCTCAGGGACGTCTTGGGCCGCTGGCTGGCGCGCGGCGTTCAGTTGCTCGCGGTGATCTGCCGGTGTTCGGACGCTAGAGTCGTCGGCGGCGTTGTCGTGCTCTCCGGGGTGGCGCCAGCGTGGCTTCCAGATGAAGGGTGCGGCCCGGGCGTACGGCCCGGACTGGCTCGTCGGACCGAGCCCCTGGTGCCGTCAATGTTCGAACGAGCCCTAATCCGCTGTCCCTCCTGTCGGTCCGCCGTGCCCTTGACCGTGTTGTGGGCGGTCGGTCACACCTGCCCGAGCTGCAACCGGCCGCTGCGGGCGGCTCTCCGCGGAGCCGGCCCCGACGGGGTGCTCGGCGATACGCTCGCGAAGCCCCAACCTGACTCGCGTGCGAAGCTTGGGCGCCCCGGCGCCGCACAGCGATGAGCACATCGGTGGGCGAGCGGCAGGCGGGGTAATCATGGACCCGGGAACGCGGGCGGCCCTAAGCTAAGCCTCGCTAGGAACGTTCTGGAGGAGGTGGACATCGATCTCGTGCTCGCGCGAGTGCTCGAGGCGAGCCGCGACCTGACCGACGCGAAGTATGCGGCCCTTGGAGTGCTCGATGAGACCCGGAGCGAGCTGGCGCGGTTCCTCACGCTGGGCATCGAGGAGGACACGCGACGTGAGATCGGGCAGCTGCCCAAGGGACGCGGGGTGCTCGGGGAGCTGATCACAGACCCGGTGCCACTGCGGCTGTGCGTTGTCGACGGCCACCCGCGCTCCTACGGCTTTCCGCCGGGCCACCCTCCGATGCGCTCGTTCCTGGGCGTGCCGGTCCTGGTCGGCGGGGAGCCTTACGGAAACCTCTACCTGACCGACAAGCGAGAGGCCGCAGCATTCACCCCCGAGGACGAGGAGGCGGTGGTCCTGCTGGCGGGGTTCGCCGGCGTCGCGATCGACCACGCACGACGCTACACACGCTCCGAGCGGCGGCGGGCCGAGCTTCAGGAAACGGTCAACGCGCTCGAGCCCACGCTCGAGATCGCGCGCGCCCTGGGTGGCGAGACCGATCTAAGCCGGATCCTGGAGCTGGTCGCCAAGCGTGGCCGGGCGCTGGTCTCCGCTGGGACGCTCGTGATCGAGCTCGAGCGCGACGGCGATCTGGTGGTCGCCGCCGGCGCCGGCGACCTTCCGGAGGGGCTCCTCGGCGTCCGACTGAGGCTCAAGGACACCGTCGCCAGCACGGCGCTCCGCACCGGCCAGCCTCAGCGGCTGGCCGACAGACTCAACGGCGCGTGGTTTGAGCAGCACGGTCTCCGCCGGCTCGGCCTCCGCGCCAGCGACGGGCTGGTCGTCCCGCTGGTGTTTCGAGGTAAAGCCTACGGGGCGCTGGTCGCGCTCGATCCGGGCGACGGCGCGAGCTTCAGCGCCGAGCATCGGCGCCTGCTCGAGGGGTTTGCGGCGATTGCCGCGACCGCGGTGGCGACCGCGCAGTCCGTGACCCTTGAGCGCCGCCGCCAGACCCTGGCGGCGGCGGAGGCAGAGCGCGAGCGTTGGGCTCGCGAGCTGCACGACGAGACGCTCCAGAGCCTCTGCGCCCTTCGCGTGCTGCTGGACGGCGCGCGGCGCGACGCCGGCTCCGGGCCGATCACCGACGTCATCGACGAGGCCGTCCGCCAGCTCGACTCAGACATCGCCAACCTGCGCGGGCTCATCGCCGACCTGCGGCCCGCGGACATCGAAAAGCTCGGCACCGAAGCGGCGATCAACGCGCTGTCCGAGTAGTTCGCCGCCAAGGGCCTGGCGGTCGATGTCAGCGTCCAGGTCCCGTCGGGGCGCCCCACCGCCGACGACCGCGATTCCCTGGAGCTCAAGACAGCGGTCTACCGGATCGTTCAGAAGGCGCTGACGAACGCGACCAAGCACGGCGAGGCCCGCCGCGCGGTTGTCGAGATCCTCGAGCACGAGCACGCGATCCACGTGACGGTCCGCGACGACGGCCGCGGGTTCGATCCGGCGATTAAGACCACCGGGTTCGGGCTGCCACGCATGCGCGAGCGTGCCGAGCTGCCGGACGGGACGCTGGCCGTCCACCCCGCGCCCGGCCAATGGACGAGGATCGAGGCCCGCTTCCACCTGACCCGCCAGCAGCCCGACGCGCCCAGCTCGGGCAGTCCTGCGCAACCTGCTCGGACGAGCGGTCGAGCCGGTTCGTGAGGAGTCACCTCGGGCCGTAGTTGGCCGCAGAGAGGTCACGGGCGCCCCCCGATTTGGCGCGAGCGCAGGCGGGATACGGTCGGATTCGCTGGATCGAGAGTTGTTTTCGTGGATCCCAACCGATCCCCACTTTTCTGTGCTCGCTGCGGCGATCGGATCGGCGTCTACGAACCGCTGTGGTTGGAGCTCGCCGACGGATCACTGTGCTCCTCCTCCTACCTGAACCTCGACCAGCATGAGCGGCACGAGCCGGCTCGCCTGTGGCATCACGGCTGCTTGGCTCCCGATCGGCTCTCGCCCGCGCCCGAGAGCTGGGCGTTCGGCCGAGAGCCCACTGACGGGTGGACTCAGCGCACCGCGGCGGCCAGGTTCGAGGTGCCGGCGCCTGACGTTTGCACGTTCGCGACAACCCGATCCGGCGCAACGTGACTCGCCGTGCTGCCGATGTGAATGTCGGCGTCCCGAAAGCCGAGCGCGAGGAGCGACGCCGGGATATCCGAGAAACTCTCGAGAGCACTCTCGCGTCCATGCGTCGCCGCGAGCACGGCGGTCTCGTCGTCGGAGAGCTTGAGCACCGTCAGGTGCCGGAGCACCACCGGGTCGTACCGCGCATCGAGCGTCAGCTCGCTCATCCGCGGGACACGAACCAGCTCCCGTCCGTGGTAGGCGATCCGATCGCCGGGGGCGGCCGGACGGGCCACGATCGCCAGGGAGAAATCGCCACCCAAGAGCGGCGCGAGATGCCCGCGCCCACGCGGCCGAGCGAACGCGTACGGCGCAGACGCCGGGCACCCCCGCAGGTCTCGGGACTCTGACTCTCCCGGTCAAGCGCCGCGTTCGCGATAAGCGTCAGCTCGGGGCGCCGCAAGATCCGATCACTCCAGACGATGCAGACTGGGCGGCGCAGTCTGGTTACGACCACGCCGAGCCTGACTTACCGGTTGATCATCGCCGACTCCCGCAACGCCGAGACCAGCACGACCTAGCTCGAGTCCGTCGCTCGTCTGCGTCGCGGCTGGCAGCCGAACGAACGTCGTGCCACCCACCGGCGCAGGCGTCATCCGCCAACACTCGCGGCTTCTCGCGCACTGAATCTCGTCCTCGGAGGCGCTGACGGAGCCGGCGAAGCTGTCTGCACGGGAGTCGATCTGAGACCGGTCGCGGCTGTTGCCGAAGCTTGCTCCGAACGCGTGAAAGATCATGCGCGAGGCGATCGGCCATTGAGGGCGCTCGGTCTTGTCGGCGTCTTCGTTCATGTGTGTCTCAGACTCAGGACGATCCTTCCAACCGTCGGGGGCCGTGGATCGGCGCAAATCCCGGACCCGAATATGGGGAAATTCCAGAAGGCTTCGGGCCTGACAAGATCGGCGGTGCGGAGCGCAACCAGTGCACCCCTTCCTCGATCACCCCGGGCCGATCGCATTCGCCCACCGCGGTGGGGCCGGCGAGGCACCCGAGAACACGCTTGTCGCGTTCGAGATCGCCGTGACACTCGGGTACACCTACCTGGAGACGGACGCCCACATCACTCGGGACGGGGTATTGGTCGCCTTTCACGACGATCGGTTGGACCGGGTCACCGATCTCACTGGCCGGATCGCCGAACTCGGCATCGACGAGGTGGAGGCGGCCGACGCCGGTTACACGTTCTCACCGGACGACGGAGGCACCTTCCCGTTCCGCGGTCAGGGGATCCGAGTCCCGCGACTCGAGCACCTGCTCGTGCGTTGGCCCGAAGCGCGAGTCAACATCGACCCCAAGGCTGACGCCTGCGTCGTACCGCTGGCGGCGCTCCTCGACCGGCTGAACGCGTGGGATCGCGTGTGCATCGGATCGTTCTCGGACCGCCGCCTCCGGGGGATCCGCGAACTCGGTCGTGGTCGGACGTGCACGTCGATGGGGCCGCCCGCGGTCGCACTGTGCCGTGCCGCCGCGACCTTCGGGCTGATGCCACGCCTCGGCGCCGATTGCCTGCAGGTCCCGACGCGTCGAGGCCTTGTCCCGATCGTCACTGAGCGGTTCCTCGCCGCCGCGCATCGCGCGCACCTTCCTGTTCATGTGTGGACGGTCAACGACGAGCCGACCATCCAGTGGCTCCTCGCCCTGGGCGTGGACGGCATCATGAGCGACCGCCTCCGGTTGCTTCTAGACGTCCTCCGCCGCCACCGACAGGCAAGTGCCGAAGCTGGAATGTGAGGTGGCACCGAGCCGTAGGGCGCGGTCGCGCCCATCCGACACGCCCGCGCAGCGTCCGCATCCGGGTTTATCCCCTACGCGTGACCCCGCTGGGTGCGGATGCGTGCGGCGGCGACCGGGACTAGCGTCAACCGGGTCACCTACAGGTCAGAAAGGAGGTGAGTCATGCCTGGAACACTGACGCGTTGGGATCCGTTCACCGAGCTCGGCGAGCTGCGGTCTCGCTTCGATCGCCTGTTTGACGAGCGGCTGGATGGTCGCGAGCGCGCGTTGACGCCGGCGATCGACGTCGTGCGCGAAGGCGGCCATCTGGTCGTACGCGCCGACCTGCCCGGGATCAAGCCCGAGGAGGTCAAGATCGAGGTCGAGGACGACATCCTCACGATCTCTGGTGAACACACGGAGAGCGTTGAGGAGAAGGATGAGAACTACGTGCGGCGCGAGCGCCGTTACGGGTCCTTCTCGCGCTCGATGGCGCTGCCCGCGGGGATCAATGCCAAGCAGATCAAGGCAAAGACGCATGACGGCGTCGTCGAGGTGACGATCCCGCTCCCCAAGGAGGCGAAGAAGGAGGCGGTCAGGATCACTCCGGCCGCCGGCTGATTCGCCGTCCCGCCACGTGCCGGCCCGGGGCCTGGATGGCCGTGGTCGGCCGTTGGCCCCCGGACTGCAGGACGCGCCCTGCCTTTAGGCTCGATGTCGATCGTCTCCTTTCCAGGGGACCCCTGTCCCCATTGCGCCCGTCGCTGTGGCTCCTGTCACCCACGTGCGCCGAAACAAAGGTGTCAGCCAGAGCCCGCCCCGGCGGTGCGGCGCCCGGGGCAGTCGCTGGATCCCCCGCGCCGACACTCGCTCAACTTGATCTTGCGGTCGATGAAAATGCAGCGCGCGCAGCAGCTCGGATCCGCGGCTGCCACAGCGCCATGACGCGACACACGGTGCCGACTGTTGTGACGGTCACCCTGCCCTGCTTTTGCGGGCGGCGCCACGGCCGCGCCGGGCGGGACCGGGAGTGACGATCACGCCGTCGGCCGGGTAGACGATCGACTCGTGCTTCTCGTCCCAGCGCACGCGGTAATGCTCGTGGCCATCGTGGCCAAGCACCTCGATGATCTCTCCCCTGCGAGGCGCCTGGCCGTGCATGCCACGACATTCGATCCAGTCGCCAGCGCGGGTGCCGAGGGAATTCACGTTGGTGGGCATCAGCTCACCTCCTTTGACGCCATCAAACCGCGCGGTCGCCAAGGCGCCATCGGTAGCTGCGCGAACCGCGCTGTGGAGATCTACCGATGCTCAGGGACGCGTGATCCGCAGCGTGCCGACCACGGCCAGCAAGACGCCGGCCGAACACCCCGGGATCAACCGACCCGCGCAATGCCGAACCGGCGGCGATCAGCAGCTTCGAAGCGGAGCGGAGGCCGAGGGAGGTCGATCGGGGCTGCGTCTGGGGCATCGTCATGCACGGCTTATCGTTGTTGCAGGGCAGGATTCTCGCCGTCTCGCGAACCCACCGGCGCGATATGTCGATGCGTGCCTTGCTCGTCGTCGCGCTCGAACAGCTCCTCGCGCAGTGCCATGAGGCCGGGTATGTCGTGCACGTCCGCCGGTCGCTCGGCCAGAGAAACCGGCTCGGATTTCAGCGCCGAGCGCAATCGTGCAATCGCCGCCGCGTCCCGCTGCGCCAGACGCTGGACCTCCGCGTGCGTGCGCGCGGTCCGCTCAGCCAAGGAGGAGCCGAGGATCGGGGCGAGCCGCGCCGCGGTCACCGCGACGTCCAGGTCGGTCGGGTCGATGGGATGGACGCGGTTGACGATCACCCCCGCGCGGTGCATGCCCGCCCTATCGAGCTCCGCTGCGAAGAAGAGCGCTTCATCAACCGCCGCCCGCTCCGGCGAGGTGACAATCAGAAAAGCGCTGGCTGGATCCATGAGCAGCTCACGCACGTCTGCCGCGCGCTGGCGAAAGCCGTCCAGCAGCTCGCTGAGCTGGCGGAAGAGCGCGATCAGCTCATCGAGCAGACCGGTTCCGGCAATGCGCCGCAGTCCTGCGAACGCGACGCCGGCCGCACGTATGGCGTGACCGGTCGGCCTCAAGAACACGGCCAGCGCCCGTCCTTCGAGGAACCCGATCAGCCGGTCCGGGGCGTCCAGGAAGTCGATCGCGTGCCGGGAGGGCGGGGTGTCGAGCACGATCACGTCGTAATCGGCGCCGTGCTCGAGCTCGTACAGCTTTGCGATCGCCGTGTACTCCTGCGACCCAGCCACCGCTGTGGAGATGTGCTGGTAGACCGGATTGCCGAGGATCTCGTCGCGCATGGCGAGGGTCGGCGCGAGCAGCGCGATCAGCTCATCGAACGTCCGCTTCGCGTCGAGCATCATTGCCGCCAGCTCACCCTGCATCTCGACCCCCGAGCCGCCGAACCTGTCCACGTCCACGACCTGGGGCAGATTGCCGAGCGCATCGAGCCCGAGCGCCTCCGCCAGACGGCGAGCGGGATCGATCGTAACCAGCGCCACCCGGCCGCCTCGGGCCGCAAGCCCGAGCGCGACCGTTGCCGACACAGTCGTCTTGCCCACGCCGCCCGCGCCCGCACAGATGACCATGAGCTTGCCCGCGAGCGCGCTATCCAGGCTGTTCATGGTTCCTCCCCACCAGCAGATCGGCGAGGTGTTCAAGGTGTCCCAGGCCGAGCTCCGCTTCGAATAGAAGCGGCAGCGTGATGCAGGCGACGGCCTGCAGCTGGCCCACCAGTCGCTCGAACTCGACACGCTGCGCCTGCGCGCGAGCGTGGAACCAGCGCGCACTGCGGATGGCCGGATCGTCCGGCGCCGCCGCGAGCGCGAGCCCATCCTCGAGGCTGAACCGCGCCGGCAGCAGCCGATTGACCACCACCGCTCCGACCTCGACGCCGAACCGTTCGGACAGGGTTGCCTGCAGGCCGAGGGCCTCGGTCACCGCCATCTGCTCTGCCGTCGCCACCACCACGGCTCCGACGTCGGCGTTGTCGGTGAGCGCACGCTCAATCCCGGCCGCCTGCCGCGCCGCCGGCCCCACGCGAGCGATCCGGCTGAACGTGCCCGGCGCGGCCAGCAGACCCACCAGCTGACCGCTCGCTGGCGCGTCGAGGATCACCAGGTCATAAGGATGCGCGTGCGGCGTGTGCCGCGGGCGCTGACCAAGCTCCCACACCTTGCCGATCGTCAGCAAATCGCTCATGCCGGGCGCGGCTTCGACGAACAGCTGGAACGCGCTACTGCGGCCAAGCACAGCGGCCGGGATCGGCCCCGGCACCTCCCGGCGAAGGTACTCCTCGAGTGCACCGCGACGGTCGATCGTCACGTGATGCAGGTTCGGTAGGAGCTCGACCTCGGTCAGTGGATCACCAGCGGAGCGGCCGAGCAGGGGCGTAACGTCGGCGCGGCCGGCGGTCTCGACGACGAGCGCGCGAAGTCCGCTCCGGGCCGCAGCCACACCGAGTGCCACCGCGACAGTCGACCTCCCTACCCCGCCCTTGCCGGCGACGAGCAGAAAGCGCTTGCCGATCATCCGCGCTGTCGCCTTGGCTCCCTCGTGCCGCGTCCGCACCAACGGACGTGGCCCTGCCCTAGCCATCGCTGCGCACGGCAAGCGCGCTCGGGCGCCCGTCGGCTATGTGCTCGCGAACCGCGTCGAGAATGTCAATGGGGATCGGGAAGACCAGGGTCGAGTTGTGCTCGGTGGCGACCTCAGCGAGTGTCTGGAACGTGCGCAGCGTGAGCGCCCCGTGCTCGCGCGAGATCACGCCGGCCGCCTCGGAGAGGCGCTGAGCGGCCTGGTACTCGCCCTCCGCGGCGATCACCTTGGCCCGTCGCTCCCGTTCGGCCTCGGCCTGGCGTGCCATCGCCCGTTTCATCTCGTCGGGCAGGTCCACGTCCTTGGTCTCGACCTTGACCACGTTGATCCCCCATGGCTCGGTGCTGGCGTCGATGATCTGCTTGAGCAGTTCGTTGATCGCCGCCTGGTTGGCGAGCAGATCGTCGAGATCGTGCTGCCCGAGCGTCGCCCGCAGGGTGGTCTGCGCGATCCGGAGCACCGCATGCTGGTAGTCGCGAATCTCGACCACGGCCTTGATCGGGTCGACGACACGAAAGAACACGGCCGCCTCGACCCTGACCGTGACGTTGTCCTTCGTTATGAGGTCTTGGGCTGGGATGTCCGCCGTGTCGACCTGCAGGTTGACCAAGCGGGTGCGCTCGATCAGCGGGATGATCAGGACCAGCCCGGGCCCTCGCGCGCTGCGGAGGCGACCGCGACGGAAGACGACGACCCGCTCGTACTCGCGCACGATGCGGATCGCGCCGATGAGCCCAAGCAATGCCAGGACGACGACGACGATCAAGACGATCAAGGCTGTGGACATGACAGTGAGAGCGTCGCGCGCCCACGCCGGCGCGGCATCGGTACCGCGGCGCCAGGTGGCTGCGGTCAACTACCTGGTCCGGAAGGGGGTGTGATCGAAGCGGCAGATACGCCGACGTTGCTGCGTTTGCTTCAGGCGCCGCATTGCGTGGCTGCGCGGAGGAGCTTTGGGTGGTCCCAACTGGTGGCGTTGCCCATTGCGACGAGCCCGAGTCTCCGCTCTGGGGAGACGCGCATGGTGCTGAAGAAGCCGCTGCCACCGCCGAGGTGCTCCCAGTATCGCGACCCGCCCTGAGGGTCGCGGTGGCGGCGGAACCATCCGAGCCCGACGTCGAGCTTGCGCCCGCGTGGGGTGGTCTGCTGTATGGCCACGACTGCCTTCTTGGGGAGAACGCGCGGGTGAGCCCCGCGATCGATGTGCAGGTCGAGGAACCGCGCGGCATCGGCCACGGAGCCGATCAGGCCCCGGTAGGGGCGCCCTGGACGCAGAATCGCGAGAGCGCCCAGAGCCGGCCGAGGATGATCGATGGTGCCGGTTGGAGTCATGATGCGCAGCAGCGGCGTGGAGACGTTGAACCTGGGGTGATAGCCGGTGGCGACGCGCGGCGCCATGTCCTTCCAGTAGGCGAAGTCCGTCGACGTCATGCCGAGCGGTTCGAGGACCTGCTCATGCACGTGCCGGCAGTAAGCGGCTCCGCTCGCAGCTTGGATCACCCAACCTCTCCGAGGACGAGGTACCCGAGGTTCGAGTAGCTCGCGCGACTCCCCGGCCTTGCTCGCAGCCGCTGGTGCTCCTTCAGCAAACGCGGTAAATAGGTCGAGATGTTCGGCGGGAGCTTCACCGGGGCGTATCCACCCGATCGGGATCGGGTTCGCCAGACCGAGGGCGTCACACTTCCTGTGTAAGCCTATTGAGTTAGTGTAACTGTTACTCCTGTGGGGTCAAGGTGTGACGGTCAGATTGCGTTGTCGGGGATGCGGTCACCGAAGTGGATTCGGAAGGCTGTGAGCGCGGTGCTCCAGTTGTAGGTGTGCCTCCATTTCTGTTGGGCTCGAGTGATCGCGAGGTAGAGCAGCTTGCGGGCTGAGTCCTCGTCGGGGAAGCTGCCGCGGGTCTTGATGATCTTGCGGATCTGGCGGTTGAGCGCCTCGATCGTGTTGGTCGTGTATACCGCGCGGCGTACGTCCGGGGGGAACGCGAGGAACGGGACGATCCGCTCCCAGTTGTCCGTCCACGAGGCGGAGATCATCGGGTACTTCGGATCCCAGGTCTCGGCGAAGGCCTCCAGCGCCTCCCAGGCGTGGTCGCGGTCCACGGCGGTGTAGATCTTGCGCAGGTCGGCGGCGACCTTCTTCTTGTCCTTGTACGGCACGAATCTGAGCGCGGCTCGGATCGCGTGCACGATGCAGGTCTGCACCCAGGCGTTGGGGTAGACCGCTTCGATCGCCTCGGGGAAGCCGGTCAAACCGTCCACGCAGCAGACGAGCACGTCGGCGACGCCGCGGGTCTTCAGGTCGGTCAGGACCGCGAGCCAGAACTTGGCGCCCTCGGTCTTCTGGAACCACATCCCGAGCACGTCGCGCTCACCGTCGAGGTTCACGCCGATCGCCAGGTAGCACGCGAAGTTTCTGACCGCCTGCCCGTCGCGGATCTTGATCATGAGCGCGTCGAGGTAGAGGATTGGGTAGATCTGCTCCAGCGGCCGGGTTTGCCACGCCTTGGCGTCCTCCAAGACGGCGGCGGTGACGCGGCTGACCGTCTCACGGCTCACGCCCGGGCCGTACAGGTCCGAGATGTAGGTCTCGATCTCGCGGGTGGTCATCCCGCCGCCATACAGGGCGATGA
>DAIQQM010000153.1:0-4539 GCA_036786805.1 Candidatus Dormiibacterota bacterium | reverse complement strand
GGCGGGCACTGGCGGAGGATGCGCTCGACGTCGGGCGCGAATCCCATGTCGAGCATGCGGTCGGCTTCGTCGAGCACGCACACTCGAACGTTCGCGAGCGTCAATGACCGACGCTGGATGTGGTCGCCGAGCCGGCCGGGAGTCGCAACGACGATGTGCGCACCCTGGCGCAGCTCCTCCATCTGGCGCCCGATCGAGTCGCCGCCGTAGATCGCGACGCTGCGCAGCTCATGCCGCTTGCCGAGCCTGGTGACCTCGTCGTGCACCTGCACGGCCAGCTCTCGCGTCGGGCAGAGCACCAGCGCCTGCACGGGACCGTCACGCGGATCGAGCCGCTCGATGATCGGAATGCCGAAGGCCGCCGTCTTGCCACTGCCGGTCTGGGCCTGGCCGATGACATCACGTCCCGCCATCGCGAAGGGCAGCGAGCCCGCCTGGATCGGCGTGGCCATGGTGTACCCGAGCTCGGCCACGGTGTTCTGCATGGCGACGCTCAAGGCGAGCTCGTCGAAGCTCACCGGTTCGGGGATGACATTACTCAAGGCCTCATCGACCGGCGCCGGAGCGGCGGGACGGGGCCTTGCGCCGAGCGGTCTACCAAACCGCGCGCGAGAAGACGAACGCAAGACAACATCAGTCTACCCCGGATTGGCGCGTTCACTCCTGCGTAAGATCGCCGTGATGCAGTCGCAACCGCTTCAGCGCGCTTAGGGCCGGGTGACTCCGGCGGCCGGCGTCAGCGACTCAGTGCCGGTGGCGGCCTTCGTTCCGCGCCTGGTGATCCTCGATCTCGACGGCACCACCATCGACTACCGCCAGCAGCTGCACCCGCGAGTCCGAGCTGCCGTCCGCGCCGTGGCGGCCCGCCTGCCGGTGATCGTCGCCACGGGGCGGATGTATCGCTCGGCGCTTCCCTGGGCCCGCGAGCTCGGCGCCGGCGAACCCCTGGTCTGCTACCAGGGCGCCCTGGTACGCGAACTACCCGGGCCGGACGGATCGGCCGGAGCCACGATCTTCGAGCGGCCACTCGGCGCGGCACCGGCGCGGCGGGCCCTCCAGGTGGCCCGCGAGGAGGACTGGCACTTCCAGGCGTACCAGGACGACGAGCTCCTCTGCGAGCGGGATCGGCCCGAGGCACGCTTGTACTCGCACATCAGCGGAGTGCGCTTCCGCGTCGTTCCCGATCTCGAACCGCTGCTGGCGAAGGGCACCACCAAGGCCGCCTGCGTCATCGAGGACCCCGGCGAGGTGGATCGCGCCACGACCCTCATGACCCGGGAGCTCGCGGCGAGTGCCCGCGTGACGCGGTCGAACCCCGAGTTCGTCGAGATCCTCGACCCCCATGTCAGCAAGGCGGTCGCGTGCGAGATCATCTGCCGGCGTCTCGGATACGCGCTCGCCGATGCCCTCGCGTTCGGCGACGCACCAAACGACGTCGAGCTCCTCAACGCCGCCGGCTACGCCGTCGCCGTGGCGTCGTCACGTCCCGAGGTCATCGCGGCGGCCGACGCCACATGCGCGCCGCCCCAGGAAGGCGGCGTTGCCGACACGCTCGAAGCGCTCGGTTTGGTGTGACGGTGCGCCGTCACGCCTGAGCCGGGAGTAGGCTGCGCGCGTGAGTCGCGCAACCGTTGTTGCCGCCTGCCGGACGTTCTTCGCCGGGCTCACCTTGGTGGCGATCGCCGTTCAGCTGATCAGCCTCGCATCCAAGGGGACGCTCAACCCGGTCAACTATTTCAGCTATTTCACGATCGACAGCAACCTCATCGCGACCGGGGTGTTGATTGCCGGAGCCGCGCACCGGGCTCGAGCGGCGACGCCGCGTCTCGACCTGGTCCGCGGCGGGGCGGTGGTGTACATGAGCATCACCGGCATCGTCTTCACCCTGCTGCTGTCGAACACCGATGTCGACACCGCGATCCCGTGGGTGAACTCGGTCGTCCATGAGCTGATGCCGCTGGTGATGCTCGCCGACTGGTTGGTGACCCCGCCGGCAGCGCGCCTGCGACTCCGCCAGGGGCTGCTCTGGCTCAGCTTTCCGCTGACGTGGATCGTCTACACGATCATCCGCGGCGCGATCGTCAACCTCTATCCGTACCCCTTTCTCAATCCGGCGAACGGCGGGTACGGGAGTGTCGCCGCCTACTGCGTCGCCATTCTCGGCGCGATGCTGGTGGTCAGCGCAGTCGTGGTCGTGCTCGCGAACGCCGCGGGAGGTGGCCGGCGGGCCGAGGCCGGCTGACCGAAGCCGCGTTCAGGACGACGGCGTCAGGAAACCGCCTCCGGTCTTGTTCCCGAGCCGCCCGCTCGCGACCAGGTCCCTGAGCATCTCGACCGGCTCCCAGCGCTGATCGCCGGTCTGCCTGTAGCCCTCGTCGAGGATCGCCTTGACGATGTCGAGCCCGACCAGATCGGAGAGCTGAAACGGGCCCATCGGCCATCCCAGCGCATTGCGCACCGCAAGGTCGCAGTCCTCGACCGAGATGTAGCCGCCCTGCACGAGGTGCATCGCCTCCTGGATGGCGATGAAAAGGATGCGGTTGGCGATGAAGCCGTACTCCTCGCGGGCGAGCCGCACCGGCGTCTTGCCGATCGCGCGCGCGAAGTCCATGGCACGGACGATCGCCTCCTCCGAGGTGTGCGCCCCCGGCACCACCTCGACCAGTGCCATCAGCAGGGCCGGGTTGAAGAAGTGGATGTTGAGAAAGCGCTCGGAGTGGGTCACCGAGTCCTCGAGCAGCGACGAAGGCAGGGTTGACGAGTTTGTGCCGATGATGGCGGTATCATCGGCGTGCTCGCAGATGCGCGCGTACACCTCGCGCTTGATGTCACGGTCCTCGGCGACCGACTCGATGATCGTCTCCGCGCCCGCGACCGCCTCGAAGTCCGAGCCCGTGGTGACGCGCGCCAGCGCGGCGTCGCATGCTTCCGCGCCGAGCTTCCCCTTCTCGACCCGGCGGCGGAGGATCGCCGTCGCCGAGTTCGTGGCCGCGCGAAGGCTGTCCTCGCTGCGACTGACGAGGCGGACGTCGTACCCGTGCAGCGCCGCCTGATAGGCGATCTGACCGCCCATCGCGCCCGCGCCGACCACTGCGAGGGTGGGCACGTCAGCCTCCCGCCTGGCCGGCGTCGCGGCCCGGGCGGGTCATCGCCTCGGCGTCGAGCAGCCGCGTCAACTCCGCCTCGTCGAGGCCGCTGCGCTCGCGTGCGACCTCGCGCACCGTCCGGCCGGTGTTGTACGCCTCCTTGGCGATCGCCGCCGCGGCGTCGTACCCGATTCGCGGTGCAAGGGCGGTGCAGAGCATGAGACCGCGCTCGACCATGGCCGGACCGTTCTCGGTGGCGGTGATGCCGTCGATGCACTGGGTCGCCAGGTTGCGAGCGGAGGCGGCTAGCAACGAGGCCGACTGCAGCAGATCGTAGGCGGCGACGGGCATCATCACGTTGAGTTCGAGCAGGGACCCGGCGGCGGCGCAGAAGGCGACGGTCGCATCGTTGCCGATCACCTGCGCCGCCACCATGGTCACCGACTCGCAGATGACCGGGTTCACCTTGCCGGGCATGATCGACGAGCCCGGCTGCACCGAGGGGATGGCGATCTCGGCGATTCCGGCACGCGGGCCGCACCCGAGCAGCCGGAGGTCACTGGCGATCTTGTAGAGCGAGATCGCCACGGCACGGAGGGCGCCGCTGGCGGCGACCACCGCATCGAGCGTCGACTGCCCGCTGAAGTGGTTGCCCGTCTCGTGAAACGGGATGCCGAGATCGGCGGCGAGGAGCGCGATGACCTTGGGAGGAAATTCGGGATGGGTGCCGACGCCGGTCCCGACCGCCGTCCCACCCAGCGGCAGCTCGGCGAGCGCCGCGATCGCCTCCTCGAGGCGAAGCCGCGCGCGCTCCATCTGCCCGGCGTAACCGAGGAACTCCTGTCCGAGCCGGATCGGGGTCGCGTCCTGGAGGTGGGTGCGACCGGTCTTGATCACCGGCCACAGCTCCTTGGACTTGCTTCGGAGCGACGCCTCGAGGGTCCGGAGCCCGGGGATGGTGTCCTCGCCGATCGACACCGCCGCGGCCACCTGGATCGCCGTGGGGATCACGTCGTTGCTCGACTG
The DNA here is from genome assembly GCA_036786805.1 of Candidatus Dormiibacterota bacterium. Lineage (GTDB taxonomy): Bacteria > Chloroflexota > Dormibacteria > Aeolococcales > Aeolococcaceae > Palsa-851. Next base: position 427 of record DAIQQM010000153.1, on the reverse strand, counting down.
ACCGAGGTTGACGTGGTCATTCGGGTGCACCGGTGTGCGTGATCCGCGCACACCGCCGAGCAACTCGATCGCCCGGTTGGCGATCACCTCGTTGGCGTTCATGTTCGTCGAGGTGCCGCTGCCCGTCTGGAAGACGTCGACGATGAACTCGGCGTCCAGGGCGCCGTCGACCACGTCCTGGGCGGCGCGGATGATCGCCCCGGCGATGCCCTCGTCGAGCAGCCCGAGCTCGCGATTGACCAGCGCGGCCTGCTGCTTGATCAAGCCGATGGCGCGGACGAAGCCGCGCGGCAGCCGGAGGTCGCTGATCGGGAAGTTGACCTTGGCCCGCATCGTGTTGGCGCCGTAGTAGGCGTCCGCCGGCACCTCGAACTCACCCATCGAGTCGCGCTCCTTCCGGGTCGCCGTGGTGGTCACACGCTCACCT
>DAIQQM010000152.1:0-4577 GCA_036786805.1 Candidatus Dormiibacterota bacterium | reverse complement strand
TGATCGAGTTCTCGCACTCGCCGGTGTTGCACATCGGCGCAGTGGCGAACACCGGCCGCTCGGCGAATGCGGCGATCAGCTCGTCGAGGGTGGCGACGTCGACGCTGCGCTCCTCACGGCGTTTGCGAGCGCGTTCGAAGATGGCGCGCTGCGCGTCCTCGAGCAGGCCGGGGAGGGCGGCGGCGAGCCCCGCGAGGGGGACCGTCTCCTGCGTGCCGTCGATGCGGTGGACGAGGGTCACGTTGCCTCCGGCGAGATCCTTGGCGCCCACGACGATGCGCAGCGGGACGCCGCGCAGCTCCCAGTGCGCGTACTTCTCGCCGGGACGGATCCCCTCGCGACGGTCGACGCGCAGCCGGACGCCTGAAGGGCATTCACGCTCGAGGCGCGCGCTCGCGTCCTCCACCACCGCGGCACCGGTCTCGTCATTGCTTCGCGTGATCGGGACGACGACGACCTGCACCGGCGCCACCTTCGGCGGCAGGATCAGGCCCATGTCATCGCCGTGCGCCATGATCACCGCGCCGACGGTTCGCGCCGACAGTCCCCACGACGTCTGGAATGGATGCTGGCGCTGGTTGTCGCGGTCGCTGTATGCGATGTCGTAGGCGCGTGTGAAGTTCTGACCGAGGTGGTGCGACGTCCCCGACTGCAACGCCCAGCCGTCGGACATCATCGCCTCGATGCTCACCGTGTAGCGCGCGCCCGGAAACTTCTCCGATTCCGTCTTGCGCCCCTTGATCACGGGGATGGCCAGCCACTCCTCGGTGAGCTCGCGGTAGCAGTCGAGCATGGTCTCGACCTCGTCAGCGGCCTCGCTGTCGAGCTGGTGAAACGTGTGCCCCTCCTGCCAGAGGAACTCCGTGGTGCGGAGGAACAGGCGGGTGCGATGCTCCCAGCGCACGACGTTGCACCACTGGTTGATCTTCACCGGCAGATCGCGCCACGAGTGAATCCAGTCCGCGTACATCGAGCAGATGATCGTCTCGCTGGTGGGCCGGACCGCCAGCCGCTCCTCGAGCTCCTTGCCCCCGCCGCGGGTCACCCACGCGACCTGCGGATCGAAGCCCTCGACGTGGTCCGCCTCCTTCTGCAGGTACGACTCCGGGATGAAGAGCGGGAAGTACATGTTCTCGTGGCCGGTGCGCTTGATCATGTCGTCGAGCGCCCGCTGGATGTTCTCCCACAACGCGAAACCGTATGGGCGGATGACCATGCAGCCGCGCACCGGGGAGTAGTCGGCGAGCTCGGCACGACGAACCACATCCGTGTACCAGCGGTCGAAATCCTCGCTCTGCGCCGTGATCCGCTTTTCGTCGGCCATGGCCGAGCAGTCTACGTGAGGACCCCCTCGCGTTCGCTCAAACCAACCGGCAGCGGCTTGCCTTCCGCGATGAGGCGCGCGTCCTCCTCGGCGATCTCGTGCAGCTCCTCGAGCAGCGCGCCGACCAGCTCGCCCTCGGGAAGCGTCGAGACCACCTTGCCGTTGCGGTACAAGATGCCCTTCTGGCGGCCACCCGCGATCCCGATGTCGGCGTGCATCCCCTCACCCGGGCCGTTGACGACGCAGCCCATCACCGACACCGTGAGGGTGCGCTTCACGCCCTCGAGCGCCTTGGACACCTGGGCGACCATCGGCATCATGTCGATCTCGAGCCGCCCACAGGTGGGACAGGCAACCAGGTTGGGGCCGTCACCCTTCTCCTGGAGGTTGGCGAGGATCTGACGCGCCACCCGCACCTCCTCCTCCGGCGACCCGACCAGGGAGACGCGAATGGTGTCACCGATGCCCTCGGCGAGCAGGAGGCCGATGCCGAGCGCGCTCTTGATGCTCCCGGTGTCCACCGGGCCGGCCTCGGTGAGCCCGAGATGGAGCGGATATCGGTTGCCGAGCGCCACGAAGGCGCGGTTGGCGGCGAGGTTGGTGAGCACGTCGCTCGCCTTGAGCGAGACCTTGATGTCGCGGAAGTCGAGCTCCTCGAGCACGCGGATGTGGCTCAGCGCGGCCGCGACCATGTTCTGTGCGGTCTCCTCGATGGATCCGCCGCGTCCTCGCGTCAACTCCTTGCGCTGCGGGATGCTGCCGGCGTTGACACCGATGCGGATCGGGACGTTGCGCGCCTTCGCCTCGCGGGCGATGTCGGCGACCTTCGCCGTGTCGGTGATGTTGCCGGGGTTGAGCCGCAGGCACTGGACTCCCGCATCGAGCGCAAGCAGCGCAAGGGGTGCGTCGTAGTGGATGTCCGCGACCACCGGGATCGGCGACTCGCGCACGATCTCGTGCAGCGCGGCCGCCGCATCACGAGTGTCGCAGGTCACTCGGATGATGTCGGCGCCGGCCTTGGCCGCGCGCTGGATCTGCGCGATCGTCGCCGCCGCATCCTCGGTCTGCGTCTTGGTCATGGTCTGCACCGCGATGGGTGCGGCTCCGCCGATGACGACGTTTCCGACGCGCACGGGCACCGTCGGCCGGCGCGGTTTGATCTGCGAGCCCGAGTCGGTCATAGCCTGCTCACGTCTCCGATGGTGACATACACGGCGAAGATGACGATCACCGCCAGACCGACCGCGGTGATCGCGGCCTCCACCTTGGGGTTGAGGCGGCGGCGGCGCACCGACTCGATGAGGATGAAGAGCAACTTGCCACCGTCGAGGAACGGAATCGGCAGCATGTTGACGAAGCCGAGGTTGAGGCTGATAAAGCCGATCCACCACACCAGACCGTTCGGTCCGAGGAATCCGTTGTTGGTCGCGACCGCGGTCTCCTGCGCGATGCCCACCGGGCCGGTGAACCCCTGCGGGCCGTTGATGCCGCCCTGCGGTGGATGCACGATGAGCCCGTAGATCCCGGTCACCTCACCCCAGACGAAACCGGGGATCGCGCTGAAACCGCTTGCCACGGCCGCCGGCGCGCTCAAGCCGTTGAAGCCCGGGACGACGCCCATGATCCACGCCGCGCGGATCGCGTTGTTGGTCGGATACCCGTCCCGGATGCCGGACACGGTGACGTTGGTGAAGTACTTCGACGGCGATCCGTCCTCGTTCTCGAGGTACCCGCTGACGGTGACCGGGCTGCCGCCGCCGAGCAGTTGCGCCGGGTCACCGGTGCCGACGGGCGATCCGTTGATCGAGGTGATCGCGAGGCCGCCCTCCGGCAGCTTGCCGCCCGCGACCGTGGACTGGTCGGCGATGGCGTTCGCGACGATGAGCCTCGGGGTGAGGGTGGTGGTGTGGATGCTCCCGTCGGACGCGCGATACTCCACCGTCATCGGGTGTCCCTGACTCGCCGTCGTGGCGTTGTGCAGGTCGGTGGTCACGTCGGCGAGGTTGTCCTGCCGGATCGTCGAGTTGTTGATGGCGAGAATCGTGTCGCCCGAGGTCAGGCCGGCCGCACCCGACGCCGCGTGCGCATCGAAGACATACGGGGTCGGCTGCATGTCCACGATCGCGAAGATGAGGCCACCGAAGACGAAGTTCGCGATGATCCCGGCCGAGACGGTCGCGAACCGCCGTGGTCGCGTCGCGCGGTAGAAGTTCCGTTCTCCCGCATCACTTTCGCCGGTGAGCCCGAGCATGCCCGCCATGCGCACGAAGCCACCGGCGGGGATGGCGCGAATCGCATAGAGGGTCTCGCCGATCTTTCGCGAGTAGAGCTTTGGACCGAATCCGATCGCGAATTCCTCGACCTTGATGCCCGAGAGCTTGCCGACCAGGAAGTGTCCGAACTCGTGGATGGTGATCACCGAGACGAGCACCAGGATGAACGCGCCCGCGTAGATGAGGAACTGGGTCATCGCGCCGCGATCGCTCCGGCGGTGTTCGCGCGAACGAAACCGCGCGCCCAGGCGTCGGCGGCGAGTACCCCGTCGAGCGTCGAAGCGTCGCCGTCGTCGAAGGCAGCGAGCGCATCGCTCACGAGCGGGACGATCTCGTCGAAGCGGCACTGCCCGGCGGTGAACGCCATGACCGCCTCCTCGTTGGCCGCATTGAAGACGCAGGGCGCGAGCCCACCGCGCTCCCCGGTCGCCCGCGCCAGCGCCACGGCCGGGAACCGAGCCGCGTCAACGGGCAGGAACTCGAGCGGCGAGACGTCACGGAGGTCGAGCGGTGGACCCACGCCGGGGAGGCGCTCCCCGTCCGCGAGGGCGAGCGCGATGGGCACGCGCATGTCCGGGACGCCCATCTGGGCGATCACGGCGCCGTCGTGGAACTCGACCCAGCTGTGCACGATGCTGGTCGGGTGGATGGCGACGTCGATCGTCGCGTAGGGTCTGTCGAAGAGGAAGTGGGCCTCGATGACCTCGAGGCCCTTGTTCATCATCGTCGCCGAGTCGATCGTCACCTTCGGGCCCATGTTCCAGGTGGGATGGGCGAGCGCTTCGGCCGGCGTGATCGACGCGAACGTGTCGAGCGGCCGGCGGAGGAACGGCCCGCCGCTCGCGGTGAGCACGAGCCGGGACACCGACGCGGGGTCCTCGCCGCGCAGGCACTGCCAGAGTGCCGAGTGCTCGCTGTCGATGGGGATGATGCGTGCTCCGCTGGCGCCGGCCCGTGCTTTGACGAGCTCGCCCGCCATC
>DAIQQM010000055.1:15881-17316 GCA_036786805.1 Candidatus Dormiibacterota bacterium | reverse complement strand
ACGGCCTACGCCTTACCAAGGCGTTGCTCTACCACTGAGCTACTTGGGCACGCCGCGCGATGGTACCAAGGCGCCGCCTCGGGATCAGGTTCCAGGTAGTGACGCCAACCATGCGATCGCGAAGATCGCGGTGCTCACCGCGAGGATCGGGAACGGCCGCGGGGAGCGCCTGAAAACCACGGTCACCAGGCCGAGACCGAGGACCGCGACGCCACCGACGAAGACCCATCCGACCTGCCCGAGATGTCCTGCCGCTGCGACGGCGAGCACCCCTGCGGCCGCCAGGAAGGATGGCCCGGCCCACCGCGACCGGCCGGCGCCTGCGAGGACCGGGAGGCTGTACCGGCCCGCGACGCGGTCTCCGTCGATGTCCGGCAGCGCATTTGCGAAGTGGAGACCGATCGCGATCAGCCCCGCGAGCGGAACCACTGCGTACAGCCGCGCCGGGATCGAACCGACCGACGCGTACCCCTCGAGTGGCAGCACGGCCATCCCGCCCCACCACGGGACCCAGGAGAGGCGCGTCCGCCGCAGGCCGAGGTCGTAGGAGAGCCCGGCACCGAGCGCCAGGGCGTCGAGCCCGAGCGTCGCCCAGTTCACAGTTGCGGCAATCGCGAGTCCGATTGCACCGAGGACGATGCCGACCCCGGTGGCCGTTGATCGAGCAATCACGCCCCGCGTCAGCGGCTTGTGCGGCTTGGAGACCATGTCGGCCGAGAGATCGGCGACGTCGTTGATGACCCCGATGCAGAACTGGACCGGCAGCATCGCTCCGATCAACTGCAGGATCAGGACTGCATCCGGCACCGCGTGGCCGGCCAGCCCCGCGATCGCCACCAGCACCGCCGTCACGAGCACGGATGGACCCGGGTGGGCCATGAAGAGCAGCGACCGAATCGTCCCGGCCGGATTACGCTCGTCCCACCACACGGGGCGGGGTGTCCTATTCCTTCGGTTGATCGGAACCGGAGTCGGTCGCGGCGGCTTCGTCGTCGCTGCCGAGCTCGTGCTCCGGATTGGCTGCGGTCTCGGCGGCTTCGCGAGCCGCGGTGAGCGAGCCGTATCCCGCCGCCTCCTCAGCGGCGACCTCGGCCGCCAGCAGGCGGTCGTGGATTGCCTCCTCGAACCGGCGGAGCCGGCTCTTCTCGTGCTCGGGAGGGTCTTCCGGTGTGGGCGTGTCGGTCATGCACTCACTCTTCACAGTCGCCGCGACGGCATCGCGGACGATCCGCAGTATGGGCGATCCCAGCTCCGGTCACGCCTTCATCACGCCACACGAAGACCTTCACGATGCCTCTTGCTCGATCCCACCGGACGGGCTTTCACCCCGGGGCTCAAAGCGTTACGAAGAAACATATCACGAATCCGGCCCTCGGTCAAGAAGTAATTTTCGTATGAGGTAGGTCAGCGAATCTGACCGAGTCAACAGTCCAGA
>DAIQQM010000055.1:0-15781 GCA_036786805.1 Candidatus Dormiibacterota bacterium | reverse complement strand
GAAGTAATTTTCGTATGAGGTAGGTCAGCGAATCTGACCGAGTCAACAGTCCAGAGATTCTGTCCACATGGAGGACAGCATCACCTTGAACAAGAACAGCGGCGGCGGTTGACGCTCACGCACACCGCCTCGAGGTGGACTCGCCGCGCGGCCGCGGCGCCTAGTCGAGGTCGACGAGACCCTCTGCCACGGTCCTGTCCCGACCCTTCGCCTTCGCCTGAGCGAGGCTGTCTTCGGCACGCTCGACAAGGTCGTCGACGGTTTCCGTCCCCTGATAGGACACCAGGCCGGCCGAAAACGAATGCCCGTCCGGGGTCTCCTCGCGAAGCCGCCAGCAGAGATGGACCGCGCTCACGGTGGTGCAGTTCACCAGCAGGAGCGCGAATTCATCCTCACCCCAGCGACCCATGAGATCTTCCTCGCGGAGCACGTCGCGCCATCGCGCCGTTGCCTCACTGAGGAACGCCTCTTCCGCGATGTGCCCCTCGACACCGTCGCCGTCCGTGCCGTGGTCAAAGGCCATCAGCGCGAAGCAGAGTGGGTGCTTGCTGCGACGGGCGTGCGCGACGTGACGCGCCGCCTCGGCCAGAAAAGCCTCGCGATCGGGCAGGGCGTCGAGCCCGGAATCGGCGGAGACGAGACCGGGCTGCGCCGCCATGTCCTCGCGGTCCTCGATCCCGAATACCGCCAGGTCCGCTTCGGAGAGCTCGTCCGCGAGCCCGTTCACCACCCTCATCGGCGACCTCGGGAGGTCTTCCGGAGACGCGCGTCAGATGCAGGAAAGGTCATGCCTCAAGTCTGGTCACGCGACATAGCGGGACGTCCGCCACTCGTGTCACGGCCATGTAGCGGCTGCCTCACGGCGGGTGCGGTGGCACCCGCCGCCCCTGCGGCCGCGGGCGGCGGCCTCCCGCGGGCCGGCAAGGCTAAGCGATCATGGGGCTCGTCGTGAGGGTCGAGGCCGTGGTCACCGATCTCGACGGAACCGTCGTTCGCTCCGACTTCTCCATCTCGCCCGCGACGCTCGGGGCGCTCGACCTCGTCCGGGCGGCCGGCATCGCGTTTGTGATCGCGACCGCGAGGACACCCCAGGGGCTGGAGCACTTTCAAGAGCTCGCTCGGCGCACCGCGATGGCGGTCTGCTGTTCGGGAGCGATCGGGTGGCGCTCGGCGCAGAAGACCGTGACCTGGATGGACGTGATGCCACCGGATGCCATCCGCCGAGTCGTCGAGATCGCCGTCCACGCGGGTGCGGGAGTCGCGAGCTACGACGGATCCTTGTGGCGCATGACCGACGAGTACTGGCGCCTCAGCCCCACACAGCCCCACGGCCCCACGCGTGTCGTTGTCGACAGCGGGGTGCTCGCCGAGACACCCTGCTGCACGATGGCGGTGCGACACCGCGACGGCGATCTCGACCGCATCGCCACCCTTGTCGCAGCCGAGGCGGAATCAGCGGCGTTGAGCCACGTCGGCCGATCGACGGTTCTTGATGTGACCGCCGACCGCGTCGACAAGGGCACGGGGACACGTCGCGCACTCGATGCACTCGGCGTCGCGCCGCCGGCCGCAATCAGTTTTGGCGATATGCCCAATGACGTGGCGATGTTTCGCGTGACCGGCCGGAGCTACTCCATCGGCGAGATGGATCCAGCGGTCATGCGCGCCGCGACCGAGGTGCTTCCGAGCGTCGAGGAGGACGGCTTCGCGCACAAGATCGCGGAGCTTGCCGCCGCAGGCTGGATCATCGACGACCCTGAGCCCGCCGGATCGTCGATGGGATAGATGGCCCGGGCCCGCCCGCCGCGCGCAAAGGGATGATCGTCTAAGGCGTCATATGCGCTCGGGTACGATCGGCCTCGGCGCGGAGCCCCCGACCGCTGAGCTGATCGACCCTTGGTGCAGCCTCGTGCTGACGTCAGACGCGCGCCGTTCCTCTCGCCTCGAACGTCATCGCCCGCTGCAGCGCCGCGGCACGGAGGTCCTCCGGGATCTCGACGGGTCCGCCGATGCTTCCCGACCTGATCCCCGCCTGTGCGGCCTCCTCCACGATGCCGCCGACCAGGATGGCGAGGTCCGGGGTCCGATGGAACACGAGGACGCCGTGATTGGCGAGCAGCACTGCCGGCACGCCGGGGGTGATGGCCGCCCTGATGTTGGCGACCGCCTGGTCGGATCCGCGTGGACCATAGTCCGCGACCGGCACACCGCTCGCCAACCCGAACATCGCGAGGGCTTCGACCCAGCATCCGATCGGACGATGCGCGACCGCGAACGCGGTGGCGTATGGGGAGTGCGTGTGCAGCACGCAGCCGACCCCGGGGCTGTCCGCGTACATCGCCGTGTGCATCGCCACGACCGCTCCCTGGACGGGTGGCAACTCGCCCTCGCGCAGCGTGCCGTCGAGCCCGACCCGAACCACCGCGGATGCCGGGTGGTTCCGCAGCGACGAACCCCCCGTGAAGTACATCTCGTCGGCTCCCGGGACGCGGATGCTCACGTTGCCGTGCCCGTTCGCCGAGATGGCTCCGCTCGCAACGACACGTTGCGCGACGTCGATCACCTGGTTCACCAGATCTGCGTCCATGTCACCTCCTCAAGTGCCGGAGCCGATGGGGAGATTCGAACTCCCGACCAACCGCTTACAAGGCGGTTGCTCTACCCCTGAGCTACATCGGCTGGGCCACCGATTCTCCCATGGGTGCTCGCCCGCGTTGCCGCGCGAGCGCATCTGCGGTAACCTCGAGCCGGTTTGATGGCCAAGGCAGCTACCCAGACGGCGTCGGCAGGCAACCACCTGCTGGAATCGCTACCGGACGCGGAGCGCGAGTCGCTGATGGAGCATCTTCGGCCTGCGCATCTCATGGTCAAGACGGTCCTCTTCGACCCGGGCCAGCCCATCCCGTTCGTGTACTTTCCCGTCGACGGGGTCATCTCGCTGGTCACCCCACTCGCCGACGGCAACATCGTCGAGGTGGCGACCATCGGCAATGAGGGCATCGTCGGCGTGCCGCTCGTGTCCGGCGGCTCGCTCGCCGTTCGCGCGATCTCGCAGGTCGGCGGCCGCACGCTTCGCATGGATGCGGGCGAGTTCATCAGGGGGCTCGAGCGCCTGACGGAATTCCGCGCGCTTGTGCAGCGGTACGTCCAGGCCCTCTTCGGGCAAATCTCCCAGGCCGCCGCGTGCAACCGGCTGCACTCCAACGAGGAACGCCTCAGCCGCTGGCTGCTCATGAGCCACGACCGCGTCGGCACCGACACGTTCCCGATCACGCACGAGTTCCTGGGACAGATGCTCGGCTCGAGGCGGGCGACCGTGACGCTTTCCGCGGGCCTGCTCCAGTCCGCCGGGCTGATCCGGTATCACCGGGGCCGGGTCACCATATCCGACCGCGAGGGCCTCGAATCGGTGTCCTGCGAGTGTTACGGGATCATCAAGGCGGCGCTGGACCGCGTGGTGTCGGCCTCCGACTGAGGTCATCGGAGGCAAGCTCCTCGCGCGACTCGCCTGCGGTCGCGCGACCGGCTTCGAACAACCTGGCCACCGCCTGCTGCACACCGACCGACATCGACGGGTAGGCGTGCATCGCCTGCGCAAGCCTTCCCGCGAAGGCACGCACCTGCATGCCGACCACGAACTCGTGGATCAGCTCGCCGGCGCCGGGCCCCACGATGTGCGCGCCCAGGATGGCGCCTCCACCGGCATGGCCGAGCAGCGGGCGGCCCGACGTGATGACCTTGATGAGACCATGCGGCCGCCGCGAGATGACCGCGCGATCGACCGCCGTGAACGGCAGCGACGCAACTCGCACGCCGTCGCCGTGCGCGCGCCGCGCCTCCGGCTCGGTGAGCCCGACGTGCGCGATCTCGGGCTCGGTGAAGATCACCCACGGAACCACGCGATACGACGCCGCCTGCCGGCGGCCGAGCGCGTTGTGCGTCGCGAGCCTCCCCTGGTACGCGGCCACATGCGTGAACGGCAGTGTCCCGGTGACGTCGCCGGCCGCGAAGACACCCCGCACCGACGTGCGCAGATGCGGGTCGACGGCGATCCCCTGCGGACCCAGGCGCACCCCGGCGGCTTCGAGCCCAAGCCCCTCGACGTTCGGCTCCCGCCCGGTCGCCAGGAGAAGGTGGTCGCCACGCAGCACGATCGCTCCCGTCGCACCGCGCAGGGCGATCTCGATGCCGCTGTCGGTACCGCCCACTCGGACCGGCCGAGCGCCCAGGTGGAAACGAATCCCCTCCGACTCGAGGATGCCGCGCATCAGAGCGGCGATGTCGGGGTCTTCGCGCGCCAGGAATTGGGCTGCGGTATCGATGACGTCCACCTCGGTGCCGAGCCGGACGAACGCCTGGGCAAGCTCGAGACCCACCGCCCCGGCACCGAGCACGAGCAGACGCTGCGGCTGCTCGCGGAGCTCGAACACGGTCTCGTTGGTGAGGTACGGAACAGTGTCGAGCCCGTCGATGACGGGAACCGCCGGCCGGCTTCCCGTGCAGACGAGCACGCGCTGGGCGGTGAAGCGGTCGTCGCCGACCGCGACGGTGCGCGCGTTCACCAACGCCGCGCGACCGCGACGCACGACGACACCCGCTGCCTCGAGGTGCGCCTCGTCCTCGTAACGCGCGATCTGTTCGATGACGTCGTGGACGTGCTCCATGACGGCCGGAAAGTCCACGCGCACCGCATCGACGCGGATGCCGAAGCGTGCCGCGTTCGCCGCGGCGTGATGCACCGACGCCGCCTCGATGAGCGCCTTCGACGGCACGCACCCGTTCCACGTGCACTCCCCGCCGAGCGGCCCGTCGCTGACCAGGAGCACGCGCCGTCGCAGTTGCACCGCGGTCTGGGCAGCCACGAGCCCCGCCGTCCCTCCCCCGATGACGGCGAGATCGAAGGCGTCGCTCACGCCGAGTTCGGTCCTCCCGCGAACACCAGGCACGCGTTGTGGCCGCCGAATCCGAACGACGTGGTCATCGCGAGTCGCGCGCTGATGGCACGGCCGTTGTTGGGCACGTAGTCGAGGTCGCACTCCGGGTCGGCGTTCTCCAGGTTCACCGTCGGCGGAGCAAACCCGTCGCGCATCGCCAGGATGGTGACCACCGCCTCGAACGTGCCCGCGGCGCCGAGCATGTGCCCGGTCATCGACTTGGTCGACGAGATCGGGACGGAATAGGCGGATGCGCCGAACACGTGCTTGATGGCGCGCGTCTCGGCAAGGTCGTTGAGCGGCGTGCCCGTGCCGTGGGCGTTGATGTACTCGATGTCCTCGGGGCGCACACCGGCGCGCTCCAGCGCGCGGCGCACGCAGCGGATGGCGCCGTCGCCACTCGGTTCCGGAGCCGTGATGTGGTACGCGTCCGCCGACGCCGCATAGCCGAGCAGCTCCGCGTGAATCGTCGCGCTCCTCGCCAGTGCATGATCGCGCTCCTCGAGCACGAGCACGGCGGAACCCTCCGCGGCGACGAACCCATCGCGGTCCCGCTCGAACGGTCGTGACGCGTGCGCCGGGTCGTCATTGCGAGTGGAGAGGGCGCGAGCGGCAGCGAACATGGCGATCCCGGTCGACGTGATCCCGGCCTCGGTGCCGCCGGCGAGCACGGCCACGGCGTCCCCCTGCCGGATCCAGTTGGCGGCCTGGCCGATCGCGTCGGCGCCCGAGGCGCACGCACTCACCACGGCCATGTTCGGCCCGCGCGCGCCGAGATCGATCGACACCATGCCCGGCGCCATGTCGACGAGCGCCATGGCCGCAGCGAACGGGGACACCCGTCGCGGGCCGTCGGTGTCGAGGACCCGGGTGGTCTTCTCGATCACCTCGAGGCCGCCGATGCCGGATGCGATGAGGACCCCGACCTCGGTCGACATGGCGCCGATGTCGAGGCGCGAATCGAGCACCGCTTCTCGCGCCGCCGCCATGGCGAACTGCACGTGCGGCGTGCCCCGGCGCGCCTCCTTGGTGCCGAAGATCGTGCCCGCATCGAAGCCCTTGACCTCGCCGGCGATGCGTACCGGGAGCTTCGACGCGTCGAAGTGGGTGATGGGGGCGATGCCGCCACGCCCGGCGCGGAGCGAGTCCCAGCTCTCGGACACGCTGTTTCCCACCGGCGAGACGGTGCCCATGCCGGTGACGACGACACGGCGGGCTCCGGGGTCAGCCATGGTGAAAGCGGCCCCTACGCGAGTCCCACGCCCCGCTGCGCCCCGCGTCACGCAGCACGACGCGACGGATCCTCGTCGTGGCCGTCTTGGGCAGCTCGGCATCGATCCGGATGAAGCGCGGGACCATGAACTTCGGCAGCGCTCGCGTCAGGTGGGCGTGCAGGTCCGCGGGCGTGACCGCCAGCGGCTCGGAGAGGACCACGCACAGCAGGATCTCATCCTCGACGCCGTCGTCGGCCGGAACGCCGACGGCGGCAGCCTCGTGCACCGCAGGATGCCGGAGCGCAACCACCTCGATCTCCGCCGGGGCGATCGTCTCGCCACGGCGGCGGATGGCCTCCCGAAGACGGCCGTGGAAGCTCAGAACGCCCTGCGCATCGCGAGAGAGCAGATCGCCGGTGCGGTACCAGCCACCGTCGGTCGCATCCGGCCCGCTCGTCGCGTCGCCCACATACCCCTCGAAGATGACGTGGGGCTCGAGGGGCCGGATCCACAACTCACCAGTCTCGCCGGGAGGCGCACCGCCGCCCCGGGGACCCACGATCCGTGCCTCGAAGCGGTCACACGGAACACCGACCGTGCCGGCGACCGGACCAGCCGGACCGGCGAGCGTCCAGCAGGACGCTGTCTCTGTCTGCCCCCAGACGTCCTCGAGCACCACCGCGAACCGGCGCTCGAACGCGTGCCAGAGGCCGGCCGGCGTTGCGCTCCCCATGGCGCGCCGGACCGGGTTGTCCGAGTCGGCGCGTCGCGGCGCGCGGGCCATGAGTGTGCTGATGATCGTCCCCACGTACGGAAAGAAGACGGCGTCGACTGCCCGGGTGCGCGACCAGAAGCGCAGCGGCTCGAACCGGCGGTCGACGACGGTGCGCCCGCCGCGCAGCATGGTGCCGAGCAGCGTTCCCTGCGCGGTGACATGAAAGAGCGGCAGGCACGTGTAGACGGTCTCGCCGCGTGCGGTGCGCACCAGCTCGTCGCCGTAGCAGACCGCGTGGAGGGTTTCGGCGTTCCGGCTCCAGAGCACTCCCTTGGAGTGCCCGGTCGTCCCCGAGGTGAACATGAGCCGCGCCGGCGCCGCCGGATTCGCCTCCGGCGGTGGTGGCGGGGCGGTGCTTGCGGCGGCAACCGCCCAGTCCAGGCTGGCAAATCCCGCCTGCGATCGCGCCCCCGCGACCAGCGCGACGGTGAGGGTCGAGACGTCCCGCGAGGCGGCGTGCGCCGGGGACGCGAGCGCCGCGTCGCAGATGAGCGCCTTACCGCGCGCCAGTGACATCACATGCGCCAGCGGATCGCCCGACAAGGATGCGTTGAGCGGTGCGAACACCGCGCCGATCTTCATGCAGGCGAACCAGGTGGCGACGAGCGCGGCGCCGTTGTGGCAGAGGGTCATGACCACGCTCCCCTCGCGGACGCCGCGTTCGACCAGGGCGTTGGCGGTCGCGTTGGTCAACCGGTCGAGCTCACCATAGGTGAGCGTCGCGTCGGGCAGCACCAGGCATTCGTCGTCTCGATATGCGACGACCGCCGCCTCGATGCGATCGCGCAGCGGCACGAGCGTCGTCGGTGCGGCCGCCGTCACGATCAGTTTGCCGGAGCGGCGGCGAGGAGCCGCGAGCGGGCGAGGTTTGCACGCAGCCGCGGCAGCAGGAGCAGGGCGACGCCGGCGGCGATGGTGATCGCCGCCGCGTAGATGCAGACATTGAACGGCGCCGCCGGAATCGGGTACACCGTCCCCTTGATGATGTACGCCATCACCACGATCGCCGCCGCCAGGCCGGCGATGCGCCTCGCGTGTGTCTGCCCCCGCCGGATCGACCACACGAGCGCGGCGACCGCGGTGAGGAGGTACGCGATGATGATGAGGTCGGCGCCGTAGGTTGCGAGATAGAAGAACGCGTCGATGGGGCTCGTCCCGTTGAGCATGAACGGCACCACCGCCGCGAGGCTCACCACCCCCACCACCGCGAGCGCACCCACCGGCGATCGCTCGCGCCGGTGCACGCTCGACAGCCATCGCGGACCGAACCCGTCCCGTCCGAGCGAGAAGAGCAGACGGTTGGCGCCGTTGACCGTCGCGAGCTGCGCGCCGATGCCGCTGATCAACGCGGCGACGTTGACGAGCGTGCCCATCGCCGGCGTCACGTAACGGCCGGCGATGTCGACCAGCGGCACCGACTGACTCGCGAGTGCGCCGGCGCTCGGGTAGGCGATGGTCTCCACCCACGACAGCAGCACATAGATGCCTCCGGACACGAGCAGCGCGGCGACCATCGACACCGGGATCACGCGCCGCGGGCGCGACGCCTCCTCGCCGAGCGTTGCCGAGACCTCGAAGCCCGAGAACCCCGTGAACGCGAAGATGACTCCGAGGCCGATCGTCGCAATCGGAACGCCACCGCCGGTGAAGGGCGCGCCGGAGACGTCGTGGCCGCCCGATCCTCCGCGCACCAGCACGGCGACGGCGACGATCGCCACGAGCACGATGGCGACGCCCTCGAGCGCGAAGATGAGCATGGTCGACACCGAGATGCGGCGGTAGGCGAGCACGAGCGCGAGCGCCCAGAACATCAATGCGAAGACCGGCCATGCGACGGTCAGATGCGCCGAACGGGCAAGGCTCTCCATGAAGTTCGCGTTGCTCGCGTAGATGGATGAGGAGTACGCGATGTACACACCGAGCAGCATCCACGCGGAGATGAACCCGTAGCTGTAGCCGAGCGCCCTGCCGTTGAAGGCGAACACGGAGCCTGCCGACGCGAAGTCCGCAGCCAGGACCACGAAGGCGTACGACACAAGCAGCATCGCACCCAAGGCGAGCAGGAACGCGAGCGGCCCCGCCTCACCGACGATGGACGCCATGATCGCCGGAAGGAACGTGACCCCCGCGGTCGGCGCCTGGATGCCCACGGCGCTCGCGGTCGCGCCGGCGTAGCGCACGCTGTTGGCGCGCAGCAACGGCGAGTCCAGCATGGTTCCGCTAGCCTATCGGTCCTCGCCTCGACGGATGCGTTCGAGGCGGCGGCGGATCTCGGGATCGAGGCCGTCCTCGAGCCGGGTGCTCCGCCGGCTGTCGTCACGCATGCGCCGGGTCTCGGCATCGATGCCACCCGAAACCCGAGCGACCTCGGCCTCGAGGGCGCGAGCGCCCATGGTCGCGACACCCATCGCACCGACGACATCGCGCTCGAGGCGGTCATCGGTCGCCACCACCACGTCCGCGCCTTCACCGCGCTGGGCGGCCTGGTACGCCGCGCGCTCGATGACGTGGTCCGCCGTCGCGCGCTTGGATCCGAACAGCACGGTGACCCCGTCGAGCTTCTCGGTGGACGGGATTGCTCCCGGACGCGCGTGCGCGTCGAAGACGACGGTGACCGCGATCCCGGTCTGCGACGCATACTCCGCGAGCGCGGTGACCAACTGGCGGCGCGCATCCTCGAGGCCGCGCTCACGGAGCGTCGCGTGCAGCGCCGGCCAGGCGTGGATGATGTTGTACCCGTCGACGATCAGCGCTCGCATGCGCCGGCTCCTCGCCGCCTCAACGGGGTGCGAAGCCGCGCTGCCGCTGCACTTCGAAGAGCAGGACTGCGGCTGCGGCTCCCGCGTTCAGTGACGCGACGTGTCCCATCATCGGAATCGAAACGAGCACGTCGCAGTGCTCGCGAGTCAGGCGGCGCATCCCCGCGCCCTCAGCGCCGACGACGATCGCCGTCGGGCCCGCAAGATCCACCGAGTCATACCGATCGCGCGCATCCGCATCGAGGCCGACGCGCCATATCCCGCCGGCGCCGATGACATCGAGTGCCTGGGCGAGGTTCGGCACTGTCACGATCGGCAGGTGCTCCGTCGCACCGGCCGACGCCTTCACCGCCGCGGCGGTGAGCGGTGCCGCGTGGTGGCGTGGGACGACGATGCCGTCCGCGCCGCACGCCTCGGCGCTCCGCGCGATGGCGCCGACGTTCTGCGGATCCTGGATGCCGTCGAGCACCACGAGCAGCGCCGGAGAGCGGGCGTCATCGAGCAGGTCATGGAGCGTGAGCGCGGCACGCGCGTGGAAGTACCCCGCAACGCCCTGATGGTGCTCGGTGTGCGCGATGTCGTCGAGCCGCTGGCGCGACACCTCCTCCACAACGATGTCCCGCGCCGCGGCGACCTCGAGGATCTCGGTCAGACGCGCCTCGGGGCGTACCGCACTCGCCACCACGATCTTGCGCGCTGTACGCCCCGCGCGCAGCGCCTCGAGCACGGGGTTGCGGCCGTACAGGATGTCCACGGCGTCAGGCGCGGCGCGGCGAGATCCGCTTCCAGCGCTGGCCCTGGGGCGTGTCCTCGACCTCGATGCCGCGACTTGCGAGCTGCACGCGCAGATGATCGGACTGCGCGAAGTCGCGTGCGGCGCGTGCGGCGGCGCGCTCATCGAGCCAGCGCTGCTCCTCGGCATCCGGCGCCGCCTGACGATCGCGCGTGACGAGCGCGAGCACACCGAGTACTCCGTCGATCTCGTCGAGCAGATGCTGGAGTGTGCGCTGGGTCTCCGCGCTGACCCCGCCGGTGTCGAGGATGCGATTGACGTCACGGAGCCCGGAGAAGACGATGCCCATGGCCTCCGGAAGGTTGAGGTCATCGTCCATCGCCTCATCGAAGCCGATGCGCATGCCGCGCACCGACGCGAGGACCGCGTGGTCGCGTTCGTTGCCCTCCTCCTCCACGGTTCGGAGCCCGGCGACACGGGTCTGGAAGTCGACAAGTCGTTGCACCGCAACATTGCTGTCGGCGAGCAGGTCGTCCGAGTACTCGAGCGGTTTGCGGTAGTGGGTGCGCGCCGCGAGCAGGTAGCGCAGCGCGGCCGCGCTGGCACCCTCATCGAGCACCTCGCGCACCGTGGCGAAGTTGCCCAGCCGCTTGGCCATCTTCTCACCGCTGACGCGGAGGTGCTGGCTGTGGCACCAGATGCGCACGAAGCGTTTGCCGGTCGCGGCCTCCGACTGCGCGATCTCGTTCTCGTGATGCGGAAAGATATTGTCCACCCCGCCGCAGTGGATGTCGAAGCTCTCGCCGAGCAGCGTCATGCTCATCGCCGAGCATTCGATGTGCCAGCCGGGACGCCCCCGTCCGATTCGGGTATCCCAGCCGATCTCGTCGGGGCCCACCGCCTTCCAGAGCGCGAAATCCCGCACGTCTTCCTTGGTGTAGTCGTCGGCGTCGATCCGGCCGCTCGCACCGGTCACA
Source organism: Candidatus Dormiibacterota bacterium (assembly GCA_036786805.1). Taxonomy (GTDB): domain Bacteria; phylum Chloroflexota; class Dormibacteria; order Aeolococcales; family Aeolococcaceae; genus Palsa-851. The sequence continues at coordinate 4,389 of DAIQQM010000055.1, read as the reverse complement.
AGGCCCTCGGCGCTCGCGCCGCTCAACCGCCCGTATGCGGGAAACGCCGCGATGTGGAAGTAGTAGCTGCCGTCGGCCCGGTAGGCCGCGCCGGTCCGCTCGAGACGCTCGATGAGGTCGACCATCTGGTCGACGTACTCGGTCGCGCGGGGATAGTGGTGCGCAGGCCGGATACCGAGCGTGTCACGGTCCTCCTCGAACGCGGTGATCCACTGCGCCGTCTCCTCATCGAGGGAGTGGCCGCTGGCCGCCGCGTTCTTGATGATCCGGTCGTCGACATCGGTGAGGTTCATCACGTGCGTGACCTTCGCGAAACGCCGGTCGAGCCAGCGCCGCAGCACGTCCTCGAAGATGAACGTCCGGAAGTTGCCGATGTGCACCCGGTTCCAGACCGTGGGGCCGCAGGTGTAGAGGCGGACGTGGCCGCGTTCGATGGGCTCCACCGCGACGAGCTCGCGGCTCATCGTGTCGTGCAGCAGGAGGGTCACCGCCGTTCCAGCAACACCGTCGCCGACGCGGCGATCCCCTCGCTCCTTCCCGAGAATCCCATGCCGTCGGTGGTGGTCGCGCCCACGGCGATCGTCCCGCGCTCGAGCCCCAGGGCTTTCGACATCGCATCCGACATCGCCGCGAGATGATCGGAGAGGCGCGGCTCCTCGGCGATCGCGATGACGTGGGCGCTGGCGATCATCCAGCCCTCCTCGCGCAGCTTCTGGGCCACGACATGCAGGAACTCGCAGCCCGACGTGTCCTTCCACTGAGGATCGCTCGACGGGAAGTGCTTGCCCATGTCGCCGAGGCTCGCGGCGCCGAGGATGGCGTCGACGAGCGCGTGGACGACGGCGTCACCGTCCGAGTGCCCGAGCAGGCCACGGTCGTACGGAACTAGAACGCCACCGAGCATCAGCGGCCGTCCGGGGATGAAGCGATGGGCATCGATGCCATGACCGATCCGCGGGGTCATCGGGTCTCCTCGAGTAGCGAGCGGAGCAGGACCAGGTCCTGCGGAAACGTGATCTTGAAGTTGCGGGGATCACCGGGGACGACGGTGACCGGCTCGCCGAGCGCCTCGACAAGCGCGGCGTCATCGCCGGCGCCGATTCCCTGGGTCGCCGCGTGGACGTGTGCCCGGCGCAGGAGGCCTGCGCCGAACGACTGTGGCGTCTGCGCCGCGATGATCGAGGCCCGGTCGAGCGTGGCCGCGACCCGGCCGTTGAGCACCTGCTTCACAGTGTCCACGCAGGGTACCCCGGCGGTCGCCGCTCCATCAGCGCGCGCGGCGTCGAGCACCGCCCGGAAGACCTCGGGGGGCGTGAGCGGCCGTGCGGCGTCGTGAACCGAGATCCACGCATGGCCGTCGCACCGACCGATGGCCGCGGCAACGCTGTCCTGGCGGCGTGCGCCGCCCTCGAGGAGCACGACGTTGCGGAGGCCGACATCGGCGGCGATGCCCCGGATGGCGTCCCAGCGAGCTGCCGGCGCGGCGATCGCGACGAGGTCGAAGCAGCCCGCCGCGGCCACCGACCCCAGGGTGATCGCGAGCACCGGGCGGCCGGACACCACCGCCCAGAGCTTGTCCTCCCCCGTGCGGACCCCGCGACCGAACGCGGGGACGATGATCGCGCTGCTCAGTGCTGCGCGACCTTGGCGCGAACCGGTCGCAGCACCCGAGGCTTGGTCGAATCGTCGGCGGCCAGGGTGGCGAAGATCATCCGGCCGGCGGTGGTCTGGAGCACGGTGGTCACGGTAACGGTGACGGTCTCGTCGACGCGGCTGCTCCCGTTCTCCACGACGACCATGGTGCCGTCCTCGAAGTAGCCGACGCCCTGGTGCGGCTCCTTGCCCTCCTTGACGATGGTGATCGCCATGCTCTCGCCGGCGCCGACGATCGGCTTGACCGCGTTGGCGAGGTCGTTGAGGTTCAGGACGCGCACCCCCTCGATCTGGGCGAGGCGGTTGAGGTTGTAGTCCTGGGTCATCAGCGCGGCGCCGCGGGCGCGGGCGAGCTTGACGAGGCGGGCGTCGACATCAGGGGTCCCCGGGAAATCGAGATCGACAAGCTCGCAGACGACATCCTCCGCCTTCTGGAGGGCGTCGACGACCCCGAGGCCCCGGCGGCCCTTCTGGCGGCGGAAGGGGTCGGCCGAGTCAGCCACCCGCTGGAGCTCCTCGAGGACGAATCCGGGGATGAGCAGGCGGCCGGGCACGAATCCCGCCGCCGCGACGTCGACGATGCGGCCGTCGATGAGGACGCTGGTGTCGACGATGACCGGCTGGCCGTCGAGCGGCCCGGGACCCTCGTCGATATCCACCGGAGCGGAGCGGCCGAAGACGACCCCGAGCGCGTCCCGGCGGCGGCTCCCGGTGCGGACGCCGACGTATACGAGAACGGCTGCGAGACTGATCGACAGCAGGACGCCGAGGCCGTAGGGCAGCGGGTTGAGCAGGACGCCCACCAACGTGGCGATCAGCAGAGCGGCGATGAGGCCCAGCAGGGCGCCGACGATCTGCCCCGCCGGAGCCTCGTCAAGGGTGCGTTCGAGCCAGAGGTACGGGTCAACGGTGAGGAGTGGTGCCGCAAGCGCCACCGAGGCGGCACCCGCCGCACCGGCGGCAAGCAGGGACGCCCCGGCGATGGTGGTGTTCTGGGTGAGCACGCCAGGGGTGCCCGAGAGGACGAACACGCCGTAGAGCACGCCGAAGACAAAACCGATGCCGGCGCCGATAATCCGCGAGAGATTCCGCGCCCGTCGGATGGTCCGATCGGCATGCGTGTGCATCTCAGCGATTGAACCACACGATCTTCGCGCCGAAGGGCGGCGCGACACGACGGTCACCCGAGTAGCGCAACCGCCTCGATCAAGTTGGAGACCCTGTTGCAACGAAGGCCGTCCGGGACCGCTCCGCGGTAGCTGTCCGGCAGGATCACCGCCGCCATCCCCACGGCGGCGGCCTCCGCGAGGCGCACCTCGGTTCGCGAGACCCGCCGGACCTCACCACCGAGGCCCAGCTCGCCGATCACCGCGCAGTGACGGGACACGGCGCGATCGCTCGCCGATCCGGCGATGGCGAGGGCCACCGCGAGGTCGGTGCCCGGATCGGCGAGCCGGATCCCGCCCGCCACGTTGACGAAGACGTCGAGCTTGGAAACGGCGATGGCGGCTCGCTTGGCGAGGACGGCAAGCATCAGGTGCAGGCGGTTCAATTCGAAGCCCGATGCCGTCCGCCGAGGGAACTCGAACGGAGACCCCACGGCCAGCGCCTGCACCTCCACCGCCATGGGCCGGAGGCCGTCGCAGGTGATCGCGAGCACGCTCCCCGATTCGCCGAGCGACGCGGCGTCCAGCATCCCACGGCTCGGCGCCGCGAGATCGCGCATCCCATCGCGCTCCATGGTGAGCAGCCCGACCTCGCCGGTGGCCCCGAAGCGATTCTTGATCCCGCGGAGCATGCGGTGCTCGCCGAGCCGCTCCCCCTCGAGGTACAGGACCACGTCGACCATGTGCTCCAGGGTGCGTGGCCCGGCGATGGCCCCCTCCTTGGTAACGTGCCCGACCAGCAGCACGGGGACCCCGGTGGCCTTGGCGACCTCGCTCATGCGCAGCACCGCGGCGCGAACCTGCGAAACGCTCCCCGGCGGACCAGGCGCGCCGGCGTCCCGGAGCGTCTGCACCGAGTCGACCACGACGAGCGACGGGCGCTCCGCCTCGATCGTGGCGATCACCGTGTCGACGTCGGATTCGACGAGCAGGCGAACCCTGGCACCGGTGCAGCACAGCCGCCGAGCTCGCAGGGCAAGCTGCTCGAGCGACTCCTCGCCGGTGCAGTAAAGCGCCGGTGAACCCTCATCGCCGCAGTTGTGGGACAGCTGCAGTGCGATCGTGGACTTCCCGATGCCAGGGTCACCACCGAGCAGCACGACGCTGCCGGGAACGATCCCCCCTCCCAGGACGCGATCGACTTCCAACGACCCGGTTGGCAGCACCTGCGCCGGCACCGCCATCACCGCTTCCAGGGACGTGGGGCTGCCCGCCGTGGCGACGACCGCGGGCCGGCGTCCGGGCAGGCGCACGACGTCCTCGCTCAGGCTGTTCCAGGCGGCGCAGGCGGAGCAGCGCCCCTGCCACTTCGGCGCCTCCGCCCCGCACTCGGAACAGACGTAGTGGAAACGCGGGGCGGAACGCTGCAGGTCGATGGCCATGGGCGACGAATCCTACCGAACATATGTACGCTCGGTCAAGGCGGTCGCTATCGCGAGTGGACCGGACGCCCCCTGCCTCGGTGGGTCTGGGCCGGCTCCGGCTCCTCCTCGCCCTCGATCCGCCGGCGCAGCTCGACCAGACGATCGCCCAGTTCCGCGGCACGCTCGAACTCGAGGTCGCGGGCCGC
>DAIQQM010000054.1:0-17434 GCA_036786805.1 Candidatus Dormiibacterota bacterium | reverse complement strand
TGGGGTGCGCCCGGACGCGTCCCTGGCGGCTGCCGCTGGCGCCACACTCGGCGTCCGCGGCGCGATCGACGTCGACCGGACGATGCGGACCAACCTGCCGGAGGTGTACGCGGCGGGGGACTGCGTGGTGACTCATCACCGTCTGCTCGGCACCACGTACATCCCCCTGGGAACGACGGCGCACAAACAGGGCCGGGTGGCCGGGGAGAACGCGCTCGGGGGGCGGCGCGAATATGCCGGGAGCCTCGGGACACAGGTCGTCAAGGTCTTCGACATGGCCGCGGCGCGCACCGGGCTGCGCGATCACGAGGCCGTGGCCGCGGGGTTCGACCCGGTGACCCTGGCGGTCGAAGCCGATGATCACAAGGCGTATTACCCCGGGTCGCACCGGATCGCGATGCGCTGGACCGGCGACCGGACGACCGGGCGGCTCCTCGGCGTCCAGCTCTTCGGTCACCGCAACGCCGAGGTCGCGAAGCGCATCGATATCGCCGCGACTGCCATCTTCAATGAGATGACCGTCGACGCCGTCAGCGAGCTCGATCTCTCCTACACACCCCCGCTCGGCAGTCCATGGGACGCCATGCAGATCGGAGCGCAGGCGTGGGTTCGCGCGGTCCTGGACAAGACGGCTGACTGAGGTCAACTATGGGGTGGATGCGGTGGCGGTCCATGCCCCGGGTCGGGGATTGACTCAAGGCCCGGTGACTCGTCCGGCCAGACCAGGAGCACGGCGCAGGGCGCATGGTCGACGACAAAGCGGGTCGCGTGACCGAGGCTTCTGGGGCCGAGCCGCGAGTGGTCACCATCGCGCGCGACGACGAGCACATCGACGCCCGCTGCGACCGCCTGCAGGACCTCACGCTCGACGCGCCCACGCCGGCTGATCAACTCAGCGTCGGCTCGGCCAAGGCGAGCCGCAGCGGCGGCAAGCAGCTGGGACGCCTCGCTCTCGGCGATGTCGTCATAGCGGGGCGGCGGCTTCCTTCCGGGAAAGCCGCGCCCGAGCAATCCAGCGGTAGCGGCGCCGGCAGCCTCGGCGACGTCCGACGGCGTGACATGCAGCAGCGTGAACCGCGAATCGGCGGGGAAGCGCTGCTGCGCGGCGTCAACGCAGCCTTCCCAGGTTCCCTCGACCACCCAGAGCACGACATGCATCGGCGCCATTAACCCACCAACCGCAGGGAAACCCACAGCGCCACCGTCGCCGTGACCAGCACCGGCGGCACGGTCATCGCGCCAAGGCGGAGGAACTCCGTGATCGGCAACTCCTCGCCGCGTCGGATGAGGACGCGCCGCCAGAGCAGGGTGGCGAGCGACCCGACGTAGGTGAGGTTGGGCCCCGTGTTGACGCCGATGAGAACTGCGAGGACCGGTCCGGCGCCGGCGCCGGACACCGCGGGGAGCAGCAGCAAGGCGGCCGGCAGATTGTTGATGAGGTTGGCAAGCACGGCCGCAACGACGGCGATGACCAGGAGCGACCCGAGTCCGGCACCCCCCGGAATGAGGTGGGTCACAGCCGCGCCGAGCCCGTGCAACGAGATGGCTTTCACGATAAGGGCGAGCGCCAGCACGAAGGTGAGAAAGGGAACGTCGATGGAGGTGGCCACCTCGCGGGGAGTGACCCGCCTGCTCGCCACTGCGGGCATCGCAAGGATGGCGGCGCCGCCAACCGCCGCGAATGCGGGGCTGACGTTGAGGGCGGAGGTCACGAAGAACCCGACCAGGGTCAGCGCAACGACAGTCGCGGCGAAGACCGGAACCGGGAGCGGTGTGATCGTGCGGGTGTCGCCGCGGCCGACGAGGTCGCCTGAGAAGAAGCGGCGAAGCACGAGCCATTCGACCCCGATGGCCGCCAGCCAGGGCAGCGCCATGGTTGCGCCGAACCGCGCGAACGACAGCCCGCTGGCGCCGAACGCCAGGAGATTGGTGAGGTTCGAGACGGGAAGCAGCAGCGATGCCGAGTTGGCGAGGTGCGTGCACGCGTACACGTGGGGTTTCGCGCGAAGGCGGAGGCGTGCCACGGTCGCGAAGACCACGGGCGTCAGCAGCACCACGGTGGCGTCGAGGCTGAGCACAGCGGTGACCACGCTCGCGGCCCCAAACACGAACGCGAGCAGCGTGACCGGCCGGCCCCGGGATCCGGCCGCCATCCACGAGCCTGCCGCCTCGAACAGGCCGTAGCGGTCGCAGAGGTTGGCGAGCACGAGCACGGCGGCGAGAAAGCCGATCGTCGGGCCAAGACTTCCGGCTTCCGCGCGCGCCTGTCCAAGGGGCAGGACACCGAGTGCCAGCAGGAGACCGGCGGCCGGAACGGCGATGACGGCCTCCGGCAATCCTCGTGGACGGACGATGGCGCATACGAGGGTCGCCACCAGGAGCGCGACCGCCAGGGTCTCTGCGATGGGACTCGGCACGTCGTCGGACAGCGTACGGCGTCGGCACGGTCCTGCGGTCAGGCGCGCCCGCCGAGGACACGGCCGCCCAACGGGCTGACCAGCTCGAAACCTCCGTCCCGTCTTCACGCCTGGTTCACATCCGGGCGCGATCGTCAGGCACATACCGTTCACCCTCCACAAGGAGATCGACATGTATCGTGCAGGACGCACCGCCTGGGGACTCGTCGCAATCGGAGCTGCAACCGCGGTGGGCATCACCACCCGCAACCCCGGCTTCATCGCCATCACCTTCGTCGGCACGCTTGCCCTGCCGCGGGTGCTCGGGCTCTCGCCGCGCCGCTGGAACCGGCACGGTTTCGGCCCGGGGCCATTCGGCGCTCATGACAAGGCCTGGGGTGGCGGCTGCGCGGGCCACCGGGCTTCCGAGCCTGAGGCCACCACGGCAGCATCGCAATCGGTCTGACGGCAGCGGGGGGCGGCGGCTGCTCGCCGCCCCGCGTCGCCCCTACGATCACGCAGCAATGACGAGTGTGCTCATCGTCGACGACGAACCGGCGATCGTCCGCCTGGTGCGGGACTATCTCGAACGCGCCGGATTCGAGGTCATGACCGCGAGCAACGGCGAGGACGCCTTGCAGGTGTTCGCACGCAGGAGTCCCGACCTTGTGATCCTTGATCTGAGCCTGCCCCGCATGGACGGGCTCGATGTCGCGCGAGCCATACGGCGCGCCGGTGACGTGCCCATCATCATGCTCACGGCGCGAGCCGATGAGGCCGACCGGGTGGCCGGCCTCGAGCTCGGGGCGGACGACTACGTCACCAAACCCTTCAGCGCACGTGAGATCGTCGCTCGAGTCCGCGCGGTCCTGCGTCGTGCCCAGACGGCCGCCATGCACGACGACGTGATCCGAGTCGGCGACTCGATCGTGCTCGACGCACCGCGCATGCAGGTGCAGGTCGACGGCCGTCCCGCCGTGCTGACCGCGACGGAGTTCCAACTGCTCGTGCACATGGCCCGGCAACCGGGCCGCGTGTTCACGCGCGGGCAGCTGCTCGATGCGGTGCACGGTGTCGCCGTCGAGTCTTACGAGCGTGCGATCGATGCGCATATCAAGAACATCCGCAGGAAGATCGAGGCGGATCCGCGCTCACCACGACACCTGCAGACGGTCTTCGGTGTGGGCTACCGCCTCGTGGACGGCGACGCATGAGGTCGGGGCAGCCGTGGCAAAAAGGCGGCGGTGACGGCCGCCCACCCTGGTGGCCGGAGGGTCAGCCGCCGCCGTGGACCGGCGCTCCGAACTGGCGCCGGCACGGCCGGCGGGTTGCCCGGCGAATCGGATGCTTCATCGGTCTCATCGGCCTGGTGTTTCTCAGCGCGATCTTCGGCGTCGTCTGGCTCCTGCTCAGTGCGTTCGGCGCCGTCCACCCGGCAGCGTTCGGCACGGCCGTTGCGGTCACCGCCCTGGTGCTCGGTGGCGTCGCCATCGTCGTCGCGGTGCTCGTGCTTCGCCGCCTCGCGGCTCCGGTCGGCGCGCTGATCGAGGGTGCTCATCGCATCGAGGCGGGGGACCTCTCCACCCGAGTGCCGGTCCGAGGGCCGTCGGATCTTCGCTCCCTGGCACGTGCGATGAACGAGATGAGCAGCCGCCTCGAAGCCGAGGAGACGCGACGCCGCTCGGTGCTTGCCGACATCGCTCATGAGCTGCGCACACCGCTCTCGATCATCAGAGGTCAGGCGGAGGCGATCACTGACGGGCTCTACCCGGCGGACGCCGAGCACATGGCCCCGATTGTGAGCGCCACCGAGTCGCTCGAGATGCTCGTGACCGACCTCGGCACGCTCACCCTTGCGGAGGGTGGCGCGCTGCGGCTCCATCGCGAGCCGATCGAGGTTGCCGTCCTCGTCAACGAGACGCTGGGAGCCTTCGCGGCCGAGGCGAGAGCAGGCGGCGTAAGCCTGGTCGAACAGCTTGACGCCAACATGCCCGCGCTCGACGCCGATCCCGGAAGGATCCGCGGAGTTCTGGGTAATCTTGTCAGCAACGCGCTGGCTCACACGCCGCGGGGCGGCACCATCCGCGTCGCAGGTGTTGCCTCAGAAGGATTCGTGCGGCTCACCGTCAGCGACGATGGAACGGGCATTCCCCCGGACCTGCTGCCCCGGGTCTTCGACCGATTCGTCAAGGGAGCCTCGTCAACCGGTTCCGGGCTCGGGCTCGCCATCGTCCGTGATGTCGTGGAGGCGCACGGTGGCGGTGTGACCGCGACGAGCACCGAGGGGGAGGGCACGGCGATCACCGTCACGCTGCCCGCGGTGCGGCCTGGGTGATGTGATACAGCTACCGCCCAATGAGCACGCAATCCGCGACCGTTGATTTTGCGAGCTGGCTGGCCCGATGGGACGCGCAGCAGCAGCGCCATATCCCCGACCGTGAGGAGCGGTTCACCGCCATGACCGACGCGGTTGCGGCGATGGCCGGACCCGAGCCGCGCGTCCTCGACCTCGGATGCGGGCCGGGGTCCCTCGCAGCCCGTGTTGTCGACCGCATCCCTGGTGCGACGGTGGTCGCGATCGATGCCGACCCGGTGCTCCTCGCCATCGGTCGCGGAGCGCTCGCCACCTACGGGCGCTTGGAGTTCGTCGACGCCGATCTTCGCGCCGACTGGGTGAGCAAGCTGCCGTCGCCGGGCCTCTACGACGCCGCCGTCTCGACCACCGCCCTGCACTGGCTGGGGCTCGAGCAACTCGTCCATCTCTACCGTGCGCTCGCCGGAGTCCTCCGCCCGGGTGGCGTGTTCCTCGACGGCGACCGCCTCGACTTCGATCACGATCAGCGGACGATCGCGATCGGAGCGCGCGAGGTGCGACCGGAGTGGCCGCCCGCTCCCGAGGGCGCCGAGGACTACGACGACTGGTGGGCGGCCGCGGTCGCGGAGCCCGGGCTCGCGCGCGAGGTGGCGGAGCGTGATCACCGATGGCACGCGCATCCCCACGAGGACCAGGCTCACAGCTATGAGTTCCACCGGTCGGCGCTGTTCTCGGCAGGGTTTGTCGAGGTTGGAACCCTCTGGCAGCACCTCGCCAACCGGGTCCTGGTCGCGATCCGCTGACGGCCGTCAGCGGAGGATTTCGACCAGGAGGACCCACGCGTCGAGGACGCCGTCGACGAGGCAGACGATGAGTCCGGCGGCGAGCACATCCAGTCCCTGCGATGCCCCGACAACCAGCATGATCCCCGCAACCAGGGTGGCGACGGTCGCAGCTTCGGCGAAGACGACGCGGATCGCGACCTTCGAGATCGCAAGGGTGGCCAGAGCGCTTCGCGCCCGGTAGATCATCCGCGAGATCAGGGTCCAGGTCACGGCTCCGGTGACCAGCACCTCGACCCCGAGCGCCACGTTGGACTGCCCCGGGACCAGCGCGATGGCGCCGAGGACGACCGGCTGCATCAGCAGGATGATCGCCTCCGCGGCGCGGCTGGGCAGGCCCGGGCCGGCGAGGATCTGCTTGAGGTTGATGGACAGGGCGACGAAGACGAGCCCCGTCAACGCAGCGCCGGCCCCAACCTGGGCGGCCTAGAACGTCGACCAGTCACCCTGCCTTGGGCCGGAATGATAGAGGCTGCCCCCCACGCGTCCCGGATCACCCGGAGTGCGCGCTCGCCTGTCGCAGCGTGATGCGACCCGGTAACAAGCGAGCCCAGACCTTTAGGCAGACACAAGCCTCTCCCTACCATCTTGCTGTGCGCGCCGAGACCATCGCCGCAGGCTCGAGACGATCGCGGGGCCCGCGCGAAGGGTTGCTGCTCTTTGGTGGTGTACTCGTGCTGGCCTTCGTCAGCGTCGCGGTGCCTTCGGGTCCCGAGCGGCCCGGATGGTTCGTCGCGGGGCTGGCGCTGACGGGCTCCGTGGGGCTGGTTCGATGGGCGACACCGTGGGACCGAGCACCAGGGTGGCTCCGCATCGTGCCGATGCTGCTGGTCACCGCTGCGATCGGCTGCCTCATCCACTCGGCCGCGACGTCGACCGGGCTCGGGTCGCTGCTCCTGCTGCCGCTTCTGTTCTCGGCCTTCTACGGCAGGCAGTGGGAGTCCTATGTGCTCATCCCCGCGATCGGGCTGGCCCAGGGGCTGATCGGGCTGTCGAACCATGACGACGCCATCGTCCTGACACGGTTGCTCGTCTTCTGGGTGGCGCTGCTCATCATGATCAGCCTCGCTGCGCATCGGCTTCGGGACCGGCTGCAATCGACCGTCGACGACGCGCGTGAGGGGGCGCGCCAGAGCGCCGTCGTGGCCGAGGCAACCCGCTCGCTCACCTCGTCGCTCGACCCGGCCGACGTCATCCACAGTGCGACGAAGCTTGCCGCGGAACTGGCGTCATCGAGCGCGACGGCATCCCGCCGAGCGCAGTACTTCGGGGTGGGCGGGGAGAGTCTGACCATCGTCGCGGACAGTGATGAGACGGGGATGACCGCCATCGAGGTGCGCGTCCCCATCGATCAGCACCCGATGGCGCGCGAGGTGATCGCGACGGGGAAGGCCGTCAACGGCCCCATCGACCTCGACGCCTGTGGTCCGCAGGTGCGCGACGTCCTCGATCGTTTCGGGGTCACCCACGGCGCCTATGTCCCGATCACCCTGCACGGGCGCGTGACCGGCATCCTCACCGCCGCCGGCCGGGGTGAGGGGATCCAGCCCGGTCTCTTCGAGCGCCTGCGACTGCTCGGCAGCCTGACCGAGCTCGCCCTCGCGAACGCGTCCGCCCACCAACTCCTGGAGGAGCAGGCGCTGACCGATCCGCTGACCAGGCTCGCCAATCGCCGTGAACTCGAGCGCGCCTTTGCGCGCCTGCCCGACCGGCTCCCGTTTGCCTTCGTGGCGGTCGATCTCGACGACCTCAAGGGTGTCAATGACTCCTTCGGCCACCCTGCCGGCGACGCCGTGATCGTCGCGGTGGCCGCCGCCATCGCGGCGGTCGCGCGAAGGGGGGATACCGTCGCCCGAGTGGGTGGCGACGAGTTCTCCATCCTCATGCTCGATGCGAACGCCGATGCAGTCGAGCGCCTCGGGGACCGGATTCACGAACAGCTCCGCCACATCGCCCTCCCGAGCGGGAGTCCGCGCGTGAGCATCGGCGGCTGCGTCGCGGATCCCGGTTCCGACACGGGCCTCGTTCAGGGAACTGCCGACACCGCGCTCTACGAGGCGAAGCATCGCGGCGGGTCGTGCACGGTGATCAAGGTCTTCGAGCTGGTGGCGGCGGCACTGATCGCGTAGCCGTCGAACCCTCGTCCGCGCCTGTGGCACCATTCGGGCGTGGCGACGGCGGAGTTCGACCTGCAACTCAGCTCGGGTCGGTTGCACGCCAGGCGCCACGGCTCTCGCGATGCGCCGCTGGTGCTCGCCATCCCGGGGCTCTCCGCGAATCTGATGAGCTTCGAGTTCCTCGGCGACCGGCTCGATCCCGAGACGGTGCAGCTGGTCGCGATCGACCTGCGCGGTCGGGGCAAAAGTGACGTCACGCAGCCCGGGACGTACGGTTGGGTCAACCACGCAGCCGACATCTTCGAGATCGCCGACCGGTTGGAAGCGGGTTCGTTCTCCCTCATCGGGCACTCGATGGGAGCAGCGGTGGTCATGGCGGCCGCGGCGCAGGACGCGACCCGCATCGATCGCATGGTGCTCGTCGACCTCTGCGGCGTCCCCGACGCCTCCACGGCGGCGCCGATCGGCGCCTCGATCGCGCGTCTCGGCACCGTGTATCCGTCCGTCGAGGCGTATCTCGACGGCCTCCGGAGCGTCGGGATCATCAATCCTTGGAGCGGGTACTGGGACCGCTACTTCCGCTACGAGCTCGAACCGGTGGAGGGTGGCGGCTTCACGGCGCGAACCAGCCGGGCGGCGGTGATCGAGGACAGCATGTTCGGCGCCGGGGCGTTCGCCTTCGGCGATCGTGCCGGGATCTACGGCCTGTGGCAGTCGCTGACCATGCCGGTGCTGCTCATGCGCGCCACCCGGGAGATGTTCCCGGGCACCGGCTTCATCCTCACGCCTCGCGATCGCGACCGCTTTCCCGACCTGGTTCCAGGAGCGCACGCGGTCGACATCGACGCCAACCACTACACCATCGCCACCAGCGAGGACGCGGCGGCCGCGATCGGGCGGTTCCTCGGTGCCGAGGAGTGATCGCGGCCCTGTAAATCTCATCCTCGAGGAGCCTGGCGGAGGTGGCGCGATCGCTGTACCCTCCCGCACACATGGGGATGAACGGGTCGCTATAGCGTGTCCGCACATGCGCCGGGCGCGCCTCCGGTCGTGCTCGAGGTCGTCGGAATCGACGTTCACTTCGAGGGCGTCGTCGCCCTCGACGGTGTGTCACTGACCGTTCACGCCAACCGGATCGTCGGGGTGATCGGGCCGAACGGCGCCGGCAAGACCACCCTCTTCAACGCGGTGTCAAGGTTCGTCACGCCGGCGGCGGGGACGATCACGTACAAGGGTCGGTCCCTGCTCGGCCAGCCGTCGCAGCGCCTCGCTCATATGGGCATCGCCCGGACACTCCAGGGGCTCGGGCTCTGGCCGACGCTCACCGTGCTCGAGAACGTGATCGCGGGCGCCCCGTCACGCACCCGCCTGGCGGCTGACATGCTCGCCTTCCCGAGCGCCGACGTGCGCACCGGAACCCTGCGCGACGAGGCGATGGCGAACCTGTCGGAGCTCGGGGTCGCAGATCGCGCAGGCGCGCTGCCGGGTGTTCTGCCGCACGGCGTCCAGAAGCGGGTGATCATCGCCCGCGCGCTCATGGCGCGCCCGTCGCTGTTGCTCCTCGATGAACCCGCGAGCGGGCTCTCGGCGCCCGACGTGAATGAGCTGATCGAGTTGCTTCGCTCGCTGCGCAGCCGGATGGCGATCGCGCTCGTCGAGCACCACGTCGACATGGTGATGGCGGTGAGCGACACCATCACCGTGCTCAACCTCGGGCAGGTGATCGCGTCGGGACCTCCCGACGAGATCCGAGCCAACAACGACGTGGCCAACGCGTATCTCGGGCAGAAGGTGGCCCATGCTTGAGATTCGCGACCTGACGGTCGCTTACGGGGGCGTCGTGGCGCTCGACCAGGTGTCGCTGTCGGTGCCCGACGCGAGCATCACCGCCGTGCTCGGAGCGAACGGGGCCGGCAAGACCACCCTGGTTCGGACCATCTCCGGGCTCGTCAAGCCTCGCAACGGGTCGGTGATGCTCGACGACCACCAACTGGTCGGGCGGTCACCGGAGGCGATCGCACGACTCGGCGTCGGCCACGTCCCCGAGGGGCACGGCATTGTCAGCGAGCTCACGGTCGACGAGAATCTCCGCCTCGGCGGTCTCTGGCGCCACGATCGGGCCGATCAGCGGGTCGCGATCGAGGAGGCGTACGAGTTGTTTCCGCCGCTGCGGGTGCGCAGAGGCGTGCATGCGTCGAACCTCAGCGGGGGAGAGCGTCAGATGCTCTCGATCGGCAGAGCGATGGTCGCGCGCCCGACGGCACTCCTCCTCGACGAGCCGTCGCTCGGGCTTGCCGGCAGCCTGCTCGCGCAGATCATGGAGCGGCTTGCCGTGCTCGTGATCGAACGGAAGCTGAGCGTGCTGCTCATCGAGCAGAACGCACGGTCCGCGCTCTCCGTGGCGGACCAGGCGGTCGTCCTCTCGCTCGGCAAGGTCGAGCTGCGGGACACTGCCGAGCGGCTCGCCGGTGATGACGCCCTGCGCCACGCGTACCTGGGCTTCTGACCGTGCGGCTCTTCGTCATCTACACCGTCGACGGGATCACCAACGGGATGGTCTACGCGGCCGTGGCGCTCGCCCTGGTGATGATCTGGCGCGCGACCCGGATCATCAACTACGCGCAGGGCGCGATGGCCATGTTCACCACGTACATCGCGCTCGTCGTGATCCGGCACGGGGCACCGTACTGGCTGGGCTTCATCGTTGCGCTCGCGACCGGGATGGTGCTCGGCGCGGTGACCGAGCGGGTGCTGGTGCGTCCGGTGGAGTCGCGCCCGCCGCTCAATGCGGTGATCCTCAGCCTCGGGGTGCTCATCCTCCTCGAGGCGCTGGCGCCGATGCTCTTCGGCGGGCAGACGCAATCCTTCCCGGTGCCCGTCTCCAACATCGACATCGTCGCCGGGTCGACATCGCTCGAAGTCTCGCCCTTCGATCTCTTCACGATCGGCGCGGTGCTCATCGCGATGCTCCTGCTGTTCCTCGTGTTTCAGCGCACGACGCTCGGGCTGCGCATGCGTGCCGCCGCGTTCAACCCCGAGATCGCGCGCATCCTCGGGATCCGCGTCGGCAGGATGCTCACGCTCGGATGGGGACTCGCAGCGCTGCTCGGCGCCCTCGCCGGCATGCTTGCCGCTCCGGCCGTCTACCTGTATCCCAGCAACATGGACGAGGTGCTCGTCTTCGGGTTCACGGGTGCCATCATCGGCGGCCTCGAGAGCCCGGTCGGCGCCGTGACCGGAGCGGTCGGTGTGGGACTTGCGCTCAGCTATGTCAGCGGCTACGTCGGCTCGGATCTCGCCCCACTCGGCGGGTTCGTGATTCTGATCGTGGTGCTCATGCTCCGCCCGCAGGGTCTGTTCAGCTTCGGGCGGCAGCGGCAGGTGTGAGTACGGTGATACGCCGCTCAACGCTCGCGCGCCACGGCCTCTTCTTCATCGCGCTCGCCATCGTGCTCCTCCTGCTCACCTCATTCGTCTTCGATCCGTACACGAACTACAACGTCACCGAGGTCGCGATCTACGCGATCTCGGCCGCCGGATTGACCGTCCTCACCGGCATCAACGGCCAGGTCTCGCTGGGCCACGGCGCGTTGATGATGATCGGCGCGTACACGACGTCGGTGCTGCTCACGTGGAACGCAACCCTGCCGCTCATCCTCGTGGTGCTCGCCGCGATCGTGTCCACGGGCATCGCCGGTGCCATCGTCGGGATCGCCGGCGCGCGCCTGCGAGGGCCGTACCTCGCCGGCGCCACGCTCGCGCTCGCGGTCGCGCTGCCGCAGGTGCCCTCGCACTTCGCGAGCATCTTCGGCGGCAACCAGGGGCTGAGCGTTCCCTCCCCCGCGCCACCCGCGTTCCTCGGCGCGGACTTCGCACCCGAGCAGTGGCTCGCGTGGATCACGCTCGCTGCCGCCGTGCTGACGTTCTTCATGCTCGCCAACCTCGTGCGCAGCGCCACCGGGAGACGATTCCGGATGGTGCGCGACAACGAGGTCGCAGCTCGGCTGTCCGGCATCGACGTCGCGCGGACGCAGGTGATGGCGTATGTGATCAGCGCCGCGTGCGCCGGGCTGGCCGGGTCACTGTTCGCGTACTGGGTGACGGTCACGTCGCCGAGCGGGTTCACGCTCAACCTCTCGCTGTCGCTGCTCACCGCCATCGTCATCGGCGGTCTCGGGAGCCTCAGCGGCGCGGTGCTCGGCTCGTTCATCCTCGTGTATCTCCCGGTGTGGACGGGGGGCCTCGCGAGCAGCCTCAACCTCTCGAGCAATGTGGCCAACAACGTGCCCCTCGCCATCTACGGCGTCGTCCTCATCGTGGCCATCCTCGTGTTTCCGCGAGGAATCGCCGGCGGGGTCGCATCCATCGTCCATGGGGTGACGCGGATGCTGCGCGCGAACCGCGGCGCACGTGCGCTCCCGGCACCGGAGACACCGGCTCAATGACACCGGCAACACGTATCCACACACACAAGGAGCACAGGCATGCGACCAGAGATCAGTAGATCGAGGACCTGGGCGGTGGCCGCCGTGGGCGGGGCGGCAGCGCTGCTGACCGAGGCCTGCGGCAGCTCCAGCTCGGGCGGCACCGCGAACATCGCGTCGGCACCGGGGGTCACCGCATCCCAGGTGACAATCGGGAGCACGCAGCCGCTGACCGGTCCGGCGGCTCCCGGATACTCGGAGATCGCGCCCGCGTCCAACGCCTATTTCAAGTACGTGAACGCCCATGGGGGCGTCAACGGCCGGAAGATCAACTACATCTACCTGGACGATCAGTACAACCCCACGAGCACCGCCACCCAGACCCACAAGCTGATCCTGCAGGAACAGGTCTTCGCGATGTATCAGGCGCTGGGCACGCCCACGCACCTGTCGGTGGTCAGCTACATCAACTCGTCGCACGTACCCGACCTGTTCGTCGCATCGGGCTGCAACTGCTGGAACAACCCGTCGCAGTACCCGGACACCTTCGGATGGCAACCCAACTACACCATCGAGGGAAAGATCCTCGGGCAGTACATCGTGCAGAAGTTCGGAAGCGAGAAGGTCGGCTTCTTCCTGCAGGGTCCCAACGACGAGTTCGGCGCGGACGGCCTCCAGGGAGTGATGGATTCGCTGCAGGGCAAGGGTCTGAACGTCGACTCGACGCCCGCGTACTACACGCCGACTGCAGCCGGTGCCATGGCGGTGGGAGCGGCGATCGCCGGTCTCCAGGCACAGGGGGTCCAGGTGATCGTGAGCTTCTCGGTGCCGCTCTTCACCGCGATCGCAGAGGCGAGTGCCGCCGGCCTCAACTACCACGCGCAATTCGTGGTGAGCAACGTTGGTTCTGATCCCCCGACCCTCGCGGGCATCCTCACCGGCGGTGCGCTCGGCAAGAAGCTCCCCGCAGGGCTCATCGCAGGCACGATCAGTGACACCTATCTGCCCCTGCTGACCGACTCGAGCCACCCGTGGGTAACGCCGTTCAAGAGCATCGAGGCGACCTACGCACCGTCACTGCCCTGGGACGGCAACGTCGAATACGGCATGGCCGAGGCGTACACGTTCGTGCAGGCGCTCAAGGCAGCCGGGCAGAACCCGACCCGGGCGAGCATCGTCGCCGCGGTCCAGAGCAGCCACTGGACCGACGGACCGGGCCTGACTCCGTATGCGTATTCATCGGGCAATCACGGCGGGTTCACGGGCGTGCAGATGGTCACCGTCGACGCGACCGGCAACCTCACCACGCTCGGACCGGTGGAGACCACCGATGACACCGCGAGCGGTGCCATCACCACGTACTCGGGGGCGGCGTCGACGCCTCCCACGAGCGGCATTCCGAGCGACTGAAGTGGGTCAGGGAGACCGCGAAGCGTGACTCGCGGTCTCCCAACCCATGCCCGTCAGGCTTGCTGGACTCCCGGCCCGAGCGGGGGCCTCTTGGACACCCACCTGGAGGTCGGCTTCCGTGGAGGGAACGATCGTGAAAAAGCGGATTCTGCTGGGGGTGGTCGGAGCTCTGGCCATCGTCGGCATGACCACAGCGGCGGGTGCCGCAAGCGGGTCGACGGTGCGCGGAGCGGAAGGACGCCCCAACGGGTTCTCTCTGACCTGCGCCATCGCTCCGGGCAACTACTGCAGCAAGATCTTCTACGTGTCCGAGGTTGGTGGGATCAGCCTCACCAAGACGCAGTCGATCGGCTTCACCACCGGCAAGGGCAAGGCGAAGGAGTGGTTCGAGTACTCCTGCACCGCGGGGGACATGTTTCATCGCGCCTTCGCCGCTCTTCAAGTACACGCGCAGTGATACGCAGGTGAACGTCCAGCGCAAGTTCACAGGCGGTGGTTTCTTCCTCGCGTGCGGGGTGGTGTTCGGAACCGACTACATTCACCCGGCAGTGAACGCGCCGGTGGGACCACTGCTCTACCACGTGACATGCACCCGCTCCGGCAAGGGGTCGGTCGGCTGAGCGCATAGCCCAGCCCCGTATGTGACGGAGGGACCGCGAGGTGCGACTCGCGGTTCCTTTGCGTCAGTGGTTCGGCCGTCGACGTCGACGGCGAAACGCGGCACGGATGCGAGCGGTCCAGCGCTCGACGAGCGCGGTCATGAGACAGCGCTTCCGGTGGAGGAGAGCCCCGGTGTCGCGGTCGGCGTCGGTGTTGTTGTCGGCGTCGGCGTCGGTGTTGCCGTCGGCGTCGGTGTCGCGGTCGGCGCCGGTGTCGCGGTCGGCGTCGGTGCCGTGGCCTGGTCCGAACTCGAGACGGTCCAGAACAGCTTGGCCGGCGCGTTGCCGTCGACCCCTTCGGTGCTGTAGGCGACCTTCGCAACCGTCACGCCGGGAGGCAGCCCCACGGCCCAGCAGAACGTCTGGGTCTTGCCGGGGGCGGTGTCGCCTTCGCCCCTATTGGTGCACCCGTCGAAATTGCTGAGGCCATATGCCGTATCGGCACCGTAGGTCTGACCATCGGAGCCGACCACGTCGACAGCGGTGGCATCCTGGCCGGATCTGGACCCGTCGACGACGATGGTCGCTTCGAAGCCGACCCAGCGCGTGCCGTCAGGTGGGGTGTTGTTCGGGTCGAATCCGGTCGCGGGGTCGAAGACCTTCAGCAGGGTCACATGCGCGACGTCATCGCCGATGTCGACCATGGAGAGTGTGTCGCCGAGGTTGCCGCTGGTGGGCCCGGAATGGCCGTTCAGCGTCGAGGCGAGCCCGGCCGGAAGGGTGGGGATGTTCACGGATCCGTTCGGCGCTGCAGCGCCGCAAGCCGCGATGGCGGCGCAGGCCGCGGCGCTGGTCACGATCCCGAACACGGCGCGGGTTCGATCGATGTGTCCAATCACGGGAGCTCCTCGATGGGCGGGCTGAACGCTGTAGGCCCACGGTGTGGCGTGCCGATCGCAGGTTGATCGCAGGTCAGGGCGAGAGGGCGCGGGCCGTTGCGCGCAGAGCCTCGGTCGCCACCCGGTGCGCGTCGACCGCCGACGCAATCGGGGTGACCGCGTCCTCAGGTCGGTCTGTGGTCGCCGACCTGGTCGCGGCGAGGTCGGCGGTGTCGGTGGGTGGGACGGGCTGGCCGATCTCACCGCGAATCGCGGCGGCGGTACCGATGAGCCGGCTCGCGCCCTGGCGGCCGAGCAGCACGAGGAGTCTCGCGACGCCTTCGAGTGCCTCAACCAGCACCCAGCGATCGGCCGCGGGATCGATGCCTGCAAGCGCCGCCTCGAGGTGGGCCGTCGCGCTGGTGAGCGCTCGCTCATCGATATCGAGCCGCGCCAGGCCGAGGTGGCCGAGGGCGACGGTGGTGCGAGTGCTTGCATCCGTCCCCGCCTCGATGGCTCGCTCGGCGTTGGACCGCGCCGCGTCTCGCCGGCCGAGACCGCGGTTCACCGCGGCGAGGCGATACGCGACCGTTCCCTCCATGGTCCGGTGGCCGAGCTCTTGAAACAATTCGAGAGCGGCCTCCCCGGAGAGCAGCGCGGCCTCCAGGTCACCTCCCTTCCATTCCGCGAGGAGGATGGCGGTGAGCGCCTGCCCGCGCGCCAGGGGATCGCCGCCGTCGGCCGCGATCCGCAGGGCCCGCCGAAGCGCGGGCAGTGCAGCCTCGACGTCCCCCTCATCGGCGAGCAGCGATCCGAGGTGCAGGAGCGTGATCCCCGTCTCCGACTCGACACCTGCCTCATCGAGCCGATGCAGTGACTCCTCGAGGAAGCCACGCGCGGCGGTCAGGTCGTCGGTCGCAGCGGCGATCGCTCCCAGACGTCGCAGCGCGCGTCCCTCGCCGAGCGAGTCGCCGAGCTCGTGGAAGAGCGTTCTCGCCGCGGACGCCAGTGCAGCGCCCTGCGCGAATTCGGTGAGCCAGTACGCGAGGTGGCCGCCCCTGAGCATGGCTTCGGCGCGCAGACGTGGGGGAGGGTCCACGGCGGCGATCAGCCGTGTCAGCCACTCCATACCTTCGGCGGGCCGGCGGCCGAGCCAGTAATCCGTCAACCGCGTCGCCACGTCGAGTCCTCGCAGCGCCACCCCCGGGTCGCCGCCGGTGGTGCACAGCTCGCCGAACACGGCACGCACGTGAGGCATCTCGCGGTCGAGCTCGCGAAGCGCCTCGGTGCGCCGCGGCGATGCGAGTCGCGGCACGATCGTGTCGACTCGATCGAGCACCGCGCTCCGGTAGCGGGCTCTGGCCTCGGTGGCCGCTCCTGGCGCGGCGGATTCCAGCGTGTGCACCGCGACGGTGCGAAGGAGCTGACAGCGCGTCGAGCTGACCGCGCTCCGCACCTGCAGCAGGCTCGCGTCGACGAGCCGTCCGACGACCTCATGGAGATCCCCACCGAACGCGGGATCGACCACCGCCGCCAGCAGGTCCGTATCCGCGTCCGAGACCATCACGGCGAACGCGAGCATGACCCGGCGCTCATCCTCGGAGAGGGTCGCGACGCTCGTGTCGAGTGCGAGCCAGAGCCCGTCGCGTCCGCCGGCGGATCGCCCCGCCCATCGGCCGAGATCCGCCTCCACGAGGCTGGTCAACTCGCGGACGCTGAGCAGGTTGAGGTGCCGGGCGACCAGCTCGAGCGCGAGGGGCAGGCGATCCACGAGATCGCACAGCCGGTTGAAGCGGATCTCATCTGCCGCCGCGATGGTGAAGTGAGCGTTCACCAGCCGAGCTCGATCGTTGAGCAGGGTCAGTGCTTCGCCCGGGGGAAGCGGCCCGACCGGGATCAGCGCCTCATCGAGAACGCCGAGACGCTCGCGGCTCGTGACCAGGAGATGGAGTTCTGGGCACGTCGCGAGCAGACGCCGCGCGAGAGTCGTCACCTCTGCGAGGCGGCGTTCGCACCCGTCGAGCACCAGGAGGCCGGTCGCCTCACCGAGCCGCTCGACGAGGCCCTCGGCCGCGTCCACCGAGCGTGACGCCGGCGCGACGGTGTCGAGGATCGAGGCAGCCAGGGGTTCTGTCGCCGGGAGGTGCTCGACGTCCACGTACCAGACGATGTCGTCGTAGTCACCCGCAGCTTCGAGTGCCAATCGTGTCTTCCCCGCGCCGGGCGGCCCGACGAGGGTGACGAGTCGGGCGCGGCGCCATGCGTCGGCGAGGTCGTGCAACTCCGTGGCTCGGCCGATGAGCCGTGTGGCGGTGCCGGGGACGCGCGCGCGGCGGCGTCGCTCTTCCATGCCGCCGCTGATCGGAGCATCGAGCGCGGGGTCCTGCGACAGGACTGCCTGCTGCATTCGCTGAAGCGCCGGACCGGGTTCCACGCCGAGCTCGTCGGCGAGCT
>DAIQQM010000053.1:0-17479 GCA_036786805.1 Candidatus Dormiibacterota bacterium | reverse complement strand
GCGACGCGACGGCAGCCCGCGCGTCGAGCGTGGCGTCGCAGGGCATGCGGGTTCGCGTGGTCTCGCATCCACGCAACCGCGGATACGGCGCGGCGCTGCGCACCGGCTTCGACGCGGCCGCACGCGATGCGGTGTTTCTCATGGACAGTGACGGTCAGTTCGACCCGGTGGAGATCTCGCGACTCCTGGCCCTCTACGGCCCCGACCGCGTTGTCTGCGGGTACCGGATCCGGCGTCGGGACACCTGGGCGAGGCGCTTCTACCACAGGGCATTCTTCACGCTCGTGCGCGTCGGCTTCGGACCCACCGTGCGCGATGTCAACTGCGCGTTCAAGCTCTTCCCGCGCGCCGTCGGCCGGGGCCTGCACGCCGAGGGGGCGCTGGTGTCCACCGAGCTGCTGGTGCGCGCGCGTCGCAGCGGATACCGGCTCATGGACGTCGGGGTGCACCACTATCCGCGCATCACCGGGCGCGCGACCGGGGCCGACGTTCGCGTCGTGCTGCGTGCATTCCGGGAGCTCTGGCAGCTGCGCAGCGACCCCGCGATGCTCGACGGGCTCGAACCTCCGGCGTGACCCGCCGGCCGGCAGCGTCCTCGTCATGGGGCACGGCCCTCGGGGCGGTCGCCGTCTCGCGGCTCCTGTGGATCGGCGTCTTCATCGCCGTGCTCAACATCGATTTCCCGGGGACGCCGCTGCTGACCGGCATCCACGACCACCTGGTTGCCTGGGATGCGATCAGCTACCTGTCGATCGCGACTCACGGGTACCCGGTGCACCTCGACTATCGCGATGCGTTTCTCCCAGGGTTCCCGCTGGTGGTGCGCGCGCTGATGGTGGTGACCCGCGACGACGTCACCGCCGCCTGGCTGGTGAACGCCGCCGCCGAGACCGTTGCGCTCTGGTACATCGCGCGCCTGGTGCGCGGGGAGCGCGACGAGGACGCGGCGGTGTTCTCGGTGGGGCTGCTCGCGTTCGCGCCCACCGCGCTCTTCCTCATCGCCCCCTTCAGCGAGAGCACGTTCATCGCGTCGGCCGCCGCCAGCCTGTACTACGCACGCGCGGGCCGGTCCGGCCCGGCGATCGTTGCGGCGGCGTTCGCGTGCGCGTTCCGGCTCACCGGGCTCGCGCTGATCCCCGCACTGGCGCTCGAGCAGCTCCGCAGGACGGGATGGCATCCGCGCCCCGAGACGCTCCTGGTACTGCTCGCCGCGCTGCCACTGGCGCTCTACGGCGTGTACATGCAGATCCACATCGGCGACGGTCTGGCGCTGCTGCATGCCGACCGTCTGCCCTCGTTCGGATTGCAGCCGACACCACCATGGACCGGATTCGCGGCGACGTGGCACACGCTGGTCACCGCCGGCAACGGGGAGACGCGCTCGATCTTCGCCCGAGAGGTCGCGTACGGTCTGCTCGGTCTGGCGCTCTGCGCGGGCATGTGGGCGTCGTCGCGGATCCCCCGATCACTCGCTCTGTACTGCACCATCGCCTGGTTGATGACCGCATCGCTGCCGTTCTGGCGTTCGCAGCCCCGCTACAGCCTCGCGCTGTTTCCGGTCGTGCTGCTCGTGGCCGATCTCACCCGGCGCTTCCCCCGCGCCCGCCCGGCGATGCTCGGCGCCAGCGCCGTGCTGATGTGCGCGGGCACCTGGATCTTCGCCCAGGGGCGCTGGCTCGGATGATCATCGACAGCCACGTCCACATCCTGCCGCCCGCGATGCGCGACGCCCGGGACCGCCTCGCCGAGCTCGATCCCTGGTTCGACGTGTGTCATCGCGGTGCCCGCTCGATCCTTACCGCCGAGGAGCTGCTGGCGTCCATGGACGCGTCCGGGATCGACCGCTCGGTGTGCTTCGGCTGGCCGTTCGCGGATCCCGCGCACTGCGCGGAGGTCAACGATCACCTCATCGCCGTCCAGCGGGAGCACTCCGACCGGCTCACCTGCTTCGCGACGGTGAGCGCGGCGCGGCCGGGCGCCGTCGCCGAGCTGCGACGCTGCGCGGGCGAGGGCCTTCGCGGCGGCGGCGAGCTCAACGCGGATGCGCAGGGATTCGATCTCGCCTCGCCGTCGATCGACGCGGTGGCCGCGGCATGC
This sequence comes from Candidatus Dormiibacterota bacterium, assembly GCA_036786805.1. Lineage (GTDB taxonomy): Bacteria > Chloroflexota > Dormibacteria > Aeolococcales > Aeolococcaceae > Palsa-851. The sequence goes on along the minus strand of DAIQQM010000053.1, from coordinate 15,382 downwards.
ACGGAGCTGGAGATACCGCTGGTGCTGCACTGCAGCGAGCCCGTCGGTCACGACTACCCGGGAAAGGGCACGGCCACCCCCGGGCTCGTCGCGGCGTTTGCCCTGCGGCATCCCACGTTGCAGCTGGTCTGCGCGCACCTCGGCGGTGGCCTGCCCTTCTACGCGCACATGCCCGAGGTCGCCGAGCTCTGCCGCAGGCTCTGGTTCGACACCGCCGCCGGCCCGTTCCTCTTCGCCCCGACCGTGTATCGAGCGGTCGCCGACCTCTGCGGTGCGGACCGGCTGCTCTTCGGCTCCGACCACCCGCTGCTCCCGGCGCGGCGCTACATCGATGCGTTTGCGGCGGCAGAGCTCACCGCGGCGGAACGGGCGCTCGTCATGGGCGGCAACGCGGCGAAGCTGCTCGGTCTGTAGCAACGTGCCCTTCCCGTTACGAATCTGTGTCCCAGCATCCGAGGCTACGTTCGGGCCCTTTGCGACACTTTCTGTGGGCGGAGAAACCGGCGCCCGCCAGCCGGTCCTTCGCCTCTTTTGTGACCAGGATCGGGGGCTTCGGCCCCCGTCCGTGGTCGCCTCCGACGCTCCGATGAGGGATCGGGAGCCCGTCGAAACCGGCACCGCTGTGGGCCGGTTTCGCACACTGTGCGGCGATGTTCACTCCTGAAACGCTCGACATCGTGATGGTGTCCTTCGAAGGACCCGATCAGTACAGCCAGGCGGGCGGCCTCGGCGTTCGCGCCCGGGAGCTCTGCCGGGCCTTCGCGGCGCTCGGCTACCGGACCACGCTCGTCTTCGTGGGCGACCCGGACAAGCCGGGTGTCGAGCTCGATCAGGGCGTGCAACTGGTCCGCTGGTGCCAGCAGATCAGCGACCGGTACCGCACCGGCGTCTACGAGGGCGAGCTCGCCAAGATCCGCGACCTCACCGCGACCCTCCCGGACGCGATCATCGACAGCATCGTCCGCCCGGCGGCGGAGGCGGGACGCACCACCGCGGTGCTGTGCGAGGAGTGGCACACCGCCTGGTTCTGCAGGGAGCTCAGCGACCGCCTGCACACCCTCGGCCTCCGGCGCAACGCGGTGCTGCTCTGGAATGCCAACAACCTCTTCGGGTTCGAGGCCATCGACTGGCCGGTGCTCGACTTCGTCGCCTCGATCACGACCGTGAGCAAGTACATGAAGCACCTCATGTGGCCCTACGGCGTCAACGCCGTGGTGATCCCCAACGGGATACCGGAAGGAGCGCTCGCACCGGTCGACGGCTCCGCGGCGCGGGCGATCCGGGCCGCGGCCGGAACGCCGTGCCTCACCTTCAAGATCGGTCGCTTCAGCCCCGACAAGCGCTGGAACCAGGCGATCGCCGCGATCGCCGCGCTCCGCTCCGAGGGGCTGCCCGCCCGGATGCTCATGCGTGGCGGCATGGAACCCTACGGCGCCACCGTCCTCGCCTTCGCCCGGGAGTGCGGGCTCGCGGTCACGGACTGGCACGAGCCCGTCGAGGATGCCGGCGGCATCGTGCGCGCCCTCACCGAGACCGACGGCGCCCCGATCGTCCATCTCCGCCGTTTTCTCCCCGACGCGGTGATCACCGAGATCAACCTCGGTGCGACCGCGGTCCTCGCCAACTCCGGACACGAGCCGTTCGGCCTCGTCGGCCTCGAGGTCATGGCCGCGGGCGGCGTCGCGATGGTCGGGGCGACCGGCGAGGAGTATGCCCGCCCCTACGGCAACGCCATCGTGGTCGAGACCGACGACCCCGCCGAGATCGCCAGCGCGCTGCGCGGCCTCGTCGAGCAGCCGAAGCTCGGTGACCGGATCCGCGCGGCAGCCCGTCTCGACGCGGCCGACTTCGCCTGGCCGACGGTGATCGACGGGTTGCTCGAGCGGCTCCGCTTCATGTGCGTGCACCAGGGGGTGCTCCTCCCGGCCGGCGGAGCACGACCACGCGAGTAATTCTGGCCACCGCGCCATATGATCTGAGCCAACAGACCGGTGCCGAGGAGGTGGCCGCGTGAAGGCAGTGGTCATGGCGGGAGGTGAAGGGGCGCGACTGCGTCCGCTGACGAGCCGCCTGCCCAAACCGCTCGTCCCGGTCGTGGGCACGCCGGTGCTCGAGCACATCCTTCGACTCCTCAAGGAACACGGCATCACCCAGGTCGTGGTGACGCTCGCCTACCTCGGCGCCGAGATCCGCAATCGCCTCGGCGACGGCGCCGAGCTCGACATGGAGATCGAGTACGTCGTCGAGGACCGGCCGCTCGGGACGGCGGGCAGCGTTCGCAACGCCGCCCATCTCCTCGATGACACCTTTCTCGTCATCAGCGGCGACGCCCTCACCGACATCGATCTCTCCGCGGTGATGCGCGCTCACGAGGAGCGCGGCTCGCACGCGACCATCGTGCTCCACTCGGTCCCCAATCCACTCGAGTACGGCGTGGTCGTCACCGACGACGAGGGCAACATCAAGCGCTTCCTGGAGAAGCCGTCCTGGGGCGAGGTCTTCAGCGACCACGCCAACACCGGCATCTACGTGATCGAGCCGAAGGTCCTCGAGCACATCAAGGACGGCTCGAACGCCGACTGGTCGCAGGACGTCTTCCCGACCATGCTCCGCCGTCACGAACCGCTCCACGGCATCGTCGTCGACGACTACTGGTGCGACATCGGGTCGATCCAGTCGTACATGCAGGCGAATTGGGACGCCCTCGACGGCAAGGTCCGCTGCCACATCCCGGGGCGCCGCGAGGGCAACGTGTGGATGGGCGAAGGCGTCGAGATCGGCATCGGTGTGCAGCTCGACGGCCCGGCCTTTATCGGCGACGAGGTGAAGCTCAAGGCGGGCGCGCACGTCAACGAGCACGGGGTCATCGACCGGTACAGCGTCATCGACGACAACACCAAGGTCAGCAACAGCGTGATCTGGCCGCACTCGTACATCGGCGAGCGCTGCAGGCTGCGTCAGGCGATCGTGTGCCGCAACGTCACGATCAAGAACGACTCACTGCTCGAGGAGAACTCGGTCATCGCCGACGAGTGCGTGCTCGGGCGCGGCTCGCAGATCCGTGCCGGCGTCAAGATCTGGCCGAGCAAGACCGTCGAGCCGGGTTCCACCGTGAACGAGTCGGTGATCTGGGCCGGCGAGTGGCGCAGCGGGCTCTTCTCGTCATACGGCCTCGGCGGTTTGATCAACGTCGAGCTCACCCCCGAGTTCTGCGCGCGCCTCGGTGCGGCCTTCGGCGCAACGCTGGCCAAGGGCGCGTGCGTCGTCGTCGGCCAGGATCACGCGCGCTCGTCGCGCATGATCAAGCGCGCCATCGTCAGCGGGATCGTCAGTGCCGGCGCGAAGGCGCGAGACGTTCGCGAGCTGCCGGTGCCGGTGACCCAGTGGGCGACCCTCGATGCCGATTGCGCGGCCGGCATCCACGTGCTCGTCTCGCCGCTCGATCAGCGCAGCGCGGACATCCGGTTCTTCGACTCCGACGGCCTGCAGATCGACAAGCGCACCGAGCGCAAGCTCGAGAACCTGCTGTTCCGCGAGGACTTCCGCCGTGCGGGGTTCTACGAGATGGGCGACATCGAATACGGCGAGCCCATCGCCGGCTACGTGAGGCATCTCCTGAAGTCGGTGGACGCGGAGCTCATCCGCAACGCCGGCTTCCGCGTGCTCATCGATTACGACTACAGCGATGCGTCAGCCGTCCTTCCCTCGATTCTCAACGACCTCGGCGTCACCACGATCCCGCTCAACGCCGGCATGCGCGAGGGTGAGCACCACCGCACCGTGCCCGATGAGACATCCCTGATCAGCAAGACGGTGCACGCCGACGTCGGATGCATGATGAGCCCGGGCGGTGAGCGCATCACCGTCATCGACGACAAGGGCGTGGTGCTGACCTCGCATGAATGCCTGGCCATCCTGGCCTCCTGGTGGGTGCGCACCAACCCCGGGACGGTGCTCGCCCCGGCTGCGACGCCGATGTGGATCAGCGACCTCGTGCGCCAGGAGGGCGGGAGCTTCAACGCGACCCCGGGCGATCCGGCGTCCGTGCTCCGCGCCTCGATGATGTCCGGTGTGAGCATCGCCTCGGACGGCGAGGGCGGATACGCGTGGCCGGGTCACCTCGGCGCCTTCGACGCCATGTACACCCTCGTGAAGCTGCTCGAGCTGCGCGCGCGAGTCGGGATCCCCCTGAGCCAGGCGCGCGGAGCGCTGCCGCAGGTCGCCTACATCACCGCGACCGAGTTCTGCCCGTGGGAGGCGAAGGGCAAGGTGATGCGCATCCTGCTCGATCGCCACCGCATGGACTCGGTGGACCTCGTCGACGGGATCAAGGTGTACGTCGACGACGGCTTCGTGCTCGTGCGTCCGGATCCCGATGAGCCCGCGTACCACGTGGTCGCGAGTGTCGGTGATGCTGAGCGCGGCCGCCAGCTCGTCGCCGAGTATCTCGACCAGGTGCGCGAGGCGCAGGGGACCAACGGCGCGCACGCCGCCGTGGAGGCTGCGACCGGCGCCGAGTAGCACCGGCAGGGGCCCGATCAGCGCGGCAGCGCGACCGTCGCCATGATGAACACGTAGTACACGGCGGTCGCGGCGATGACGAGGATGTGGAACACCTCGTGGTAGCCGAAGACGTTCGGCCAGAGCCGTGGTCGTTTCATCGCGTAGACGGCGGCCCCGGCGCAGTAGAGGGCGCCGCCGATCCCGAGGATGAGGAGGCCGCTTGCGTGAATGCGATCGCCGAGTGCGGGGAGGAAGAAGACGACCGCCCATCCGACGGCGAGGTAGAGCACCACGGTCACCCAGCGAGGGAGGGGAACGCCGGTGGTCGCCACCACGACGCCGCTGCCCGCCAGGACCCAGATGACCACCAGCAGCACGATCGACGGCCAGCCCTGCAGCACGTTGACGACGATCGGCGTGTAGGTGCCCGAGATGGCGAGGAAGATGGTCGCGTGGTCGAGTCGGCCCCAGACTCGGCGGGTTTTCGGCGACCACGGCCCGCGGTGATAGCTGGCGCTGACCGCGAAGAGCAGCACCAGGCAAACGCCATACACCCCCAGGGAAATCTGACGTGCGAGGTTGCCGCCGCCGACCACGACCAGCGTGATCGCGCCCGCGATCGCGAGCGGTATCGTGGCCAGATGGGTCAGCCCGCGCAGCGACGGCCGTGGGGGTGCCGGCGGTGCCGGGGGAACGGCGGTGAAGGTCGTGTCAGGCAGCGGGAGCAATCTCCTGGCGTGGGGGATCCCGGCGACGCAACCACCGGGGTGCCCACCAGTTTGCCGTGCCGAGCAGGCGCATGACCGCGGGCACCACGAGCGCGCGCACCAGGGAGGCGTCGACGATCACCGCGACCGCCATGCCGACGCCGATGGACTTGATGGTGACGATGCTCGCGAGCGCGAACGCGAGGAAGACACACGCCATGATCGCGGCCGCGCCGGTGACCAGGCGGCCGCTGCGCTCGAGGCCGTCCGCGACGGCCGTACGGTTGTCGCCGGTCTTGACCCACGCCTCCTGCATGCGCGTGAGCAGGAAGACCTCGTAGTCCATGGAGAGGCCGAAGATGACGCAGAACAAGAGGACCGGGATGGTCGGATCGAGCGGGCCCGGGGTGAAACCGAGGAACGACGAGAGGTGGCCCTGGTCGAAGATCCAGACCAGCGCTCCGAAGGCCGCACTCAACGACAGCGCGTTCATGAGCACGGCCTTGAACGGCAGCACCAGCGAGCGAAGCAGGATCGTGAGCACGACCAGAGTCGTGATGAGCACGAAGCCGATGGCGAGGGGTGTGTGGTCGATCATGTAATTCACGAGATCGATGTCGAATGCCGTGTCGCCGGTCACCTGCACGGTCGCGCCCGGCACCGAGTCGATGGAGCGGATGTCCCGCACCAGGTTGTGAGCCTGGTCGCTGGTCGCGAAGTACGGGTTCGCGACGTCGAGGACGGCGATGCTCGATCCCGTGAGAGTGGTGAGCAGCGACTGCACTGCGACGGGGAGCGAAGCCTTCGGTTGCGAGTACATCGACTGGTACGAGCTCGCCGTGAACGTGGGATCGACGGAGACGTAGCTGCGCACCCCGGTCACGCCCTTGAGCGTGGAAAGCCGTTGTGCCAGCTGGTATGCCGCCGCGATGTTCGTGGGGCTGGTGGGTCTGCCGTGCTGAAAATCAACCACCACGGCGACGGTGTTCTGACCGACCTGCGGGAACTGAGCCTGGAGAAGGTCGGCACCCCGGCGCGCCTCGGCTGACGTCGGCAGCTGATTCACGTCGCTGTTGGCGAGCTGGAGGTCGAGGAACGGCGATCCGGCGAGCAGCAGGATCGCCACGGTCGGGATCAACACCGTCCAGGGCCGGCGCATCACCCAGTTTGCGAGGCGATGCCAGGCACCCTCGCCGAACGCCTTGGGTTGCAGGATCGGGATCCTGATGCTGTTGATGCGCGGGCCGAGGATCGCCAGCAGCGACGGCAGCAGCGTGACCGCGTAGAGCACCGATACGGCCACGACGATCGCGCCGGCAACGCCCATCGAGACCAGTGCGGTCCCTGTGTAGAAGAGCAGGCCGGAGAGGCCGATGGCGACCGTGAGACCGCTGAACATGATCGCCCGGCCGGCGGTGGCCATGGTCGTGCCGAGCGCGTCCTCGACACTGTTCCCGGATGCGAGTTCCTCGCGGAAACGGGTCACGATGAACAGTGAATAGTCGATGGCGATGCCGAGCCCCACGAGCGTGACCACGTTGACCGCATAGGTCGAGACGTCGATTGCGTGGGCGAGCGCGAGCGCCGCGCCGACGCCGCCGAGCACCGCGAAGACCCCGACGCCGAGGCAGAGCAGCGCGGCGACGCCGGTCGTGAACACGATCACGAGGAGGATGAGCGCGAGGGGCAGTGACACGACCTCGGAACGGCGCAGGTCGCTCGCGAGATAGGTGTCGAAGTCGTAGGCGAGAGGAACGTTGCCGGTTGCCGAGATGCTGAGCGATGACGACCGCACCTCGCCGCGAATGTCGCCGTACTGCGAGCGCGCCTCCGCGAAATCGAGCTTCACTCCCACCTGCACGAGCACGCTGTGCCTGTTGGTGGAAACCATGAGTGGCACCGTCGTGGGGGAGGCGGTGTACGGCGTTGCCAGTGCGCTCACGCGAGAGTCGTGGCGAAGCGGGGCAACCGCCGCGTCGACTGCGGTCTCGAATGCCGGCTGACCGAATGTCGATTGCGCGCTGGTGAGAATCAGCGTGAAGGACGAGCCCGTCGTCGACGGCAGCTGCCGGCCCTCGAGGTTGGCCGCGCGCACCGACTCGACATCGTAGTTGCCGGCATTGATCGGCTGGCCGCCGGTGAGCAACCCGATGATGGAGAGCACGAAACACACAAGTGACGCTGCAAGCACCGCTTTGCGGCGGCGGTAGACGAAGTGCCCCCAGCGCCTCATCGTGATGCTCCTTCGATCACCTCAACCGAGTATATCGACCCGAGGTTTCACCACCGCGTAGACTCACGAGGACCGCGATGGCAACGCATATCCCACCCCCGGTCGGGGAGATCAGCGCGATCTCGCATTTCGCGGCGGTCGCCCGTGAGCCGCAGCGGGGCCGCCAACTCGCTCTGATCCGGCAGGCGGCGCCCGGCTTTCGGGACTGGTTCCGCACCACCGGCATGCCCGACTGGATCGGCACGTTCGATCTCGTGTCGCTGCCCTACCCCACTCGATTCGGCCTTTTTCGAGCGGCAATCAGCCCCGCACCGTATCTTTCCCTCACGCACCGGCTCGTGGTGGTGCGCTGGCGCGAGCCCGACGGCAAGCAGCGAGTGCTGCTCTTCGAGCCCACCGACGTGGAGCTGGCGCGACGGACACCGTACTTCGCGCGCCTCAGTGAGTCGACACCCGCGGCATTCGAGCACGCATTCTCGCGCCCGCTCGGTGACGTGCTGAACCACCTGCGCAGCGTCGGCATCGGCACCGCCGATGTCGACTACATCACGTTCGACCACCTGCACACGCAGGATGTCCGGCGGTGGGTGGGCACCACCGAGCCGGCAAGCGATCTCTCCCCGGCATCCCCCATACCGGCGGCGCTGCCACGCGCGCGGTTGATCGTGCAGCGCGCGGAGCTCGAATCGCTGGAGGCACTGCATCCGTTGCAGGTGCCGTGGTACCAGGCATCGACGTTCAGCTCGCTGCGACCGGACGCGCTCCTTCCCATTGAGGGTGATGTGCTGATCGGACCCGGGGTCGCGTTGCTCTCGACACCCGGACACACGATCGGCAACCACACGCTGGTGGTGAACACCGAGACCGGCATCTGGGCGAGCAGTGAGAACGTGATCGCCGCCGAATGCCTCACCCCGGAACACAGCCGGATACCCGGCGTGCGTCGCTACACGCGCACGTGGGAGCAGGAGGTCGTGCTCAACGCGAACACCCTCGAGGACACGGCGCGGCAGTACAACTCATGCGTGCTCGAGAAATCGATCGTCGACGTCGCGCGCGCCGACCCACGGTTCCTGCAGTTCATGCCGTCGTCGGAGCTGACCAGCACGGTGTTCAGCCCCGGGACGTCGCCGACCTTCACGCACTCCGGGATCTTCCACGGAACGTTGACGCCGACCGGCGCCACTCCGCGCTGACGTCGCAACCGGCACGACCGATACGATGCCGCACGTGACGATGTCCCTGGCGCGTCGCGCGTGGACGCTCTTCGAACCCATCCACGCGATCGTCTACTTCGCACCCGAGGCGGGCGAGCTGTACAAGGCGGCGGGGCTGCGCGGGGGTTGGATGGCCTACTTCGCATCGCGTTCGGCGCCGATGGGGGCGGTGACCCCGGGAGTGGTCACCGCCGTGTTCCACAACTTCCAGCCGGCGATGGTGGCTCGGGCCATTCCCGACGCCTGGCACTTCTCGAGCCCGGAGCGGACGCTGGCGGCCAGGACCGCCCTCGCCGATGCCGCGCTCCGCCGCCTCTGGGGCGATGCCGTGGACTCCGCCGATCTCGCCGATGCGGCCGACGCGGCGATGACGGTCGCCCGGGGCCTCGAGGGTGGGGGCCGGCCGCTGTACACCGCCACCGCCGGGCTCGAGGAGCCCGATGCGCCCCACCTCAAGCTCTGGCATGCGTGCACGCTGCTTCGCGAGCATCGCTTCGACGGCCACGTCGCGGCGCTCACCGTCCACGGGCTCGACGGGCTCGAGTCGCTCGTGACGGCGCTCGCCGCCGGATTCGAGATCGACGCGCCCACCATCCGCCGATTTCGTGGATGGACCGAGGAGCAATGGGAGCAGGGCGTCGAGCGGCTGCGAGCCCGCGGCATCGTCGACACGGCAGGTGCCCTCACCGAGGAGGGACGAGCGCTGCGTGCCGGCGTCGAGGAGGCGACGGACCGCCTTGCCGGCGGCGTCTGGGCGGCCATGGATGAGGCGCGACGGGAGCGCCTCTTCGGCCGGCTGCACCGTCTCTCCGTGCTCCTCGAGAGCCCGGACGGCATCCACTACCCGAATCCGATCGGAGTGAGCCGGCCCGCCTGAGAGCTGCCCGGGGAACCGGTCAGACCGTGACCGGTGCGGTTGCCTGACGCTCGCGCTCGACCACCGCGGCGAGCGCACGGATGAAGGCCGGCTGCGTGTTGGGCAGCGAGATGCGGTGCATGGTGATGCCGGCCTCGGTGGCCTCCTCGCCGGCGGCGATGTCGATGTCGTAGAGGATCTCGAGGTGATCCGCCAGGAACTGCAGCGGCACGACCAGGATCTCGGTGACCCCGGCTGCGCGCAACCCTGGGAAGAGGTCCTTCACGTCGGGTGTGAGCCACTCCTCGGGCGTGTGCCCGGCGCTCTGATAGGCAAAGCTCCACCGGCCGGCGTCGAGCCCGAGACGCCCGGCGATCGCCGTGGCCGTGTCGCGCAGCTGCGTGATGTAGCCGGGATCGCGGTCGACGACCGACCGGGGGAGGCTGTGGGCGGTGAAGATGATCGGAATCCGCGTCCGGACCTCAGCGTCGAGACCGGCAAGCGCCTCTTCGACACGCTCCGAAAGGGCGGCGATCCACTCCGGCAGCAGGTGCCAGGCCCCCGCAACGCGCACCTCGACATCCGGGTGCGCGGAGCGCCATGTGGCGGCGGCGCGCTCGTATCCCGCCAGGATGATCGGCGAGTACTGGGGTGCCAGGACGACGACGACGATCCTGCGCGTGCCATCCTCCGCGAGCGCGTCAAATGCGCCAGTCAAGGACGGTTCTGAGTGGAGCATCCCCGTGACGACGCGCGTGTCAGGCGGGTCGCTCGCCGCATCGAGCAGCGCCTGCAGCGCCGCGACCTGCGCCTGCGTGATGTCGATGAGCGGGGACCGGCCGATCAGGTCGTAGCGCCGGCGGAATTCCACGATCAGCTCCTCCGGCACTGCACGCCCGCCGCGCACCGATGCCAGGTAGGCGGGTACGTCGTCGGCGGTCACCGCCGAGCCGAAGGTGGCGAGGACGACACCGAGCTGAGCCATGCCTCAAGGGTAGTGGCTGGCCGCTCCGCCTCGTGGTCAGCTCCGGGCGGTCTCCTCGTGCACCAGGTGCGCGAGTCGCCGGAGGTGGTCGCTCGGGGTCTCGGGGAGCACACCGTGGCCGAGGTTGAAGATGTGCCCAGTCCGCCCGCCCGCAAGCGTGAGGATCTGCCGCGCCTCGCGGGCGATGACATCGAACGGCGCGAGCATCACACCGGGATCGAGGTTGCCCTGGATGGCGCGGTCGCCGATCCGGTCCCATGCCTCATCGAGCGGGAGCCGCCAATCGACGCTGATGACGTCCGAGCCGCAGCGCGCCATCGACTCGAGGAGATGTGACGTCGTGGTCCCGAAGTGAATGGTCGGGACACCCGTCTCTGCCACCGCGTCGAGGATGCGGCGGCTGTACGGCATCACCATCGTCTCGTACGCCGAGACCGACAGGGCCCCGGCCCATGAGTCGAACAGCTGGATCATCTGCGCGCCGGCCTCGACCTGCGCGCGCAGGTAGCTGATCGTCACCTCGGTCAGCGTGTGCATGAGGTGGTGCCACAGGACCGGCTCGCCGTGAAGCATCGCCTTGGTGCGCGAGAACTCCTTGGTGGGCTTGCCCTCGATCATGTACGAGGCCACCGTGAACGGGCCTCCGGCGAAGCCCACCACCGCCGTCCTGCCGTCGAGCTCGTGGCGGACCAGCTTGATGGCAGCGAACAGGTCAGGAGTCGCCTCGCGCGGGTCGACGACGCGCAGGGCCGCCACGTCCGCCTCGGTGCGCACCGGCGCATGGATGATCGGACCGATCCCGGGGTCGATCGAGAACGGGACCCCCATGCCGATCAGGGGCAGCATGATGTCGGCATACATCACCGCGGCGTCGACGCCGAACTCATCGACCGGCATCAGCGTGACCTTGGCGCAGAGCTCCGGCGTCCGCGTGATGGTGAGGATGTCGTACTGCTCGCGAAGCGCGCGGTAGCCGGCGAGACAGCGACCCGCCTGGCGCATGAACCAGATCGGCGTCCGGTCGGCGGGCTGGCGGCGAGCGGTGGCGAGCATGCGTTCGGAGCCGGTCATCGAGCCGGCGTGGATGGTTGCCATTGCTCGAGGGTAGCGAAGCGGCATCGTCGTCGGGATGCTGCACAAGCCGCCTGGGGCCACGTACGATCGCAATGACTGCGGATCCGCCGTCCGGCGTCCGGTCAGCGTCTCAACGCGCAGAGGAGAGTGGAGCAATGAAGTCGACGATGCAGGACGTGCCGCTGAGCATCACCGCCCTCTTTCGGCGTGGCGCCGAGCTGTTCCCGGACAGTGAGGTCATCACCTTCGAGGGCGAGCAGGCCCGGCACACGCGCTACGCGGTTGTGGCGGAGCGCGTCCAGCGTCTCGCCGGCGCCTTGCGGACGCTCGGAATCGCCGAGGGCGATCGGGTTGCCACTCTGTGCTGGAACCACCAGGAGCACCTCGAGGCTTATTTCGCCGTCCCCTGCATGGGAGCGGTGCTGCACACGCTCAATCTCAGGCTCCCACCGGGGCAGCTCGCGCAGATCATCAACCACGCCCAGGACCGAGTCGTCATCGTCGACGATTCGCTGGCGCCGCTGCTGGCGTCGGTCATCGAGCACTGCCCGAGCATCGAGAAGGTGATCGTGGTCGGCTCCGGAGCTGTCACCGGCCTCGGCGACACGCTCGCCTACGAGGACATCATCGCAAGGGAGCCGGCTTCATTCGAGTGGCCCGAGATCGATGAGAAGAGCGCCGCTTCCATGTGCTACACGACGGGAACCACCGGTGATCCCAAGGGCGTCGCCTACAGCCACCGATCCGTGTACCTGCACTCGTTCGCCGTCTGGGCGAGCTTCCGGCTCGACGACACCGTGCGACTGCTGACGATCGTGCCGATGTTCCACGTGAACGCGTGGGGGATGCCGTACGCGGGGTGGATGGTCGGCGGTGATCAGTTGATGCCAGGGCGCTTCCTGCACCCGCAGGGGCTCTGCGACTTCATCCGCCAGGAGCGGCCCACGTTCACCGGCGGGGTGCCGACCATCCTCACCGGGATCCTGAACCACGTGCAGGCAACCGGAGCGGACGTGTCGAGCATCAAGCGGGCCATCTGCGGTGGATCGGCGGTGCCGGCCACGCTCATCACGGCGTACCGCGATCAGCTCGGCATTGAGCTGGTTCAGGCCTGGGGGATGACCGAGACGAGCCCGATCGGCTCCATCGCGCTGCCACCCAGGGGCACCCCGCCCGAGGACGAGATGCTCTACCGAAGCAAGACGGGACGTGCCGTTCCCGGTGTGGAGCTGCGCATCGTCGACGACAACGGTGCCGAGGTGGCCCACGACGGCGAGGCCGTCGGCGAGATCGAGGTGCGCGGTCCCTGGATCACCGCCTCCTACTACAACACTGAGGCGCCCGAGAAATTTCACGACGGTTGGCTGCGGACCGGCGACGTCGGCAATATCGACACCCGCGGCTTCGTGCAGATCACCGACCGGTCCAAGGACGTGATCAAGTCAGGCGGCGAATGGATCTCGTCGGTCGAGCTGGAGACGCTGCTCGCCGGGCATCCGGCGGTGGCCGAGGCCGCGGTGGTCGGCGTCCACGACGACCGATGGGCCGAGCGGCCGCTCGCGCTGGTCGTGCTGAAGCCGGGAATGTCGGCGACACCGGACGAGCTCCGCGAGTTCCTCGCGCCCAACGTGGCCCGGTGGTGGCTTCCCGAGCGCTGGACCTTCGTCGACGAACTCCCGAAGACGAGCGTGGGCAAGCTCGACAAGAAGCTCATACGGTCCGACTACGGACACGAGAAGTACTCGGTGGTCGAGCTGGAGACGAGCTCGCGGTAGCTCGCCAACCGACTCTAGTGCAGGATCGGCCCGGTTTCGACGACCTGGAACGCGCTGCCGGGGACTGACTTCAGCTCGTCGAGATTGTTGTCGTTCCAGCGCGGATCGGTCGCGCCGCTGATGTACCAGCTGCTGCCGTTGTCGGCGACGATCATGCCGTACGTCTTGAGCGCCTTCAGGATCACCAGCGCCTCGCCCGTGAACCCGGCGAGGCTGAACGACGCCTCGAGACGGAGACGGAGTCCCATCGGCGGCAGGTCGGGATTGCTGCTGCTACTTGCGAAGTGCGTTGCGGGGTGGATGAAGCCGTTCTGTGTCTCGGCCACGGTGAAACGCAACGCGTGATTGATGACTCCCGCGGCAACCTCGTTGTACAGGGCGAGCCCTGGGAGGATCGGGAGCCCGGCCGCGTCCGCTGAGGTCCAGCCGTCCGGCCGCAGTGCGTTGCTGCTGAGGTTGAAGACAGCACCCGAGGCGCACACCCAACCACTGCCAACCTGCTGTGCGTCGTACATCTCATACAGGTGGCAGTTGCCGGAGTCGAGTACGAGCACGTGGCGGTCGCTCCCCGACTCGACCGGTGCGTTGAGCGGCACGGGGTACGGCCCCGGATTGCTCTCGTCGCCGTATGCGTTGAAGGTGATCGGCACGAACTTCTGCGACGCCGGCACCACCGTGTACGGGATCCCGTAGGTCGGGTTCGAGCCGAAATCCGGATGCAGGAATTGTTTTGTGGCGTCGATCGCTGCGATGTACGTGGCGGACATCGGGCTCACCGGGAGGTTGGCGACGTTCTCGTTCCACGGGTTGCTCGTCGGGAAGACCTGGCAGCCGCCAAGGATGGTCCGTGGCCCCGACACGGCCGGCGGCGTCGTCGAGGTGGTGTGCGCTGCGGGCTTCTCGCTGGGCCGCGCGGTGGCAGCCGCCGTCGCCGCGGCCCGCGCGGATGCCGGCGCCGTGGGAGGTATGGGCAGGATCGGCAGCGCGCTGGGGGCGACGGCGCCCGAGGGCGTCGGGATTGCTTGCGCGGACGGGCCGCTGCAGGCGGTCACGACAACCAGTGAGCACACCAGCGCCATGCCCAGCCGGAGGCTCGGCGCCTCTGGTCGGAGCCGGATCATGGCCGTATGGTGCCCCGACCGGACGCCTCGATCGTGACGACCCGGTCACGACACGTCGCCCCGTGTCAGCTCGGTGTCGGCGCCGGGGTCCTTCCGTGGCGGGTCGACCCCGAGGCATGCGTGCTCAGTGGTCCCCGCCGGTCCACGATGCCGACGAGCAGCAGTGCCGCGATCGCCGCGACCACCGCCGCGGCAATGAAGACGGAGAATCCAAAATCCAGGTGGACGGGAGGGTTGAGCACTCCCGCCGGCACAAACGGAACGGGACCATGGGGCGTCAATTCCATTGGTGGCCCCTGCGCATCGCCGCCCACCACCCGGCCCCATTCGTCGACCCCATCGAACATGCAAAGGGCCAAGGCGGCCATGGCAGCAGCGAGGCTCGCGCAGGGCGTGAGGCGAGGACGGACCTCAATCAGCGAGGCCGTGGCGACCAGGGCGCGGATCACGACGACGCACAGGGCGATCCAGCCGTCGAGACTCTGGAACAGGCTCACCGGCGGGAAGGCTAAGGGCACCCCGTCAAGCGATGCCGGACATGTGCGGCCGCACCCCTGCGTGGCGAACGGCGCGAAGGTGGCGGCGATCATCACGGCGAAGGAGACGACGATGGCCACCCGCAATGGCCTCACCAGCTTCCTGTCGTCAAGCATCGGTTGGGACAATCTAGCTCCGCGCCAGGAGGTTCACCCCGCGATACGCTGCCCGGCTGGCGCGTCGGTGGACGAACCAGAACCGGCCAAGCGACCGGCCCCGCGTGGCTTAAGATGACCCGACTGATTTCTGACTGACAGCGCATCCATCGAGCGGACCCGCGCCTGGCTGAGATCAGATCCACGCGGGAGTAACTCAACGGCAGAGTGCAACCTTCCCAAGGTTGAAGTTGCGGGTTCGAGCCCCGTCTCCCGCTG
>DAIQQM010000052.1:6163-17517 GCA_036786805.1 Candidatus Dormiibacterota bacterium | reverse complement strand
CCGAGGTTGACAGTCCGCTGATAGCCCCAGACCTCGCGCTCGATCGTCTGCACCTCATCGTGCCCGACGGCAGCGATGCCATGGCCGTCCTGGAAGCATGGGCGAATGGCGCGCAGCCCGGTGCCGATCCGCGCACCGTCTTTGCCGAGCGCATCGGTGAGGTCGGCCACGTCTCCGTCTCGTTCGGCGACGAGGATCCGATCCAGCTGCGCCTCGATCTTCCCGACCTTGTCCTGCAATGCGTCGCCCAGGCGGGCCCCGACGGCACGCGCGAGCATCTCGGCCTCCGCGTCCTGTCCATCCGTCCGACCGGGGGCCAGCCCGAGGGCGCCAAGCTCCTGACCATCACCACCCGCGAACCGATCGTCACCGAGGCAAACGGAGTGGTGAGCGACACCTTCCGCCTGCTGGACTGGCGGATCTCGACCCAGCACGCGGCGAGATCCGCGCAGCTGTACGCGACCCTCAAGCTGGTCGACAGCCTGGAACGTGCCGAGAAGCAGCGTGCGCAGTCCCAGCGCACCCGCTTCAACGGGGCACGCGAGTTCTGGCGCTGCCGCACCTGCCGCGCACTGTGGCGTCCGGAGAGCCAGGAACGCTGCCCGTCATGCGGCCGCGAGTTCACCGACGCGGACCGCAAGTCCCCCGAGGTCGGCAAGGTCGAATTCCAGATCCCCGCCGGGGAGCCGATCAACCTGACGCCCGACGCGGCCGTGCTCATCGAGCCCGACGACGAGACCAACTTCGTCGGTCGGGTCGCTCGGATCGACCACCAGCGTCACGTCGTCGAGGTGGTCACGCGCACCTTCGAGCACTCGGGCAGCGAGGGCTACATCGCGCCGTCCTTCAACAAGGCGCTGTACCAGGCCAAGCGGTCGGTGCTGGCAGCCATCGCCACCAAGGACTTCGGCGTCGGGCTGCTGGCCCAGTTGCTGGTGAGCCCGGAGACGATCGTCGCGCCCAAGGATGAATCGGACGCCGAATCCTCCTGGCTGACCAGCGGGATGCGCCCCAACAAGCCCCAGAACCGCGCCGTCGGGCTGCTGAGCCGGCTGAGCGCGGGCCAGGCCGTCTTCATCCAGGGACCGCCGGGCACCGGCAAGACCACGGTCATCGTCGAAGCCGTCAAGCGCCGGCTCGCGGCCAATCCTGATGAGCGGATCCTGGTCACCTCGCACAGCAACCTCGCGGTCGACAACGCGCTGGAGCGCCTCGCGGGCACGCCCGGCATGCGCGCGGTCCGCGTCGCCCGCGCCGAGCGGGTGCACCCGGCGGTGGACAAGTTCCGGTGCGACGACGAGGACGACCCGCGCCTGCTCGAGGCCAACTGCTATTTCGCGACCTGCGCGACCGCGGCGACGTCGGGCATCACCGACATGAACTTCGACATCGTCATCCTCGACGAGGCCAACAAGGCACGAGCCGATGAGGCGCTCCCCGCCCTGCGACTCGGCCGCAGCCTCGCGCTGGTCGGGGACCACAAGCAACTTCCGCCGGTCGAGGACGACGCGCTCTACGGCATCGTGGAGATCGACCCGGCCCTGGAGGACCTCGTCAACCGGAGCCTGTTCGAACAGTGCTGGGACGGCGGACTGCCCGCCGAGGCGCAGTGCCTCCTCACCATCCAGCACCGCATGCACCCCGACATCGCGGCCTACGTCTCGGCGGCGTCGTACGACAGCCAGCTCGAGAACGCCCCCGAGGTGGAGGCGTACGAGTACGTCACGCGCAAGCCGTTCCCGGTCGCGCTCCACTTCGTGGACACGGAGGGCATGCGTGGTGGGCGCGAACGGCGCGGGCCCGGTGGCGCGTTGCGCAACGAGGCCGAGGTTCGCGTCGCGGCCCAGGTGGTTCGCCTCCTCGACGAGCGGGCGCCGCGGGAGCTGAGCATGGCGGTGATCGCGATGTATGCCGAGCAGGTGGAGCGCCTCCGGCAGGCACTCGGCCGGCGCAGGTTCAAGCGCACCGTGAAGATCGACACCGTCGACTCGTTCGAGGGCCGCGAGGAGGACATCGTGGTCATCTCGCTGGTGCGGTCCAATGAACGCGGCCGCATCGGCTTCCTCAGGGTTCCCAACCGGCTCAATGTCGCCATCTCGAGGGCGAAGCGGCTGGTGGCATGCATCGGCGACAGTGCGACGCTGCGCAGCGGCGACGAATCGATGTACGGCATGCTCGTCGAAGCGTCCCGCTCCACGGGGGGATGGCTCAGCGCGCTGGAGCTGGTCTCGCAACCCAAGCCCCGGCGTGGCGATCAGCGACCCTCGGGCCAGCCTTCGGGAGGTGAGGGGGGCGACGAGGCCGATTCCGAGCGCGCCGCCAAGCGCCGCCGCCGCCGCCGTCGCGGGAGGCGTGGTGGACCGGTCCCGGTGACCTCTGCGGCCGAGCCCGGAACGGAGGCTGCCGCTCCCCTGACACCGACCACCGGCGAAGGCCAGCCACAGGAAGGCGCCCAGCGCCGTCGCCGGCGCCGGCGGCGCCGTGGACGGGGTCGGGGCGCAACCCCTGGCCAGCCCGTGGGCCAGACCGGGGAGGCCGGCGCGCCGCCGGACGAGCAGCCAACCGTCGCGCCAGCCGCGGCCGGTGATCCATCCGAGGTCTGACGGCGTGAGCGACACGGTCACGGTCTTCGTCCGCCCCGGGGACCCCGCGTCGGAGGCGACGCTTCGATACCTCGATCAGCGCGGCATCACCTACACCAAACGAGACGTCCTCACCGACCCGTCGGCGACGGCGATCCTGTTCGGCCGGTTGGGCAGGGTCGTCGTGCCCGTGGTGCAGATCGGCGAGCGCCTGCTGGTCGGTCACGATCCCGTGCAGCTGGCGCGATTCCTCCCCCGCGCGGACAGCGAGGAACAGCACGTCTCATTCGGAGCCTCGGTGCGCACGGTCACAGCCGAGATCGCGACGGCGAAGCACCTGCCGGCGGCGTACGGCGTCGAGGTCGGCCAGGTGAAGCCCGGCTCACCTGCGGAAGCGGCCGGCATCCTGCCGGGTGACGTCATCACGGGCATCGGTCCGTACACGGTGAATGGCGGCGCCGATCAATTCCGCAGTGCGGTGGCGTTGCGGCAGCCCGGCGACACGATGATGGTCACCATCTGGCGCGAGGGCGACGTGTTCGAGGCCGCGGTGGCGTTTCCGGTGGAGGCACCGGCAGACCTCGCGGTCGAGGAGGCACCTCCGGCCTGAGCCGTGGCGCCGGCTCACATTCGCGGGGATGCCGTCGTTTGGTATGCAGTGAGCACGGTGAAAGCGACGGCCCTGCCCCCGTTCCAGACGCTTTTCGATGAGCACGCCCAGGCGGTGCTGGCTTTCCTGATCGGGGCGGTGGGCTCATCCGAGGCCGAGGACTGCTTCCAGGACACCATGCTCAGCGCGCTCCGCGCATACCCGCGACTCGGCGACGGGTCGAACCTGCGTGGCTGGCTGTTCACGATCGCACGGCGCAAGGTCGTGGACGCGCACCGTGCACGGGCGCGCCGGCCGGTGCCGGTCGCCGACCCGGATCCGGGAGCCACGCTCGACGCGCTGCCGGCAATCGACGATGGGCTCTGGGACGAGGTCCGCAGTCTCCCGGTCAAGCAGCGCAAGGCCGTCGTCCTCCGTTTCGCGGGCGACCGCAGCTATCCGGAGATCGCGGCGGCGATGTCGACCACGCAGGACTCCGCGCGCCAGAGCGTCCATGAAGGGCTGAAGAAGCTGAGAAGGGGACCCCGATGACCGTCGACCAGGCGCTGCGCACCAGATTCCTCGAACGCGCCGACGCCGAGAAGCTCGTCGACGTGGCGGTGACCACCATGGACAGCCCGGTCGGCACCCTCCTCCTTATAGCCACGCCGAAGGGGATCGTCCGCATCGCGTTCGAGACCGAGAACCGCGACGACGTCCTCGGCGAGGTGGCCGAGCACGTCTCGCCGCGGATCCTCGAGGCGCCGCGCCGCCTCGATCCGCTGCGGCGCGAGCTGGACCGGTACTTCGCGGGCAAGCTCCGCGACTTCGACGTGCCGATCGACTGGACACTGACCGGCGACTTCGCCCGCAGGGTGCTCCGGCGGACGGCCAGGATCCCGTACGGATCGGTGGCGAGCTACGGGGAGGTCGCCATGGACGTGGGGACGCCGCGCGGGGCACGCGCGGTCGGCAATGCGCTCGGATCCAATCCGATCCCCGTCGTGGTGCCGTGCCACCGCGTGGTCCGCACCGGCGGCGCCATCGGCGGTTACGGCGGCGGGTTGCCGAGAAAGCGCTGGCTGCTCGCGCTCGAGGCCGGCTGAGCGGTTACCAGCCGGGAGGGGGCTCGGACCGGTTGAGCAGCCGGACGAAGTCCTCGGCACGGGCGACGGCCTCCCAGCGGCGCGAGAAGAAGTCCTGCGTGATCATCCGGTTGTCCGCCAGCGAGGTCACCGTGACCGCCCACTGGTTGAGAGCACGGGAGACCTCGACCTCATGGGTGGCGGCTTCGTTGCGCATGACAACACCGCTGGCCGCCGGTCGGCGCCCGCGGTCGTTGCGTCGAGAGGACGCCATAGCCATCGCAAAGACCTCCAATACAATCCCGGCAGGCATTACGCCTCGCCGCCCGACCCATTGTCCCCCAAATGGGTGCCTCAGAGCGAGAGGGTCAACTGGTTGCCGCCTTCCCGCTCGCCGGCCACGTCAGGGGCCGCGGCGGGGGTGGCGGTGACCGGCGCAGCCTGCTCGACCCATTCCGGAACCTTCCCGTCGCGCTCCCGGAGCGTCTCGATGACCGGTTCGGGTGGCCGCGGCAGTCCGAGCCCGAGGATCGCCCCGAAATCGAACGCGTTGACCACCGCGTAATTGCTCCGGTTGTTGTTCAGGAGCACGTGGAGCGGCACCCCGGAGTCGCTCGCAGCGCGCATCGCCGGAACCCATTCCTCAAGCTCCGCCGGGGTGTACAGGTAGTTGAACCGGTCCCCGCTGGTGGGCCCGCTCGTATACCAGGTCTCGCGATTGCGGCCGTGAAAGCGCGCGATGCACAGCCGTGGGGACGTGATCGCGAGCAGCGGTGGCGCCGTGGCGGATCCGATCTGGGGCGCATCGACGCCGACGTAGACGCACTCGAGCTCCCGGAGCAGGTCCTCGGTCGCCGGCCACGCCTCCTGGTCGAACCACGAGCGATGACGGAACTCGATCGCGAGGAGATCGTCGGGGTGACGGTCCCGAGCCTCGAGCAACCACTCCCGAGATTCGGGGCGGTTGGTCAGCCATGGCGGAAACTGGTAGTGCACCGCGACGAGCTTGCCGCTCGCCCGTAGCGGTTCGAGCGCGGCCATGAAGTCGCGCTCCTCCTCGGCGGTGGGTTTGCGTGGAATCCGATCCTCGCGCTCGTGGCCGGTGAGGCTGCGATACGCCTTGATGTTGAAGCGGAACTGCTCGGGAGTCCGCTCGACCCACCCCTCGACCACCTGGGGACGTGGAATCCCGTAGAACGTGGTGTCGATCTCGACGATCGGGAAGTACTGGGCGTAGAAGGAGAGCTTGTCCCGCTGACGGCGACCGTGCTCCAGCTCCGCAGGGTAGAAATCGGTGTGGTCGGCCCAATTGCAGGTCCCGACCGCAATCGGCGCGCCCATATGAGCAAACAGTAACGAAGCCGTCACCAAAGCTGACGAGACTGTCGGCCCCCCTGGCCATACGATCCCGGCGGTGGTGCATAAGGCGGAGTCGTCCGAGCAGTGATGGCGCCCGTGGAGCGCCGTCTCAGCGCCGTTTGGAACCGGCGGTCACGCGTGGACGCACGACTGTGGATTCTCAGCGCTGCGCTGCTCGTGATCGCGGTGGCACTCTGGGTCGGGTATGCGGCGGCGCTCCCCGTGTACCTGGGCCCGAGCCTGCCCTGGTGGGCATACGCGATTGCATTCTTCGTCGCGTCGCGCCTCGCCTCCATGGACAGTCCCCGTCGCGGCACCCAGGCGATCACATTGGCCGCGGCGCCGTTCGTCGTCGGGCTGTTCCATGCGACCCCGCTCGCCCTGCTCGCCGGATATGCGTTGGGGGTCACCGCGGCTGCGGCAACCCGGCGCCCACTCGCGATCCGCCAGACCGTCTTCGAAATCATTCGCTTCGCCGTCTTCGCCGGGATCGGGATCTGGGCATTCCGCGCGATCGCGGGGAGTCCCGAACTTCCGGTGTGGCGGAGCGCGTTCGCGGCCATCGCCGCCACGGCGATCACGGTCTCACGGCGCGTGATCTCGGAGGGAGTCGTGCTCCGGCCGCGCGAACGGGGGTCGTGGACCGACCTCGCGAACCACATGCGCGCGGCTTACGTCGCGGCCGCCGCCTCCATGTGCATCGGTCTCATCGCCGTGCGCCTGATACCCGTCGATCGCTACGCGCTGGTGCCGCTGGCGGTGGTGACGCTCACCGTGCTCATGACCCATCGCGCCTGGGTGCGCGAGCGATACGACCATGAGGCAGCCGAATTCCTGATCGGCGCCGTCGACGCGCTCGCGGGCAGGGAGCTGGAGCCGTCGATCCTCCTGCTCCTCAACCGCGCTCGTGACATCTTCCACGCCGACATCGCCCAGCTCACCGTGTTCCCCTCGCAGGCCGCAGAGAAGGCGTTCCGCACCACCGTGCGGCACGGACACCCCGACGAGGTGATGATCCCGCTCAGCCTCGGCGAGCTCGACGACGTCCTCGAAGCCGAGACGGCGGGCGTGATCGTCCGGGCGGGCGAGCCGGGTGACCCCAGCTCGGACGTGCTCAGCCGTCGAGGCGTGAGCGAGGCCATGGTCGCGCTGCTCCGGGGTGAGTCGCGAATGATCGGCAGCCTGATGGTCGGCGGTCATCTCGACGCTCGGACGTTCGACAGCCGTGACCTCCGCCTCTTCCGCACGCTGGCAATCCGAACCACGGCCATCCTCGAGAACAGCCGGATGGAACGGTCGATCGCACGCCTGACAGAGCTCCAGGAGCAGCTGACCCATCAGGCGTATCACGACTCGCTGACCGACCTCGCCAACCGGTCGCTGTTCGGTCAGCAGATCGACCAGGCGCTCCGGCGCAGCGCGGAGGGCACGGCGAGCGTCGCGGTGATCTTCCTCGACATCGACGACTTCAAGGGTGTCAACGACACGCTCGGGCACGCCGCCGGCGACGCGCTCCTCGTTGAGGTCGCGGCGAGGATCCGCGTCTGTCTGCGCCGCCCGGACACGGCGGCACGCCTGGGAGGGGACGAGTTCGCCCTGCTCATCGAGGGAGTCGACAGCGCGATCGAGGCCGAGCACGTCGCGCGCCGCGTCCTCGACGTCCTCCGCGACCCATTCACCGTCTCCGGAACCTCGGTCACCGTCCGCGCCTCGCTCGGCATCGCAGTTGCAGACAGTGCTGACGCAAACGCGGCGAGTCTCATGCGCCACGCGGACGTCGCAATGTACGTCGCGAAGGGTGCGGGGCGGAATCGCTACGTGCTCTTCTCGCCGGGGATGGAGAGCGACGTCGTCGACCGGCGCAAGCTCCGCGGCGAGCTCGAGCGGGCGATGGAGCTCGACCAGTTCATCCTTCACTACCAGCCGGTGGTCAACCTGATCACCGGTGAGATCACCGCCGTCGAAGCGCTGGTGCGCTGGCATCATCCGCTGCGCGGCATCGTGGCGCCGGGCGACTTCATCGGGGTCGCCGAGGAGAGCGGACTCATCATGCAGCTGGGCCAATTCGTGCTGCGCACGGCGTGCGCCACGACTCTCCAGTTCCAGAAGCTGCAGTCGACGCCGCTCGCGGTGTGCGTCAACGTCTCGGTGGTGCAGCTGAACTCCCCGACGTTCGTCGAGGACGTGCTCGGCATCGTGCAGGAGACCGGGCTGGCGCCCGAAACGCTGATCCTCGAGCTGACCGAGTCGATGTTCGTCGAGGACACCGCGATCGTCACCGCGAAGCTGGAGGCGCTGCGCACGGCGGGGATCCGCGTCGCCATCGACGACTTCGGCACCGGCTACTCGTCGCTGAGCTATCTCCGCCGGCTTCCGGTCGACATCCTGAAGATTGCCAAGCCGTTCGTCGACGATCTCGCGAGCGGCGCGGAGGAGGACTTCACCCGCGCCATCGTGACGATCGCGGATGCGCTGCAGCTGCACGTCATCGCCGAGGGCATCGAGGCCGCGATGCAGGTAACCCGCCTGCTGAGCCTGGGGTGCCTTGCCGGTCAGGGATATCACCTCTGCCATCCCCTGCCCAGCAACGAGATCGAGCAACTTCTGCGCCACGGTGGGATCGACCGGAACCGGCTGGAGTCCGAGCCCGATCGGTCGGAGCACCTCGCGCCGTTACGGGTGCTCGGGTAGACGGTATGGCAATCTGGCTCGCCGTCCTGGTGCTGTCGATCGTCGCTGTCGCGATCGCGGGCGTCTCCTGGGCGGCCGTGCGCCGCGAGAAGACGCGGCTGGGCTTCCTGCACACGACGTCGCTGGCACTCCTCGAGGCTCGCGACCTCGACGCTGCGGCGGTCGACGTGCTCCGGCGCGCCTGCCGTCGCTTCGGGGCGGACTGCGCGGAGCTGACCTTGATCCCGGAGACCGGGACCACGGTCGCATTCCGGACGACCGTACGCGCCGGTGAGCCGGTCGACGTCATGCGCTCGACCGACGTCGAGGACGATGACGACGGGGCCGTGACGCCGCCGATCTACGGAGTTGTGCACATCGCCGAGACGGCCGCCGACCCCTGGGTCGCGCGCCTGAGCAGCCGTCTCGGCGTCTCGCGCGGGCTCGCGGTGACCCTCC
The DNA here is from genome assembly GCA_036786805.1 of Candidatus Dormiibacterota bacterium. Lineage (GTDB taxonomy): Bacteria > Chloroflexota > Dormibacteria > Aeolococcales > Aeolococcaceae > Palsa-851. The sequence goes on along the minus strand of DAIQQM010000052.1, from coordinate 8,773 downwards.
GCCATGCGTCGCGCACCGTCGGCTACCTGGCCCTCGGGATGCGCGCCTCCGACCGCCACGAGTCACGCGCCGACGACCAGCCCCTCCAGGATCTCGCCAATCTCGTGGCGCTCACGATCGAGCGAAGCCGGCTCCACGAGGCGCTGCTCCGCCTCGCATCGCTCCAGAGTGAGCTCGCCGATCGCGCGTTCCACGACCCGTTGACGCAGCTCGCCAACCGCGTGCTCTTCATCGATCGCATCGAGCGGGCACTCCTGGAACGCGACCGTGAACGCCATGTGGTGAGCGTCATCTCCGTCGATCTCGAGGACTTCCGGCGCATCAACGCCGAGCACGGACATTCGACCGGCGACGCCGTGCTCACCGAGGTCGCCCGCCGGCTGCACGAGTGCCTGCGCCGGACCGACACTGCCGCACGGCTCGGCGGCGACGAGTTCGCGCTGCTCCTTCCCGAGGTGCTGCACCCGAGGGAGGCGGAGCTCATCGCCCAGCGCGTGGTCGAGGCACTTGCCGTTCCGGTCGTCACCGAGGGAGTCACGGTGTCGGTGCAGGCTTCGGTCGGCCTTGCCTGGGCGAGCGCCGAGGACGTGTCCGCCGCGGTGCTCCTGCGCCACGCGACGAGCGCGTGCCAGGAGGCGCGCGAGGCGGGCTCTGGAACCTACCGGATCCACGGCGGCTCGGCAACGGGTTCGGCCGACGCGGACCTGGCGGAGGAGCTCGAGTCAGCGCTCCAGAAGGGAGAGCTCGTCGTGCACTACCAGCCGATCATCGAGCTTCGCACCGGCAAGATCCTCGGGGCCGAGGCGCTGGTCCGCTGGCAGCACCCCGTCCGTGGGCTGATCGCGCCGCTGCACTTCCTCCCCGTGGCCGTGGAGTGCGGCCTCGTCGATCGCATCGAGGAATACGTGATGCGGACCGCCTGCGAGCAGCTGCGCCGCTGGCAGCTCGCCTACCCGGCCACCCCGGAGCTGGCCATGTCGGTGAACGTCGCCGCAGGCGAGCTCGGCCGCGGGAAGCTCGTCGACCGGGTGACACGCTGCCTTGCCCGGGTCGACGTTGACCCGGCCTGCCTGATCCTCGAGGTGACCGAGAACGCCGTGCTCGAGGATCTCCATGGCGCGATCACAACCTTTGACGCGCTGCAGCGAGCGGGCGTCCACGTCGCCATCGACGACGTCGGCACCGGATACACCTCGCTCGCATACCTCAGGCGACTGCCCATCGACATCCTGAAGATCGCCCGCCCGCTGGTCGCGGAGCTCGGCGATCCCAACTCGAGCGGTGAGCTGGCGCGGACCGTCGTCCGCCACGGCGACGCGCTGCGCCTGGCGCTGGTGGCCGAGGGCGTGGAGCTGCCGCTCCAGGTCAAGCGACTCAACGAGCTGGGATGCGGCATGGCCCAGGGATTCCATCTCGCTCGGCCCTGTGAAGCTGAGGTCATGGAGGCCCTCCTCGCCAAGGGCGGCCTCGATCCGGCGCTCTTCGCGCGCACCGCTCCCGCGGCGCGAGCGGTGACCAAGCGAAAGCCGGCACGCCCGCGACGCGTACCCTCGTCGGGTGCACCGGCGCGAAACTCTGCGTGATCTGGCCGTCGCCGCCGCCGCAGCGGCCGGTGAGCTCGTCGCCCGAGCCCACGCCCGTCCCGGGACGCTGACCGCCGAGGTCAAGAGCCCAGGCGACTACGTCACCGAGATCGACCGCTCGGCGGAACAGGCTGCGATCAGGGTGCTCCGCGTGGGCGCGCCGGACATCGCGATTCTCGCCGAGGAGTCCGGCGGGACGCGTCACGACCGCATGTGGGTGATCGACCCGGTGGACGGCACCACCAACTTCGTGCGCGGGTTCCCGGTCGTGGGCGTCAGCGTTGCCCTGGTCGAGGAGGGGCGACCGGTCGTGGGCGCCGTGGTCGCGCCGCTGCTCGGCGAGGCTTGGAGCGCCGCCGAGGGCCAGGGTGCAATCGATCGCGAGGGCCGCCGGATGGCGGTGTCGACCCACCCGGGATCTGGCGTCGTCGCCACCGGCTTCCCGTTTCGCCGGAAGGACCGCCTCCCCCGGTATCTCCCCGTCATGACCGAGGCGCTGCGCCGATTCGAAGACCTCCGGCGCGCCGGGGCCGCGAGCCTCGATCTCGCCTACGTGGGCGCAGGCGCCTTCGACGGGTTCTTCGAGCTCGGCCTGGGCATCTGGGACATCGCCGCCGGCGCGCTGCTGGTTCGCGAAGCCGGCGGAGTGGTGACCGACTGGTCCGGGAGCCCAGACGCCGTCTTCGTCAGCGGCGACATCCTGGCGGGCACCCCCGCGTGGCACGAGGCGATGCTCGAGATCGTTGCCGCGTAACTGCGGATCCCAGTGCGGGCTTGATGGCGCAACGGCGGATCCGGGTTGGGGCCATGTCGCGTAACTGCGGATCCCAGTGCGAGCTTGATGGCGCAACGGCGGATCCGGGTTCAGGCCATGTCGCGTAACTGCGGATCCCAGTGCGAGCTTGATGGCGCAACGGCGGATCCGGGTTCAGGCCATGCCGCGTAACTGCGGATCCCAGTGCGAGCTTGATGGCGCAACGGCGGATCCGGGTTCAGGCCATGCCGCGTAACTGCGGATCCCAGTGCG
>DAIQQM010000052.1:0-6063 GCA_036786805.1 Candidatus Dormiibacterota bacterium | reverse complement strand
GCGCAACGGCGGATCCGGGTTCAGGCCATGCCGCGTAACTGCGGATCCCAGTGCGGGCCTTATAAGGTACGTCGCCTGTGAGTACCAAGCATCCCTCGAATCCCGCGCACGGCCTGCTCGCCGGCAAGCGCATCCTCGTGACCGGGGTCCTGACGCCGAAGAGTATCGCCTTCGCGATCGCCGCAGCCGCGCTGGCCGACGGTGCCGAGGTGATGCTCACCTCGTTCGGCCGGGCCATGAGTCTCACGCAGCGGAGCGCGGAACGGCTGAAGCCGGTGCCCGAGGTGCTGGAGATGGACGTCACCGACGTTGCCCAGGTCCAGGCGGTGGCCGAGCACGCGCGCGCGACGTGGGGCCGGATCGACGGTGTCGTCCACGCGATCGGCTTCGCTCCTCCGGACTGCCTCGGGGGCGGTTTCCTGGAGGCGCCATGGAGCTCCGTGAGCATCGCCTTTCAGGTCAGCAGCTACTCGCTGAAGACCCTCGCGGCGACGTTCGCGCCGCTGATGCCGGCGGGCGGCGGATCCATCGTGACCCTCACCTTCGACGCGCGGGTCGCCTGGCCAGTCTATGACTGGATGGGGCCGGCCAAGGCCGCGCTCGAGGCGATCGTTCGCTATCTCGCTCGCGAGCTCGGTCCGCGGGGGATCCGGGTGAACACCATCTCCGCGGGACCGCTCGAGACCATCGCCGCGAAGTCGATCCCGGGGTTCGAGGGCCTGAAGTCGTCATGGGATCAGCGCTCCCCGCTCGGGTGGGACAGCTCGGACAGCGGGCCGGTCGCGGACGTGACCGCTTTTCTGCTCAGCGACCTCTCCCGAGCCATCACCGGCGAGATGATTCACGTCGACGGTGGCTACCACTCGCAGGGTGCCCCGACCATCGAGACCGCGGAGGCGAACGCATGAGCGGCACCAACGGCAGCGCCCGGGTGGCGATCACTGGCATCGGCGCCGTCACCCCCCTCGGGCTCGACGCCGAGTCAACCTGGCAGTCATGCCGCCGTGGTCAGGGCGGCATCGGGTCGATCACCGCGTTCGATGCGTCCCATCTCACCACGCACATCGCCGCCCAGGTCAAGGGCTTCGACCCCGAGGCGGTGCTCGGGAAGAAGGAGGCACGGCGCACCAGCCGGTGCACGCAGCTCGCCCTCTTCGCCGCCCGCCAGGCCATCGAGGACTCGGGCCTTGACATCCGGCCCATCGCCGAGGACGTCGGCGTCCTCGTCGCCTCCGGTGTCGGTGGCATCGAGGTCATCGAGCGCAACGTCCTGGCGCTGTACAACCACGGCCCACGACGGGTCTCGCCCTTCACCGTGCCGTCGATGATCATCGACATGCCCGCGGGAGCGATCGCGATCGACTGCGGCGCAAAGGGCGTGAACTACGCGATCGTCAGCGCCTGCTCGTCGTCCGGTCACGCCATCGGCGAGGCGGCTGAGTGGATCCGGCGCGGTGAGGCGACGGCGATCGTCACCGGCGGCACCGAGGCGTCGATCACCAACATCAGCGTCGCGGCCTTCGACGCCATGCAGGCGCTGTCGACGCGCAACGATGAGCCCGAGCGCGCATCACGCCCGTTCGACAAGGATCGCGACGGCTTCGTGATGGGTGAGGGCGCCGGGATGTTCGTGATCGAGGACTGGGGGCACGCGGTCGCACGTGGGGCGCACATCTATGGTGAGGTGGCGGGCTACGGCGCCACCGCCGACGCGTTCCACATCACCCAGCCGGACGAACAGGGTGACGGCGCGCGGCGCTGCATCCTGCGCTCGCTCAAGCGCGCCGGGCGGGAGCCCGACGAGGTCGACTACATCAACGCGCACGGAACCTCGACGCAAATGAACGACGCGGCCGAAACCCGTGCTGTGAAAGCGGCTTTCGGGCCGCAGGCGAGCACCATCCCGATGTCCTCGACGAAGTCGATGCACGGGCACCTCCTCGGTGCGGCCGGGGCCGTCGAGGCGGTGATCACAGTTCTGGCCATACGTGACCAGTTCCTGCCGCCGACGATCAACCTGGACGAGCCCGACCCCGAGTGCGACCTCGACTACGTGCCCAACCACGGCCGGGACGCGCGCATCGACTTCGCGCTCAGCACGTCGTACGGCTTTGGCGGTCACAACGTGTGCCTGGCGCTGGCGCGTCCGGATGGAGCCTGACCGGCACGTTCGCGAGGTCGGTGGCGGCCGGATCGTGCTCCGCCGCGCCGACATCACGACGCTGGCGGTCGACGCGCTCGTCAACGCCGCGAATCAATCGCTCGCCGGCGGTGGCGGCGTCGACGGAGCGGTGCATCGCGCCGCCGGACCCGAGCTGATGCGCGAGCTGCGCGATCGCTACCGGGGATGCCCGACCGGGTCGGCGGTGATCACCGGTGCCGGAAGATTGCCGGCCCGCCACGTCATCCATGCCGTCGGGCCGCGCTGGCGTGACGGCGAGCACGACGAGCCGGAGCTGTTGGGGTCCGCGTACCGGGCTGCCTTCGCACTGGCGTCGGAGCATTCATGCGCCACCGTCGCAGCTCCGGCCATCAGCACCGGGATCTACGGGTTCCCTATCGCGCTCGCCGCCCCGATCGCGCTCGGGGCCGCCGGAGAGGCGCTCGAGGCGCCGGGCACCACCCTTCGCGAGATCACCTTCGCGCTCTTCTCCGATGCAGACCTGGAGGTCTTCGCGAGGGCCCTGTGACGCCCGCTTGACGGTGGCGTGGGCATCGCGGCCATAGAGTGGGCAACGCCTTGTCCGAACGCCCGCGCTGGTTCGCAGCCGCCCTCATCACCGTCGCCTCGATCGTCCTCGCCCATTACGCGCAGGTCTGGGCCGTCGTGCCCGCCTCGCTCGCGCCCACCAGCGACTTCGCCGGGACGTACGTGGCGTCGACGCTCATCCGCTCGGGCCACGCCGCCCAGATCTACGACGCCGCAACCGAGCGCGAGACGCTGGTCCAGAGTGGCGCGCCCTCCGGCCACGACAACATTCCCTTCGAGAACCCGCCGGCCGCCGCCGTGGTCGCGCTGCCCTTCACGCTCCTCGGCGCGGGCGCCGCCTGGCGCGCGTGGTCGCTGCTCCAGCTCGTGCTCATGGCGATCGCGCTCCTCATCGTCACCCGCGCGGCACCGTGGCCGGAGTCACTGTCCCGGCTGCCTCGACTGGCGATCGTGCTGGTGGCGCTCGCGGGTTTCGGCACGGGACTGCTGTTCCTGGAGGGCCAGTGGGACGGTGTCTCGGTGCTCGGTCTCGGTTGCGCGTACGCGCTCTGGCGGCGCGATCAGCCCGGCGCCGCCGGATTCGCACTCGGGTTCACGGCGGCGATCGCCAAACCCCAACTGGTCATCGGGATTGCCGCCTTCATGATCGGACGGCGCGACTGGCGCGCGGTGGGCGGCGCGCTGGCCGGCGCGGCAGCCACGGTGGCGATCGGGCTCATCGGTGCAGGCCCGCGTGCGCTGACATCGTTCGTGACCGCGATCGCAACCCCCAGCAACTCGCCGACGGCGCAGATGCAGGGGACGAGCGGACTCTTCGGCTCGCTGCTCGGGCACGCGCCGGGCGTGTTCCTCCTCGCGGTGGGCGCCGGAGCCGCGGCGGCTGCCGCGGCCGGCTGGCTGGGAACGGTGGCGCACCGGCGCCCGGACCTCTTCGAGCCCTCGCTCTGCGGGGCGGTCGCGCTCTCGCTGTTCGCATCACCGCACCTGCTCGGCCACGACCTGACCCTGCTCGCCCCGGTGATCATCGCGGGGCTCGCCTGGCTGGCCGGCCGACCAGGCGAACGGGCCTGGCCCGGCGCGGCGACGCTCGGTGTCATCGCACTGTGGGCGCTGCTCTCGTTCGCCAGCCTCGCCGACCTCTCCCAGAACACCGTCGGGTTCCCGGGACGGGCGACTCCCTGGGCGCTGCTGATCATGGCCTCGGCGTGGTGCGCCTTAGTCGCAGGCGCTGCCCGGCCAGAGCTCGCCGGTCGGATGCGCGCTCCGGCCCTGAGCCGTGGCGCCTGAACGCGATGCCACCGACGCACGTTGAATGTGCGTCGTGATGGGTACGGTCATACAGTTGAAAGACCTGAAGCGCACCATGGAAACAGCATGAACCGCGGCGGCATCCCGATTGTCCGTATCGCCGGGATCAAGGTCTCGGCGGACTGGAGTGTCCTGCTGATCGCGGCGCTGCTCGCGTGGGGCGTGGCCGACGGGGCAGTGCCCACGTACGTTCCCGGCACGCCGGCATGGCTCGCCTGGAGCACGGGCGCCATCGCCGCGCTGCTGCTGATCGCCTCGCTCACCGCCCACGAGATGGGCCATGCGCTGCTCGCGCGCCGGCGCGGCGTGGCCGTCGACGGCATCAGGCTCTGGCTCTTCGGCGGCGTCGCTCAGATGAGCGGCGACTGGACAAGCGGCAAGACCGAGATGGCGGTCGCGGCCATCGGGCCGGCGGTGACGCTCGTCCTCGCGGCGTTCTTCGTCGGATCATCGTGGCTTCTGGTGCAGCTCGCCGCGCCACCCCTGGTGGTGGTCGTCGTCGAGTGGCTCGCCGCGGTGAACCTGACGCTGCTGATCTTCAACCTGATCCCCGCGTTCCCGCTCGACGGCGGCCGGATACTCCGCGGCTTCCTCTGGGGTCGAACCAAGGACCGCATGCGGGCCACCGTGGCGGCCTCGCGTGCCGGCCGCTTCTTCGCGGTCCTGGTGATGGGCCTCGGCGTCATCGACGTCTTCTTCCGCGATCCCGTCGGCGGCCTCTGGCTGATCCTCATCGGCTGGTTCCTGGACACCGCCGCCCGCAGCGAGGCGCAAGGCGAGCAGGCGCGTCACGCCCTCGAGGGCATGCTCGTCGGCGACGTGATGTCGAAGAGCCCGGTGATCGTGCCCTCCTGGATCACCGTCGAGCTGCTCGTCGATCAGTACGTGATGGGGCACCAGTTCACGTCATTCCCGACCCACAGCATCGACGGCCGCATCGACGGGCTGGTCACGATGCGCGGCATCAAGCAGGTGCCCGCCCAGCAGCGTGGCAACCGTCGTGCCATCGACATCGCCATCCCCGCCGACCGTGTCCCGATCGCCCGCCCGGACGAGCCGGTCACCGACCTCCTCAAGCGCATCGGGACCGCATCCGACGGCCGGGCGATGGTCTACGACGGCGGCGCGCTGGTCGGGATCATTTCGCCGAGCGACATCGCGCGCCTCTTCCAGAACGGGCCCGGCAGAGCTGCCGGACGGGTCGCCGCCTAACCCGCCTCGCCGACGGTGAGGATGAGCTTCCCGAAGTTCTCGCCGCGGTAGAGCCTGAGCAGCGTCTCGGGGAAGCGTTCCATGCCGGCGACCACGTCCTCGACCGATCGCAGGCGCCCCTCGGCGATCCAACCCGCCATCTCGCGCGCGGCCTCCCCGTAGCGCGCGGCGTAGTCGAAGACCACGAACCCCTCCATCCGGGCGCGGTCGACGAGCAGCGTCATGTAGTTCGCGGGACCGCGCATCGGACCGTCGTTGTTGTACTGGGAGATCGAGCCGCAGATGACGATGCGCGCGTGTCGCGCCAGCCTGGTGAGCACGGTGTCGAGGATGTCGCCGCCGACGTTGTCGAAGTACACGTTCACCCGGTCCGGGCAGGCTTCGCGGAGCGCCGCGCGGACGTCCTCGTTCTTGTAGTCGACGGCCGCGTCGAAGCCGAGCTCGTCAACAATGAAGCGGCATTTCTCCGCCCCACCGGCGATGCCCACGACCCGGCACCCCTTGATCTTGGCGATCTGCCCGACGATCTGACCGACCGCGCCCGCGGCAGCCGAGACGACAACGGTCTCGCCCGCCACCGGCCGGCCGATGTCGAGCAGTCCGAAGTACGCGGTCATGCCCGGCATGCCGAGCACACTCAGATACCGGGTGAGCGGCGCGGTCTCCGCGGACACGCGCAGGACGCCCCTCCCGTCGCTGAGGGCGTAGTCCTGGACGCCGAAGGTCCCGGTGACGTGGTCGCCGGCGTGGAAGTCGGGATGACGCGACGCGATGACCCGCCCAATGCCCACCGCCCGCATCACCTCACCGAGACCGACCGGCGGCACGTAGGA
>DAIQQM010000051.1:7900-17828 GCA_036786805.1 Candidatus Dormiibacterota bacterium | reverse complement strand
CGGGTCGCTCCGTCGGGCTCATGAAGCCGCCTGGGAGCACCCACGTCCCGGCAAACGGCGCCTCGATCCGTTGGACGAGGAGCACGTGAAGGCGCCGCGAAAGCGGGGCGAGGACGACCGGGACGGCGTAGATGCCCGCCGGAGCCGGGAATCCGGACGAGTTGACGGCGGTCATGGCGCCGGCGGATCCGGCCTCCGCACCTGGTGGCATCGCGATTGATTGTGGCGACGCGCTAGGCTGCACGTCGATGGAGAGCGGGAATATCACGACGGCCGAGGGTTTCCGCGCCGCCCACGCCGAGGTCTTCTCGGACGTCGGCACGCTGACCGAAGGGCTCGACGACGAGCGCGCCATGCTCCGGACCGGCTGTCCCGGGTGGACGGTGCGAGACCACGTCGCTCACATCACCGACCTCGAGAGCATCCTGCTCGGCCGCCCGCGTGCCGATCACGTGGTGCCCGACGGACTCCCATACATCCGCAACCAACCGGGCGCCTTCATGGAGATCGGTGTCGACGCCCGCCGGAGCGTGCCGCTGGCGGATCTCCTCGCCGAGTACCGGGAGGTGACGGCCGAGCGGATGGCGCGTCTGGCGAGCCTCGAGGATTCGCAACTCGACGAGATGGGACAGGGGTTCTTCGGCCAGTCGAAGGTCCGCTCGATGCTCGCCATTCGCGTGTTCGATCTCTGGTCCCACGAGCAGGACATGCGCCGCGCGCTGAACGAGCCGGGTGGCTTGGACGGCGTGCCCGCGGCGCACAGCCGTGAGCGGATGCTCATGGGCGCGGGCAACCGGATCCAGGAACATGTCGCGCCGGCGGCGGGCACGGTGCTGGTCTTCGACGTCACGGGCCCGGGTGGCGCGGTGCGGTCGATCACGTTCGACGGCGAGCGAGGCCGAACCGGGGTGGCATTCCCGGACGCTCCGGCCTCGACGCTGCGACTCGACCTGCCGACCCTGACGGTCCTCATCTGCGGGCGCTCCGACGACCCCGGCGCTCGCGCGCGCGTTGCTGTCGAAGGTGACCAGAACTTGGCGAGGCTCGTGCTCGAGGATCTCGCGATCACACCGTGAACCGTTGGTGCGCTGCCGTGGTGCTCGTCGCCACACTGATGCTCGCGGGCTGCGGTCTGCAGCAGAATCTCGCCTCGGCGCCGAACCCCGGAAACGGCCCGACCGGGCCCGCGACACCCATCACCGCCCCGATCCTGACCGGCGCGACCTTCGACTGGTCGTCGACGACCGGGCATGTCGTGGTCCTCGACTTCTGGGGCTCATGGTGCGGGCCGTGCAATAAGGAGCAGCCGGCGCTCGACACGCTGGCGACGCAATGGAAAGCCAGGGGCGTGATCTTCCTCGGGGTGGACGAGCAGGAGAGCGCCGCCAACGGAGCAGCCTATGAGCGCAGCTACAACGTTCCCTATCCGAGCGTGAACGACTCCAGCGAGGTCATCGCCTCCGAGTACAACGTCCTCAGCCCGCCCACGGTCATCATCATCGACGCCAAGGGCAACATCGTCGACCGCTTTCTCGGGACACTGTCGGGCGTGAGCACCGACCTGGCGCGGCTGGCCTGATGGCGCAGATCACCGTCTACGGCGCTCCGTGGTGCCCGGACTGCAAGCGCGCGAAGCGATTCCTCGCCGAACAGCGGGTCGCCTACGCGTGGGTCGACATCGACGAGGACGCTGCCGGGCTCCAGCGCGTCGAGGAGTTGCAGCACGGCGGACGCTCGATTCCGACCATCGTCTTCGACGGCTCCGACGTGCTCATCGAGCCGACCAACGAGGAGCTCGCGCGCAAGCTCGGGCTCACGCTCGAGGCCAAGCGCGGCTGCTACGACCTGGCAATCGTCGGTGGCGGCCCGGCCGGGCTCGCCGCCGCGATCTACGCGGCCCGGGAGGGAATCGACGCCGTCGTGGTCGAGCGGAGCGGGCTCGGTGGCCAGGCCGGAGTCACCGAGCGCATCGACAACTACCCGGGATTCCCCGAGGGCGTGGGCGGCGCCGATCTTGCCGAGCGCTTCATCGCACAGGCGCGTCGCTACGAGGTCGAGCTGCTCAGCGCGGTCAGCGTCGAGACGATCTCCCCCGAGGGGTCGGAGGCGGGTGACATCTGCCTCCGGCTGGCCAACGGCCAGGAGATCGAGACGCACGCGGTCCTCATCGCGACCGGTTCGTCCTACCGGCGACTCGGCGTCCCCGGCGAGGACGACCTCATCGGTGCCGGCGTGCATTTCTGCGCCACCTGCGACGGCCCGTTCTATCGCGGCGCCGAGGAACTTCTGGTCATTGGTGGCGGCAACTCGGCGCTCGAGGAGAGCCTGTTCCTCACCAGGTTCGCCGGTCGCATCCGCATCGTCCAGCGCGATCCTGAGCTGACGGCATCGCGTCTCCTCCAGGACAAGATCAACGGAGATCCGCACTTCGTCGTGCATCGCAACACGGAGGTCGTCGAGCTCACGGGCAAGGGCAGGCTCGAGTCGGTACGGCTTCGCGACCGGGCGACCGGCGAGGAACAGGTCGTGACCCCTCGCGCCGCCTTCGTCTTCATCGGCCTCGACCCCAACACGGCCTTCCTTCGCGGCACGGTCGACCTCGACGCCCGCGGCTTTGTCGACGACAAGGGCGGGTTCACGACGTCGATTCCCGGGGTGTTCGCCGCCGGCGACGTCAGGCGCGGCTCGACCAAGCAGCTGGGATCGGCGGTCGGCGACGGCATCGCGGCGCTGATCGCGATCCGTGAGTACCTCCAGGAGCACCACGAGGTGGCCCGGCACCCGGAGGACTGACTCGCCTGCGTCTCAGTTGCTGCGTGCTATAGTGCGTAACGCAATATGGAAATGCGCACGCAACCCAAGGACATGGTCGCGCTGACCACGCTCGGACTCCTCAGCGAACAGCCCTGCCACCCGTACGAGCTTCAGCGCCTGCTCAAGGAACGCCACAAGGGGTATGCCGTCGGGAAGACGCGGAGCCTCTACCGAGCCATCGAGGAACTCGAGGCGGCGGGCTGCATCGAGCCGCTCGAGACCAGCCGCGAGGGCCGGCGACCGGAGCGCACCGTCTACCGGATCACCCCCGAGGGGATTGAGGAGCTGGAGAACTGGCTCGCCGACCTGCTCTCGACCCCGGTCGATGAGACGCCGGTGTTCCGGGTCGCCGTCGGGCTGCTCGGGTACATCTCGCAGGAGCGCGCCGAGGCCGCGCTGGCCACGCGGATCGTCGGCCTTCGCGCCCGGGTCACCGCGCTCGACGCGACCCTCCGGATGGCCCAGGACGACCTCGGTCTCCCCCGCCTCGTGCTCCTCGAGCTGGAACACGCGATCGCCATCACCCAGGCCGAGATCGAGTGGATCCGCTCGATCACCGCGGACATGCGATCCGGAACGCTCGTCTGGAACGAGGAGCTGCTCCGGGCGCACTTCGAAGCCATGCACGCCGCCGATGCGGAGCGGCGCAGCCGCCACCGCGAAGACCACCTCGCCGCGTTGCTCCATCCAGGGCGACGTGAGCATGGGACGAACACCACCGGGGAGGTGAGACCTTGATCGAGACCCACAACCTTCGGAAGACATTCCGGTCGCGCCGGGGCGCGGTCGACGCGGTTGCCGGCGTCGACCTCGACGTCAAGAAGGGCGAGATCTTCGGATTCCTCGGCCCCAACGGCGCGGGCAAGACGACGACGCTCCGCATGCTGTCGACGCTGCTCCCACCGACCAGCGGCGAGGCCACCGTCGCCGGCTTCGACCTGCTGCACCACCCCGGCAAGGTGCGCTACGAGATCGGCTACGTGAGCCAGGAAGGGAGCAGCGCGCCCGAGGTTCCCGGACGCACGGAGCTGGTCATGCAGGGTCGCCTGTACGGCATGACCAAAGCGCGAGCCGAGCAGCGCGCCACCGAGCTCATCACCGCACTCGAGCTCGCCGACTGCGCGGACCGGGCCACGAAGACCTACTCGGGTGGGCAGAAGCGCCGCCTCGACATCGGGATCGGCCTCATGCACCTCCCCCAGCTCCTCTTCCTCGATGAGCCGACGACCGGGCTCGACCCGCAGAGCAGGGCCCGCATGTGGGAGGAGGTGCGCAAGCTGCGCGACACAGGCACCACCGTGTTCCTCACCACGCATTACCTCGAGGAGGCCGATGCGCTCTGCGACCGCATCGCGATCATCGATCACGGCAAGATCGTGTCACTGGGCACACCCGATGAGCTGAAGCGCCAGGTCGCCGGCGATGTGGTGGTTGTGGGCACCGACAACGCGAGCGACCGCGTGCTGCAGCTGCTGCGCGGGCAGTCGTTCGTCCGCGAGGCGACCGCCGGCGACGGTCTGGTTCGCCTGTACGTCGATCGTGGTGAGACGGCGATGCCGCAGATCCTCCGCGTCCTCGACGCCGAGGGCATCGTCCTCGCATCGCTCTCGCTGCACCGACCGAGCCTGGATGACGTCTTCCTGCGTCAGACCGGGCGCTCGCTGCGCGACGCGGCCTAGGAGGGACTCGTCATGAAGATGCTGAAAGACACATGGTTGATGTTCCAACGGTACCTGTTCGTGTTCCTGCGCAACCCTGCGTGGGTGGTGATCGGCGTGCTGCAGCCGGTGCTCTACCTGGTCCTCTTCGCGCCGCTGCTCAAGTCGCTCACCGAGACCCCGGGCTTCCCAACCGGGGGCGCGTACAACGTCTTCGTTCCCGGACTGCTCATCCAGCTCGGCCTCTTCGGAGCGAGCGGCGTCGGTTTCGGACTCATCGCGGAGCTGCGGGCGGGCGTCATCGAGCGCTTTCGGGTGACCCCGGTGAGCCGCTTCGCTCTGCTGCTCGGGCGCGCCCTGCGCGACATCCTCACCCTCATCGTGCAGTCGTTGATCCTGCTCCTGCTCGCGATTCCCTTCGGTTTGCAACCGACGGTATCCGGCGTGTTCGTCATGCTCGGTCTGGTCGCGCTGATCGGCCTCGGCATGTCATCCCTCGCCTACGCCGCAGCCCTCTGGTTGAAGAGCGAGGACTCCTACGCACCGCTCATCTTCACGCTCTCGCTCCCGCTCCTGCTCCTCAGCGGCGTGCTGCTCCCACTGCAGCTCGCACCGCAATGGTTGCAGCACATCGCGCAGGCGAATCCGCTCTCCTATGCGGTCACCGCGGCGCGCGACGTGTTCAACGGCCACGGCTCGGACCCCGACGTCTTCAAGGGGCTCGCCATCATGGCGGCGCTGGCGGTGGTCGGCGTCCTGATCGGCGCGCGCCGCTTCAGCCGGGCGATCGCCTGAGTCTGGAAACCCGGAGGCAGCCTCGTCGCGACCGAGGGATGCCTGGACCGACCGTGCCCCGACGAGGCGAGCACACGAGAGCGGTCAACCGGCGAGTGCGGGCGCGTCCTCGAAGCAGGATCGGACCACCGCACCGAGCCCCGGGAGGCTGAACGGCTTGGTGATCAGGTGGTTCGCGCCGGCCAGCCGGGCTCGCTCCACGTCCTTGTCTGAGGAGAGCGACGTGAACACCAGGACCGGCATGGAGTGCGTGAGCGGGTCCGCGCGGATGTGCCGGCAAACCTCGATTCCGTCGACGCCCGGCATCATCACGTCGAGGATCGCGAGGTCGAACTGCTCGGACTCGAGCATCGCCAGCGCCTCGGTGCCGTCCGAGGCCTCTCTCACCTCGAATCCTTCCATGCTGAGATAGAGCCCGACCACATGCAGCAGTCGCGGTTCGTCGTCAGCGAGAAGGATGCGCTGCTGGGTCAACGGATGCGGCCTCCCGGGCGCGTGGACAGGTGCGTCATCGCAGTATCGAGCGCCGGACGGATCTGATCTCGCCGACCATCGTTCCGTCACCGGGTGGAGACAAGTGACGCCCACATCCACGATCCGAAGCCCGGCGGTGCTGGATGATGTGCGCGTGGCGCCGGCAGATCGTGAGCGAGGATGTCCGGCCTCCCGTGGCTGACCCGGAGTCGCCCCATCGCGGCACGCGCCGGATGCTCACGGAGCCCCGCCGGCCGGCTCGGATCAGAGCGCTGCACGCCGCTCCCTGGCTCGCGGTCGGGACGGTCTGCGTCGGCGCCTTCATGGGCCAGCTCGACGCGAGCATCGTTGCCACGGCGCTTCCGTTCATCCATTCCAACCTACACGCATCCATCGCGAGTGTCGAATGGGTCGTGCTCGTGTACGTGCTGGTCCTCGCGGGGACGGTCGCGGCGGTGGGCAAGATCGCCGATCGCGTTGGACGGAAGCTCCTGTACACCTACGGCTTCGGGATCTTCGTCGCGGGCTCGGCGGCCTGCGCGCTCGCGCCGAACCTCGGGCTCCTGGTCCTGGGGCGGCTCGTCCAGGCGATCGGAGCGGTGATGCTGCAGGCGAACTCGTACGCGCTGATCCGCGACGTGCTCTCGGCCTCACGCCTCGGCGCCGGGCTGGGCATCCAGGGAGCAGCGCAGGCGGTCGGGCTCAGCGTCGGCCCGGCACTCGGCGGCGTGCTCACCGCACTCGGAGGCTGGCGCCTCATCTTCCTGGTGAACGTGCCGATCGGCGTCATCGGCCTGGCACTTGGGTGGTTCCTGCTCCCGCGGAGCACGCACCAGGACACCGAGTCGCGGATCGACCTGTCCGGGACCCTCCTGCTGGCAGCCGTTCCCGCAACACTCCTGGCAGCGCTCTCGTTCGCTGCCCAGCCGGCGACGCCCGGCTGGACCGAGCCTGCGCTCATCGTCCTCGCGTGCCTCCTCGCCGGCACGGCGGTGGCGCGGCAACGGCGAGTGCCGGGTTCGGTGGTTGACGCAGCGCTGCTCCGGATTCCGACCTTTGTGGCCGGAATCAGCGCTGCGCTCCTCTCGTACGTGATCCTCTTCGGGTGCCTGGTCGCCGTTCCGTTCTTCCTCGAGAATTCCCGCCACGTCGGGCCGCTGGCCGCCGGGCTCGAGGTGAGCGCACTCCCGGTCTCGCTCGCGGTGTTCGCGCCGCTTGGCGGTGCCATCCGAGACAGGATCGGGCCGCGTGGGCCGACCGGGTTGGGCATGCTCATCACCGCTGCGGGGATGGGGCTGCTGGCCGCCTCGACGACTCGCGCCGATCTGACCGTCCTCGCTCTGGCGCTCGCCGGCGCGGGGATGGGGCTCTTCGTCGCCGCCAACAACGCGGCGACCATGTTCGCGGCCCCGCAGCAGCGCGCTGGAGCAGCCGGCGGGCTGCTCAACATGGCGCGTGGGCTCGGCACGGCGCTCGGGGTGGCCCTGACGTCGCTGGTGTTCGCATCCGGGCGCGGCATCACGTCGGTCGCGCTGCTGCTGCTCGCCGTGGCGCTCCTCGCCGGCGTGATCAGCGTGACCTGGTCGCGATCAGCCGACCGCGTCCGCTCACTCGCCTGATCCGCCGTCCACCGGGTACCAGCGGACCGGACGCGCATCGTCGCGCCGCGCCCGTCCGGAGCTCTCGAGGAGCACCAGGTGCGCAAGGGTCTCGCCCACCGCGGCACGTCGCATGAAGCCGACGATCTGCGACCAGTCGCGCGACCACCGGAGCCTCAGCGCCGTGTCCCAGCAGGTGATGCCCGGCGATGCGCTGATCGCGGCGTAGGTCTCGTCGAGCCGCCGACGATGGTGATCGAGCAGGGCATCCACCCGCGCGTCGAGGCCCCGGAACCGCCACTCGTGAGCGGGCAGCACCTCGTCGATGTCGAGATCACGAACCGCGCGCAGGGCGTCGAGAAAGTCCGCGAGCGGATTGATCGGTTGCTGGACGTGCACCGCCACGCTCGGACTGATTCGCGGAAGCACGTGGTCGCCGCTGAAGAGGAGGCGGCCGGTGCGATCGTGAAAGCAGACATGCCCGGGTGAGTGGCCGGGTGTGTGCAGCGTGACGAGATCCCATCCGGGGAGTGGGACTGCCGCGCGGTCCTCGAGCAGCACGTCCGGTTCGGCGGCGGCGACGAACTCGCGGATGCCCAGTGAAGCGCTGGTCAGCTCTGACCGCATCTCGTCGGGGACACCGGCGTCGATGAGCAGCCCGTCCATGCCCGCCAGCAGGCGCTCCATACCGCTGCCGTACCGGGCGGGGATCAGCGCGGCGTCAGCCGGGTGCAGCGCGACCCACGCGCCCGAGGCCTCGCGCAAGCGGCCGGCGAGCCCGTAGTGGTCGGGGTGGATGTGCGTGATGAGGATCGCCTGCACGTCGGACGGGGTGTATCCGGCCACCGCCATCCCGGTGACGAGCGCTGACCACGCCTCCTCGGTACTCCAGCCGGTGTCGATGACCGCGGCGCCGGAATCCAGTTCGAGCAGGTAGACGAGGACGTAGCGAAGGGGATTCCTCGGCAGCGGCACCGGGATCGACCAGAGCCCGGGACGGACCCGTTCCACGCCGGGCAGCCCCACTGATTGCCAGGAACGCCGCTGCTCGATCCCGGTGACCTCGATCCCGCCCACCGACGGGCCCTCAGCGCCCGGCGCTGGCGGGGTTGGCGGTCACATGCGCGAGGAGGAGGTCGGCGACGTCGCCCCAGTGCTCGTCGGGGATCCAGTGCGACCCGCCCTCGAGCTCGACCAGGTGGTAGTCGCCGGTGCAGTGCTCGGCGGAGCGGTCGGTCGCCTCCCGGGTGAACACCGGATCCTGATCGCCCCAGATGTGGAGCACCGGGATGCTCACCGGCGCCGCGTGAGAGCGCTCGGTGCCGAGCGCGCGGTACCAGTTGAGTGGACCGGTCGAGCCCACCCTCCGCAGCGCCACGATGTCGCGATGGGCGTGGGCGGGGCTGAGACCGGTGGCCGTGAGCAGCGACTCGGCGACGATGCCGCCGGCGGCGTTGATGAGGGCCTCGGCGATGATCGGCAGGCGCAGGACGGGGATGTAGGCCATCCGCACTCGCTGCTGCGGCCCGCGCAGCGCCTGGCGCAGCGCCGCGGTGTGCGGCGTCGACACGGCGGTGAGCGTGACGACCGCCCCGGGGTGCTCGCCGGCCAGAGCCCACGCGACCGTGCCGCCCCAGTCGTGGCCGACGACGTGGAACCGATCGCGTCCGAGAGCCTCGGCGATTGCGAGCACGTCGGCGCACAGCTCGCTCACGCGGTATGCATCGGCACCCGCAGGCCGGGCGCCCTCCGAGTAGCCGCGCTGGCTCGGGGCGACGGCCCGGTATCCCGCCGCTTCCAGCCCGGCCATCGCATCGTGCCAGCAGGTCCCGGTCTGCGGGAATCCGTGGAGGAGGAGGACAAGCTCACCGTCCGCGGGACCGGCAGTGAGCGCGTCGAAACGCATGCCTCTTGCCGCTATGGTCGTGCGCCTCACCGCCACTCGGGGGAGCGTAGCAGGCAGCCTGAGCGGGAGCCCGCGCGTGAGCGCGGTTCGTGCACCATCCCCGCATGCCCGAAGCACTGTTCACCCCTCACAAGCGCGGCTACGTGCCGAGCGAGCACGCGCGTGGACCATGGGATCGCGCCGCCATGCACGGCGGGCCTCCTGCCGCACTCCTCGCCGGCGTCATGGAGGCGCTGCCCACCGAGGCGCCGATGGTGGTGGTCCGGACCACCGTCGAGATCTTCCGTCCGGTGCCGCTGCGGCCGCTCGAGGTTTCCGCGCGCATCGAGCGCGAGGGTCGCCGCGTGCAGTTGCTGTCGGGCTCGTTGACGGACGGCAACACCGAGCTCTGCCGAGCGACGGCATGGCGCATGCGCGTCGCCGACCTCGACCTCGGTGATCAGCCGCAGCTCGAAGTTCCATTCGCCGGTCCGACCGACTCCGTGGCGCACGTCCCGGAGAGCGACGATCCCGCCTTTCATCGCACCGGGGTGGAGATGCGGTACGCGCGCGGCTCGTTCACCGAACAGGGGCCGGCGACGGTGTGGATGCGCCTTGCCGGCCAGGTGATCGCAGGCCAGACTCCGACGCCGCTGCAGCGCGTGATCGCGGCCGCGGATTTCGGCAACGGCGTCGGGTCAGCC
>DAIQQM010000051.1:0-7800 GCA_036786805.1 Candidatus Dormiibacterota bacterium | reverse complement strand
GCGCGGCCCGATAGGTCACTCGCTCCAGGGACTGTTCATCGACAAGCTGCGGGTCACGCCTCCGAGCGTCTGAGGGCCTGGGCTTCCTGGAACTTCACTGCGCACCGGCACGTCGTGGCGACGTTTCAAGAACCAGTGCCGGGTCAGCGCAGTCGTATCGGCGTCCCGGGAACAGCGGTTGCGACTGCGGTGGGCGGGGACTGTGCCTATGCGCCGGGGACGGTATCGGTGGAGGGCGTTGGAGTGGGTACCGCGCACGCCGACACCGTGAACGGTCCGGTGAATCCCTGAATGGTGACGGTGTGCAATCCGACGGTGTACGGCCCGCTGATGAACGGGTTGCCGGTCACAGCCAGTGTGTTGCCGTCAACCGCGATGCTGTCCGGCAGGACCGGGGCCGTCTGCCCGTACCCCGCGGTGAACGTCACGATTAGGCTCCCACCCTGAGCAGTACCGGGGCCCGCGCACGTGGCGTAATAGCCTCCCCCGGTTCCGCAGGGCCCGTAACCGCAGGGACCCTCGGTCGGGCTTGGTGAGGCGCTCGCGCTCAGCGATGGGCTCTCCGAAGGCAAGAGCGTTGGGTTCGGTGTTGGGACCGGTGTCAATGTGAACGTTGCCTCCGGCGTTGCGGTCGGTGTCGACGCCAGGGCCGGCGTCGGCGTCGACGGCCGCGCAGTTGGAGCCGCGGTCGGGCCGCAGGCTGCGATGCCGACGGCGGCGATCGCGGTGCCGATGATGGCTGCGAGTCTCATATCTGCCTTCACCCATTCAACGCAAACGCGTCATCCAGGGTTACGTCCCTGATGTGCCTCCTGGTCGAGGCAGCCGCGCTGACGCGTAACACGAGGGTGGCGAGTGCTGGCGATCGCTGTGTCGGCTGCTGCCGGTCCGCGGTGCGCTCCGGCGCCCTCAGGCGCCGAGAAGACTCTGCACGCGAGGATCGTCGCGGATCGGCTCGATGTCCGCATCCTCGAGCGCAAAGGAACGCAGGTCCGGACGCAATCGCAACGCCGAGCCCAGCAGCGGCAACGCCTCATCGGCCCGTCCGTTGCGCGCGTAGAAACAGGCGAAGTTGTAGTCGGCAACCGGTTGGTTCTCGGGGAACAGGTCGGTGTCGATTGTGTATGCCCATCGTGCCGCGTCCTCCGCGGCGGCGAGGTCGCCGTGTTCCGCAGCCCAGTACGACAGGTGCTGGGCGACGTGTCCGTGCCCGTTGCCGGGAACGACGCGCCACACGGGTCCTCCGTCGCCCGGCCGCTCGCGAAGCAGATCCTCTTCAGTGCAGGCGTTGATCGCCTCGGCCAGCGCCGCATAACTGGCGCGCGCCGTCTCACGGACGGTGGCCGCCGAGTCTCCGCGATGCGCCTCGTAGATCTCGGCGTTGCGCCCCTCGAGATCGCTCTCATTCGCCGGCCCGTCGACCGGCCGGCCGAGGCGCACTGCGTCGAGCGTTCGCACCGCGTGTTCGCGCCAAGTGCTGAGGTGTGCGACGTTGTCCTTGGCAGTCCACCTCCCGGGCTCGGATGGCGGCGAGTCGTCGCACAGGAGGACCAGCGCATCCTCCCGGGCACGGGCGGCTTCGAGCGTCTCCAGCAGGCGCGCCTCGAGCGAATCGCTGGTCACGCGGGCAGCATAACCGCGTCGGGCGACGCGACGCCCCACGGGTCGGCCATGTCGACATAGCAGCACAGTGCGTTGACGAGTCGCATCTGTTCGGGGGTGTGACACCGAGCGCGCAACAACTCCGGGGAACAGACGAGCACGGACAGTCCGCGTGCCCGCGACACCGCAACGTTGAGGCGGTTGAGGCTGAACAGGAACTCCAGATTGCGCGGTAGGTCGTCGACGCTCGAGGTGGCCATCGAAAAGATGCTCACCGCTGCCTCCTGGCCTTGAAAGCGATCGACGGTGCCCACCCGCGCCCCGGGCTGCAGCGCCTCGACGAGGCAGGCGACCTGGGCGTTGTACGGCGCCACCACCACGATGTCCTCGAGCGACATCGGACGTTCGCGGCCGGAGCCGTCGCGCCAGGTCGCACCGGTCAGCTGGGAGATGACACTGCGCACACACGCCGCTTCGGCTTCCGAACGCACCCGGTCACCCTGGTGTCCGACGAAGCACGTGCGCAGCCCCGTCGTGGTGGCGCCATCGATGATCACCGCCTGCGTTTCGCATCCTGGCTCCGTGCCGAGCCGTTCCTCGTAGAACGAACGCGAGACGAACGCCGTCACATCCGGATGCATCCGCCATGTGCGGTCGAGCAGCACTCCCCGCTCCGGGGCGATGGTCACGTCGCCGCCGAGCAGGTGATCGAGCGCCGAGACACCGACACCGGGCGGATGACTCCCCTGGAGCGGTTGAGCGAGCTGGCGCGGATCGCCGACGAGCACGAGGTTGCGCCCGGCACGCGAGACCGCGAGCGCGTCGGCGAGAGACATCTGGCCGGCCTCGTCGACGATCAGCGTGTCGAACCGACCCGCGAACTCCGGCCGCGCGAACAGCCATGGCGTGCCACCGACGACGTCGACGGTTCCTCCGTCAACGGCGGCCTCAACGATCTCATTCGTGCGGGCCACCTGGATCATGGAGGTGCTGCCGCCGTCCGGTCGCCGGTGTTGCATCCGAACAGCCATGCCGAGCGACGGGGCGAGTTCCTCGATCTTTGCCAGAAGCGTTCCGGTGGCGTTGTGCGTCGTCGCGGTGATGCCGACGGGTGTCCGGCGCTGCGCAATCAACCTGAGCGCAGCGAGGGCGGCCATGTATGTCTTGCCCGCTCCCGGCGGACCCTGCACCGGCAGGCATCCTCCGTGCAGGTCAAGGATCAGCCGGATGGCCTGATCGGCGGCGGTCTCCCCCGGACCTCGATGCCCGCAGCCGAAGCTCCCGGCGCTCAGTCGGGGCGGCAGACGCACGAGCAGGTCGCGACCGGCGCGGTTGAAGCCGGGCGCATCCGGGCCGTGCGCGACGACCCACCGTCCGAGGTCGAGGAGCGACTCCTCCTGCACGTCCGTGGAGAACGGCGTGGTCGGAATCAGGAAGCGAACGGGTCCGCGCCGAGCCTGTCCGGCGGTGCGCGAGAGCGTGATCGTCCCCCTCGCCGAGTCGAGCTCGATCACGTCGCCGGCCGTGGGTGCCCGGCGCGTCTCCACCTCCGGGTCGAGTGGCGTGTCCCCGACGCCGATCCGGTGCTCCTGTGGTTCGAAGCGATGCCGCTCGATCGTCCGGCGGCCCTCCTCGTGTGAGCCGATCATCTCGAGCGGACCGAGCGCATACGTGTCCCGTTCCAGCTCCTCCGGGCTCATCGCCAGCTGGTCGTAGTAGCGCCACCAGCTGACCTTGCTCTCCCGCCGGTGATACGACAGCAGGGGGGCGAGCAACCACCTCGCCCGATCGTTCTCGCTCCGAAGCGCGGGGTCGGCGGCCACGCCGTCGACCAGAGCCGCCGCGACCTCCTGGGTCGCCATGACCTTGGCATGGAGGGTTTCGCCCGCCTCGCGTTCGACGACCTCCGGACGTTCGATCGGAGCCCCGCGCAACGACTCCTCCTCGACGCGACGCGCCTCGAGCCAGTCGCGGAGCAGCGCCGTCGAGACGCAGTCGCGCTCGTTGTACGTGGCGATCTCGTCGAGCAGGGTGGGGTCACCGTCGGCGCCATCCTCGCGGCTCTTGAGCCAGCGCTCGTACATCACCATGCTGCCCGCCGCATCAGCGATCGACTCCTCGCGCGCGGGCATGTACAACCGCTCCACCTTCTTCAGCGAGTACGAGTCCGTGGACAGCCGCACGCCCTGGCGCACAACGCGGTACAGGTCGACGAGAACCTCGTTGCGCAGCAGCCGGTCCACCTCCTCCTCTCGTGTGCCATGCCGGCTCATGAGGCGGCGCAGCGCCGTCTTCTCATAGGCCGCGTAGTGGTAGATGTGCATGTCGGGGTGGCGCTCGAGCTGCGCGATCGCGTGGTCGACGAAGGCCTCGAATGCATGACGCTCCCTCGCATCGTCCTGACCCCACCAGGCGTGGTACCGGCCCTGCATGTCGACGGCACCGAAGAGATACTCGAGCGGGACGTCGCGCGCGAGACCGTCGCCCTCCATGTCGAAGAAGATGTCACCCGGCGACGGAGCCGGCAGCGCGCAGAGCCCATGCCCGACCTCCCACGCGTCGAGCAGCTCGTGGCGCGGCGCGCCGTCCGGATGCGGGCCACGGTGCTGCAACGCCGCCTGCGCCCGCAGCTCTTTGAATGTTGCGGGGTTCATGCGCGCCGGCGGCTCGGCGTCGGCCGATGATTCGGCAAGCGCGGTCATGGTCGCGATGCCCACCGACTTGAGCGCGAGCACCTGACCGGAGCGCATGCGCGCGACCTCGGAGAGGTGATCGTCGTGCTTCCGCTGCGTGGCGCAGCGCGCGGCGAAACCGCAGGTGCCGCAATGATCGACCGGGTCCGGGTAGGTGTCGCTCAGGTCGGCGAGCATCGTCAGCTCGAAATCTCGCTTCACGGACGCGTGATACGCGGAGAACTCGTCGACGCGGTACTCGTGCTCGACACCGTCGCCGAGAATCACCTGCATCGACACGGGCGCCGTCCCCTGCAGCCGATGGAGATGCGCCGAGTACTCGCAGAGCTGCAGCAGCGCCTCGGAGCGCACGCGGCGTGCGAGCTTCGCGTCGGCGGCCTCGTAGGCCCACGGCCACCGCAGGCTCGGCGTGTCCACGCGCAGCAGGAAGTCCGCGCGTCCCATCCAGCGTCCGTCGAAGAAGGTCGGCTGGTAGATGACGTCGTATCCCTCGCTCATCGCCTCGACGGTCTCCGCCTCGAGAGCATGAAGCTCATCGGCGGAGCTTGCGTATCGATCGCGTTCGTCCTCGAATGCCCGGACTCGCAAACCCCTGCCTCGCAGCGTCTCGAGATGGCTCAACTCATGTCCGGCGCCGAGTGTCGCCAGCACCTCGCTCAGCGCCGACCGATCAGCCGGGATCACCTCGCCCCGAGCAACCCGCCGCTTCAGGGTCACCAGGTGCCCGCAGGCCAGGTAGTCGCAGAGGTCGGTCGCGGTGTACACCGGGCTGCCGTCCTTGAGGCATCGCATCAGCGCACCATCCTGGCGCGCGGGCGCACGCGTTCGCGCGGCAGTGGCAGGGCCAGCTGGCGACCCGCCTGGCGAAGGGCGGCGGTTGCGCGGTCCTGGCGTCTGGCGGCGCCGGCGAACCCCATCGAGCCTGACGGACCGGCAAGGAAGAGCTCACCTCGAGCGGCGAGCAGGGCCTGCGCGCGCCGCAGGTACTGCCCCTCGCCGCAGGTGGCGGCCTCGATCGAAGTTGGTGCGTCTGTGCTCATCCCACGACGATGCACGGCGCCGGCGACAGGTGGCTGTCGCGTACGGTTCCTCCGTGCCTGAGGAGATCGAGATCCGCCCCATCCGCGAGACCGAGTACGCCGCGGCCGGCGATGCCACGGCGCGCGCCTACCTCGAGTTCGTCACACCGGACAGATCGGGGTTCGCTGCGTATGTCGCGCGGATAGCAGACATCGGAGCGCGCGCCGGCCGCGCGACCGTGCTGGTCGCCCTGATCGACGGCGTGGTCGCCGGCTCGGTGACACTCGAGCTCGACGAGCGCGTCAGTCCGGGCAGCGCGGAGTCGCTCGCTCCCGACGAGGCACACCTCCGCATGCTCGGCGTCAGTCCGGAGCAGCGCGGGCGGGGCGTCGGTCGCCGGCTCGTGGACGCCTGCATCACAACGGCACGCACGCGCGGCAAGCGCCGCCTGACCCTCGACACCTCGCCCATCATGATCGATGCGCGGCGGCTCTACACGTCAATGCGGTTCGTGCCCGACGGCGAGCGTGCCACGCCCGACGGGACCATCCTGCTCAGCTACAGGCTCGACATCGAGTCCGAGGCCCGGGCGACCCGCTAGGCTCGTGCTGTGCCGGGCATCTACGAGAAGGGAGAGAAGCAGCTCCGGGTCATCAAGCTCTTCGCGCGACTCTGCGAGACGGAGGTCGGCCTGACCACCCGCCAGCTCGCCGACGAGCTCGAGGTCAACACGCGCACCGTGCAGCGCTACGTTGCCACGCTGCGCGACAGCGCCGGCATCGACGTCGAGGAGACGGCCGGCCGCTGGCGGATCGGCAAGGGCAGCCTGCTTCCGCCGCTGCAGCTCGACCACTACCAGGCCACGCTGCTCCTGGTGGCGGTTCGCCTGCTCCAGCAGGTGCGCACCGAGCAGGATCCCGCCCTGGTGGGCGCGCTCGCCCACCTGTCGCGCGCCCTGAGCGTGCCGGTGGTGAGCGAGTACCTCCGGCGGACGCTCATCGCCGCCGAGCGGCGGCCGGCGGACAGCGAGCGGCTCAAGGTCGAACGCACCGTCATCGACGGCTTCGTCGGGCATCGCGAGATCGAGGTTCACTATGTCGACGCGAAGGGCCACGATACGCGTCGCGACCTCCGCCCCTACTTCCTCCAACCCACCGCCGAGGGACGGCACATCTACGTCTTCGCGCGCGACTCGGTGTCACGCGAGGTCCGGTCCTTCCGCCTGGATCGGATCCGCTCCGCGCGACTGCTGCCGGCGACCTTCACGGTCCCGGACGACTTCGACATCGACAGCGTGCTGGGCGCCGCGTGGGCGATCTGGCAGGGGGCCGGTGGGGATCGCGTCGTGCTGCGCTTCTCATCGGAGGCCCGTCAGTGGGTCGACGAGAGCCCGTGGCCGGCGCGGGCGCAGAGGATCGACCTGCCCGACGGCCGCATCGAGGTGCGGCTCGACGTCGCCGGTGAGGTCGAGATGCGGCCCTGGCTGATGGGCTGGGGGGCGAACGTCGAGGTGATCGCGCCGGCGTCGCTGCGCCGGCACATGGCGGAGACCCACGCGGCTGCGGCAGCACTGTATGCGTCGAGTCCGGCCAAACGGGGTAGAACCTGAGGACCATGCACGAGAAAGTGACCCTGACCGACGAGGAGTGGCGCCAGCGTCTGACGCCTGAGCAGTATTCGGTGCTCCGCAAGGCGAGCACGGAGCGGCCGTTCACCGGGCAGTACGTGCACGTGAACGACAAGGGCGTCTACACCTGCGCAGGCTGCGGCGCCGAGCTGTTCAGTTCGGACACCAAGTTCGACTCCGGCACCGGCTGGCCGAGCTTCTACGCCCCGGTGGAGGGCGGCGCCGTCGAGGAGCATCGCGACTGGAGCATGCTCATCCCGCGCACGGAGATTCGCTGCGCCAAATGCGGCGGCCACCTCGGGCACGTCTTCCCGGACGGTCCCGAGCCCACAGGCCAGCGCTACTGCATGAACTCCTGCGCGCTCAAGCTGGACAAGTCAGCGCGCTGATGCCGCTCGAGCCCTCTGCGCGGGCTCGTGAGGTCCTTCAGCATACGTTCGGATTCGCTGCCTTCCGGCCCGGGCAGGCCGATGTCGTCGCGGCTTCCGAGGCGCGGGCCGACGTGCTCTTCGTTGCGCCGACCGGCTCGGGAAAGAGCATCGCGTACTGGGTGCCCGGGATCGCCGGCGGCGGGCTCACCATCGTGGTGTCGCCGCTGATCGCGCTGATGGTCGACCAGGTGGCGCGTCTCAATGCGCTCGGGGTACCGGCCGCATGCGTGCACAGCCAGGTCACCGCCGCGGCGCGCTCGGAGTCGCTGCGGGCCGCGGCGAAGGGTGACCTTCGGTTCCTCTACCTCGCCCCGGAACGTCTGGGCACGCCCGGGTTCCTCGACACCCTCGGCGCTCTCTCCGTCGAACGTTTCGTCGTCGACGAGGCGCACTGCATCTCGAGCTGGGGGCACGACTTCCGCCCCGA
>DAIQQM010000151.1:0-4745 GCA_036786805.1 Candidatus Dormiibacterota bacterium | reverse complement strand
CGAAGGTGCGGCGGTGCTCGCCGCTGAAGGGTGGGCGCTCGCGACCGGAGACACGGGCGTCGCCGTGGTCACGGCCGGGCCCGGGTTCGCGAACGGCCTGATCGGGCTGCTCGACGCCGCCACGTGGAGCGTCCCCCTCGTCATGCTCGCGGGGCGCACCAGCCGCAATCGGCAGGGCCGCGGTGCCGTGGCCGACGTCGACCAGCTGGCGATTGCCGCCCCGATCGCGAAATGGGCGGCCGGCTGCTCGGACGCGGGGCGGATCCCGCGATGCATCGCCGAAGCGCTCCATCGCGCTCGAAGCGGCTGCCCCGGCGCCGCCTATCTCGAAATCGATTCGCATGCCGTATACGGGAACGCCGCACCGCTCGACGTCGTTTCCGCCGGCTTCCCCCCTGCACCGGGCCGCCCCGCGGGTGCTCCGACCGACATCGGCGCGGCGGTTGCCGCGCTGGCCGCGGCCGAGCGCCCCGTCATCGTCGCCGGCAGCGGCGCGTTCTGGTCCGGAGCCGGACCCGAGATCGGTCGTTTCGCCGAGGTGGCGAGGATCCCGGTCATCACCGCGAGTGGCGCTCGTGGGGTCATCCCGGATTCGCATCCATGGAGCCTCGGGTCGCTGGTGCACGGTGGGCTCGCGATTCCGAGCGCCGACTGCGTCCTCGTCCTCGGCTCGGCCTTCAACGCCAATGTGATGTACGGCGGCGCGCCGCTGTTCGGCACCGACCAGGTCATCGTCCAGGTCGACATCGCGCCTGAGCGGGTCGGCGGCAACCGCGCAGCGGACGTGACCGTGATCGGCGACATCACATCGGTGGTGCGGGACTTCCGCGACGCGACCTCCTCACCGCCGCCCGGACGCGACGAGTGGCTGGTCCGCGCGCGAGCACTCGCCTCGGCATCCGTCGGTTTCTGGGATCGCCAGATCGACGAGCACACCGGCGACCTCCTGCATGCCGGTGCGGCTGCGCGCGAGGTGGCCACGGTCGTCCAGGAGCGATTCCGCGGGGCAGCGACCCTCGTTGCCGACGGCGGAGACGCGCTCGCCTGGGCGCTCGCGTACTTCGGCGCGGAGCTCCCCGGGCACCTGCTCACCACCACGACCGCCCTGGGCACGCTCGGAGTCGGCATGCCGTTCGCACTCGCGGCGCAGGCGGCACGACCGGGGGAGCGAGTCTTCCTGTTCACCGGGGACGGCTCGTTCGGCCTCAGCGCCATGGAGGTGGACACCGCTGTGCGTCACAAGCTCCCGGTGATCGTGATCGTGTCCAACAACGCCGGCTGGGGCGACGTGCGGTACGAGCAGGACGAGCTCTTCGGGCCGGGACGTCACATGGCGAGCACGCTGCCGGGCGTGCGCTACGACCGTCTCGCCGAGGCACTGGGGGGCCACGGTGAGCACGTGAAACACCTCGACGAGCTGCGACCGGCGATCGATCGATCCCTGGCGAGCGGCGTCTGCAGCGTCATCGATGTGCGGACCGACCCGGCGGTCGTCTCAGAGCTGCTCCGGATGGTTGCGCAGCTCGGGTTGATGTAGCCGTGCGAGCGGTCGAACTCGTCGACGCACACCGCCTCGAGCTCGTCGAGCTCCCGGTTCCCGAGGCGGCGCCAGGAGAGGTCGTCGTCCGCGTCGACGGGTGCGGCATCTGCGGCTCGGACCTGACCTCGTACAAGATCGGGCTGTTCACCGACGCCGTCCCGGGCCATGAACTTGCCGGCGTCGTTCACGCGATCGGCGAGAGAGTGACCGGCTGGAGCGTCGGCGAGGCGGCGGTCGTCGATCCCAAGATCCCGTGCGGGAGGTGCGATGACTGCCGCAATGGAGCGTCGTACCGCTGCGCCATGGCGCTCACCTCGGGCATCGGTTTCGCGCGCAACGGTGGGTTCGCCGAATTCGTGGCGGCACCCGCCGCCCTTCTCCATCGGCTCACCACGGGGCTCGCGCTCGAGCACGCGTGCCTTGTGGAGCCCCTCTCGGTGGCCATCCACGGAGTGGAGCGCGCGCGCCTGCACCCGGGCAACCCGGTGGTCGTGGTCGGTCTCGGCCCGATCGGGCTGTTCACCGTGGCAACGCTGCATGCGCGCGGCATCGGTCCCATCGTCGGCATCGACCCTGTCGAGGATCGGCGCCGCCTCGCGCTGGACCTCGGCGCGGCGGCGGTCGTTTCCGAGTTGCGCGAGGTGCGCAGCCATGTCGCGCCGACCCCAGCGGTGATCGAGTGCTCGGGGCACGCTCCCCTCCTCCACGCCGCGGCAGACCTCGTGATGCCCGGCGGCCGGCTCGTCCTGGTCGGGGTACCGTTCGGCGAGGCCAGCGTGGTCCCGTTGATGTGGGTGACGCGGGAGATCGAGATCATCGGCAGCATCGCCTCGGACGCGGACGACTTCGCCGCGTCGCTCACCATGCTCGCGGCGGACCCGGGAATCGCCAGGGTGGCCACACGTCGGGTGTCGCTGGCTCAGGTCCCCGAGGTCTTCGAGGAGCTGATCACGCCTTCCTCGGGCGGGAAGGTGGTCGTCGACCCCCAGCTTTGACCTTGGGTCCCGGCGCCGGGCCGGCCGCCGGGGCGATCGGCGCCGGTGCGACCGCACGCCAGCAGTACCAGGCTGCCGTGCTCCGGTGGGGGCTCAGCGATTCGCCGAGCACGAGCAGCGTCTTCGGCGCCGGGGGCGCCGCCATGTCGTGAATCCGCGCCCAGCCGTTGCGCACCCCGAGATCGTCCACCGGCCAGACGTCGGGCCGGCGCAGCTGGAAGAGGAGGAACATCTCGGCGGTCCAGCGACCGACGCCGCGGACGGTCACGAGGCGAGCCACGATCTCGTCGTCCGTGAGGCCGTCGAGATCGTGAGTCGGGACCGTCCCGTCGACGAATTTGGCCGCGAGATCGACGATCGCCGCGAGCTTGTTGGCCGAGAGTCCGGCGGCGCGCAGGGTTTCCGGGTTGGCGGCGAGCACCGACTCCGGCGCCACCGGGGCACCGCCCAGCGCGGTCACGAGACGACCGTGGATGGTTCGCGCCGCAGCTCCGGCCAGCTGCTGGAACACGATCGCGCTGAGGAGCGATTCGAACGCGGAGTCCGCCTCGGGCCGCAGTTCCATCGTGGGGCTCGTCTCGATGACGCGCCGGAACGCCGGGTCGGCGTTGACGATGTGCGCTGTGGCGCCCGTGAGGCGGCTCACGCAGCGCTCACTCGATCCCGGTCACCTGGTGAACCTCTCCGCAGTCGACTCCGAGGGCAGCGTGGTGATCGCGCACCGCCTGCGCATCGGGTGCGTCCAGGAGGCAGTACACCTTGCCGTCCGGGTTGTGGTACAGCTCGACCTGCCGGACGCCGAACTTGTCGGTCGCCCCTGCCCGAGCACCCGCGGCGATGTCGTCGATCGCTTCTTGAGGCAACTTCAGGTCCGCGTGAAAGTCCATGAACTGCGGCATATCTCGTCCTCCGAACCGTTGGCGATGGGCACGCATCATAGGGTCTCCGAGTTGGCTCGCTCGAGATGGCCGAAAGTCACGCGGGATTCGCCAGCCCTTCCACGACCTGAGCGCCGGCGATGAGCAGGAGCGCCGATGGGGTCAGACGGATCTTGAGTGACCGAGAACCGCCGCCGATCACGACCGAGGGCCGGGTCAGCACGCGAGCATCCAGGTAGAGCGGGAGATCGTCCGGGAGGCCGAAAGGGGTCACGCCGCCGATCATCATGCCGGTGCGTTCCACGGTCTGGTCGGCGGTTGCGAACGAGGACTTGCGAACCCCGAGCAGGTCGCACACGGTGTGATTGACGTCGAGGCGGCACGTCGCGAGCACCACGCACGCGCAGGCAACGCCGGGCTCTCTGCGTGCGGCGACCACGATGGTGTTCGCGGACTCCTCGGGGGATACGCCGTAGCGGGCGCAGAACGCGGCGGTGTCGGCGAAATCAGGATCGCACGCGATCGTCTCGTGCTTGACGCCGAGAGCGGCCAGCAGGTCACGGACCCGGGCCTCGATGGCCGGTGCGTCCTCAGCGAGCATCGCGTCCGACCGACTGACCCGTAGAGTACGCACCCAGAATGCGCATCATCGCCCCCACGGAGACGGCGCCGGGAGAGACCCGGGTCGCGCTGGTTCCACGCTCAGCAACACAGCTGGTGTCCACCGGTGCAACGGTAGCCATTCAGGCGGGCGCCGGGGTCGCGGCGGGCATCACCGACGCCGCCTATCGCGAGGTGAGCGCAGAGGTGGTCGCGGACCGGGTAGCGCTCCTGGGCGACGCGGACATTGTCGTCGTGGTTCGCCGCCCCGACACCGAGTTCGTCAGCCACCTCAAGCGAGGATCGATCCTCGTCGGCGTCCTGGAGCCGGCTGCCGATCCCGCGATGGTGCGAGCCCTCGTCGACGGTGGCATCACCGCCTTCCGCCTCGAGGCGATGCCGCGGATCAGCCGCGCTCAGGACATGGACGTCCTCTCCTCCATGGCGACACTCGCCGGATACCACGCGGCCGTGATGGCCGCCTTCCGGCTGCCTCGCATCTTCCCGCTCCTGATGACCGCGGCCGGGACGATCACCCCGGCTCGCGCACTCGTCCTGGGTGCCGGTGTCGCCGGCTTGCAGGCGATCGCGACCTGCCGGCGCCTCGGCGCAGTGGTCGAAGCCTTCGACGTGCGCCCCGCGGTGCGCGACCAGGTGGAGTCGCTCGGCGCCCGCTTCGTCGAGACCGGCGTCGAATCGGAGACGCAGCAGGACACCGGTGGCTACGCCCGC
>DAIQQM010000050.1:0-18011 GCA_036786805.1 Candidatus Dormiibacterota bacterium | reverse complement strand
TGGTCACCGCGGAGCGGCAGGGCCTCGACGCCGCATCGATCATGGGCACCGTGCAGAACGACGTGCTCAAGGAGTACGTCGCTCGCGGCACCTTCATCTATCCGCCACGACCGTCACTGCGCCTTGCCGCGGACCTGATTGCGTGGTGCACCGCCAATGCGCCGAAGTTCAACCCGATCTCCCTCTCCGGGTATCACATCCGCGAGGCGGGCAGCACGGCCGCGCAGGAGATGGCGTTCGCGCTCGCCAACGCGTGCGCCTACGTGCAGGCGTCGGTGGATCGCGGCGCGGACGTCGACGACTTCGCGCCCAAGCTCTCCTGGATCTTCAACACCCACATCGATTTCTTCGAGGAGATCGCGAAGTATCGAGCGCTGCGCCGCATGTGGTCGCGAATCATGGCAAGGCGCTTCGGGGCGAAGGATCCGCGCTCGCTGATGCTGCGCACCCACACGCAGACCGGCGGTTCGACGCTGACCGCGCAGCAGCCGGAGAACAATATCGTCCGCGCTGCGATCGAGGCGCTCGCGGCGGTGCTGGGCGGCGTCCAGTCACTCGCGCTGTCGTGCTACGACGAGGCGCTGTCCATTCCCACCGAGAAGGCGCAGCGCATCGCGGTTCGCACGCAACAGATCATCGCCGAGGAGACCGGCGTGACCAACACGGTCGACCCGCTGGGCGGTTCGTACTACGTCGAGTGGCTGACCGACGAGCTCGAACGCGAGGCCGTGAAGCTGCTCGACGAGATCGACGAGCTCGGCGGCGCGGTGACCTGCATCGAGACCGGGTGGATGCAGCAGCGCATCCAGGACGAGGCGTATCGCACCGAGCGGGCGATTGCGGTCGGGGACAAGGTCATCGTGGGCGTCAACCGATACACCGAGAGCGAGGAGGGCGGCGCGCCGCTGCTCTTCCGCCCCGACGAACGAGCGATGGCCGAACAGGCCGACCGCCTGTCCCGGCATCGCGCCGGACGAGACCTGGCAACCGTCGATCGCGCGCTCGGTGCCCTCAAGCGGGCGGCGACGTCCGATGAGACGGTGATGCCGCGCGTCCTCGACGCGGTGCGCGCCGAGGCGACGCTCGGGGAGATCTGCGGCTCGCTGCGGGCCGTGTTCGGCGAATACCATCCGCCGGCCACGATCTGATCAAGGGCGTGTTCGCTTCCACCAGGCGCTGGTTCAAGGAGAACCCCCGGATCGTCTTCCTGGTCGTCGTCGGGGCGGTGATCCTCGGCCTGTTCCTGGGAGTCGTCTCGCCGCTGTTCGCAACATCGGGTCCCGCGATGGCTGACCTCAGTGGCGTCGTCCCGACCACGGCAACCGCCGGCAAGCGCCTGGAGATCGACGTGTCGGTCGACAACGTCGGAGACGCGGTCATCGGCCAGGTCTGTGTCGGAGCGATCGTCCAGGGGCCGCTCACTCCGGTTGACGCCATCTTTCAGAACATCGACAAGGAACCGTTCATCGACACCCTCGGGACCTGGAAGGCATGTGGCGGCGAGCTCACCAGCCAGTCCAGCGCACCGGTGCAGCTCTTCTTCGACGCCTTGACCGCCGGCTCGGCGCAGCTCGTCCTGTCGCCCATGAACGGAAAGCGGGTGATCGGCCAGGCCCTCACCGGATCGGTGTCCGTGCAAAACCCCTGACCTCTGAGGAACCGGATACAAGGCTGTCACGCGCATTCCTCGTGGCGCGGCTCCATCTACGCTCTGGCTCGAGAGGGCCATGCAGAACGAGAGCGCCGCTCGGCGCTGGCTACCGATATTCGCGACAGGGGTGCTGCTCGGTATCACCAGCTGGCAGCTGGTCGATGCCTCGCTCCCGCCGCGGATGATGCTCGTGGAGATGGAGGTCGTGGTCGTCGCGGCGGTCATGCTCGAGATCACGATTCGGTTGCGTCGCGCGGCCCGGCGCAGTCCGTCGATCACGGCGCTGGTCCAGGGTCTGGCCAGCGTCGGGCTGTGCACGCTGATCCTCGGGCTCGCCGCCCCGCGCCTGACCCACCCGGTGCCGCTCATCGTGCTGGGGTTCATCGCCGTGCTGCTGACCGTCGACCCCTCGGCGCGGGCACCGGCGCTCTGGACGATCCTGCTCGCCTCGTGCGCCGGCATGGTCGCGGTCTGGTGGTGGGGAGGGCTGATCCCGACGTACGGATTCAACGAGTTGATTCAGGTTGACGCACTGGTGGTCGGCATCGTGGTGCTCGCGTACTCCAACTGGTCGCTGACCGACCGGCACTATCAGGCCCAGACGCGGCGGCTCCGAGCGGTCGCCGACGTGGCGCGACGCCTCGGGCTCACCACGGACTCGAGCGAGGTCGCCGCCGCCGTGCTCGGGGGATGTCACGAGACCTACCCGGATGCCACCTGGGGGCGGGTCCTCCTGTTTGACGCGACGTCAGGCGGCCTGGCCACGCTCCCGCTCATCCTCGGACCGGACGGTGTGTCCCCGGCGGCAGAGCCAATGGTGACCATGGCTCCCGGCGACGGGGTCATCGGCCGCGTGTACTCAACCGGCGAGCCCTGCATGCTCCGCACCCCTCGCGACATCAAGCATGCGTACGCGTCGATGCCAAGCTCGCGCTTCGACGAGCTCCAGAAGCTCGGTGGCGGGCGGCGATCGCGAAGTGTCGTGGCAGCGCCGCTTCGCGCGGCCGGCGGACGCGTCATCGGCGTGCTCGTGCTCATCTCCCACGCGCACCGCGGAGCGTGGGACTTCGACGACCTGACCGTCGTGCAGGCCATCGCCGACGAGGCGGCCGTGGCCGTCGCGCGTGCCGGCCTCTTCGAGGAGAAGGCGCTGCACGCCACCACCGACCCGCTCACCAAGGTCGGCAACCGGCGGGCGTTCGAGGAGCGGCTCGGCGAGATGACCGGTGCGACCGCGGTGATCGCGATCGATGTCGACCACCTGAAGCCGATCAACGATGAGTTCGGGCACGAGGCCGGCGACCAGCTGCTCATCGAGGTGGCACGCACGCTGCGCGCCCAGCTGCGCGCCGGTGATCAGCTGCTCCGCATCGGCGGCGACGAGTTCGTGTCGATCATGGACGCAACATCCGAGGCCGAGGCGGTTGCGATCGCCGAGCGGATGCGTGTCTCACTGCACGGGGTGGCACTGCCCCACGGCAGGGCCCGCATCAGTGCCGGCGTCTCCGCCGGACCGGGCGGGGTGCACGCGCTCTGGCTCGCGGCCGACGAGGCGCTGTCAAAGGCGAAGAAGGAAGGCCGCGACCGCGTGGTCGTAGCCGGCGATCGGCCCCTCCCGACCCTGGTTGGTGGTGGAGGCGATGCCGGCGCCATGCTGGACGCGATCCTCAGCAAGCGCCGGGTGATCCAGACGATGTTCCAGCCGATCGTGCTGCTGAGCGATCACCGTCCGATCGGATGGGAGGCGCTCGCCCGCGTCCCCGGCCTGCGCGACCCCGCCGACGGCGTGGAGGACGTGTTCGCGCTGGCACAGCGGCGCGGTGTCACCAAGGAGATCGACTGGATCTGCCGGCGGATCGCCATGTCGGCGTCGGCGGCGCTGCCCGCATCGGAGCCGCTCTTTCTCAACGTCTCGGCGGCGATGCTCCTGGATCCGCTCCACCCCGTCGATCACATGCTCCTGCTCGCCCGCTGGGCGGAACGCTCCCCCGAGACCATCGTGCTCGAGATCACCGAACGGGAATCCATCGCGGACCAGCAGCGGCTGCGGATGGTGCTCGCCAGCTACCGAGAGCACGGCTTCCAGTTTGCGCTCGACGACATCGGCGAGGGCCACTCCACGCTCGAGCTGCTTGCTGCCGCGGTCCCGGAGTACGTGAAGGTCGCGAAGAGCATCGCGCAGGCGTGCGTCGAGCGCGGAGCCCGCGCCGTCATCGAGGCGACCGTCGCCTATGCCCGCAGCTCGGGGTCCACCGTCATCGCCGAGGGCATCGAGGACGAGGCGACCGCCGACCGTCTGGCTGCGCTCGGGGTCACCGCCGGTCAGGGATACTGGCTCGGACGCCCGCGCTCCATGGAGTTCGACCCCGAAGCACAGGGTGAGGCGACCGCCTGACGCTCGACGGTCACACGGTCGGAGCGGCGGCGACCTCCCAAGTCGCGCCCGCAGGGGTGTCGTGCACCTCGACCCCGGCGTCCACGAGCGCATCGCGAAGCTTGTCGGCGAGCGCGTACTCACCCGCACCGCGCATCTGCACGCGCAGCTCGAGAATCCGATCGACGACCGGCGCGAGCAGCTCGCGAGGATCGGCTGCGCCGTTGCGCGCCAGGTCCCCGAGGCGGACGACGAAACGCCGGAGCGCCTCGCGGGCACGGTCCTGCTCGTCGGAGTCGAGTGTGTCCGCGGCCCATTCGTGGATGTGCGCATCGATCGCAAGCACGGCGCCGACCGCGCCGTCGACATCGCGCGATGCAAGCGCCGTGTCGGCGGCGTCCGACTGCCGCGTGACCTCCTCGAGGAAGGGGGAGACGGCCGCCGCCGGGAGCGCGCCGTCGTCGGCCGCGGCGACCCGCGTGGCACCGGTCGCGGCGGCAGCGCCGTCGCTCGACGCAAGACCGGCGGCGAGGGCGCGCACCGGCATCGTCGTGCCGGTCTCGAATCGCTGGGATGCGCCCCGGTGACGCCAGGTCACGCCGCCACGCCCGCGGATCGACACCGTTCCAGCCTCGAGGTCGAACACCGCCGCCGTGTGCTCGTCGACACCGAGGATGTCGACACCGTCCGGCAGCATCGTCTCGAGGATGCGCAGGCGCCGCTCGCCCATGTAGCAGTACCTGGTGTCGTGCGTCCCACCCTCGGCGTTGTTGTAATGCGGGACGACCGCGGCGCGCAGGCCGGTGACGCCGAGGAGGTCGAGACCCTCGAGCCATCGTGGCTCCTCACCGACCTTGTAGACCTCATACACCGGCAGCGAGCAGACGCCGAGCCCGACCGCCGCCGCGCTCGCCAGGGTCACGCAGCCACCGTCGCGTAGCTTCGTCGCGAGCAGATCGGGAACCGCCGTGCCGAGCCACTGCCGGAGCGCGTAGCTCGGGCTTCCCGGTCCTGCGAACACGTACCGTGCCTCGGCGACCCGCGCGAGCATGGTCTCGTACTCGAGCGCCGTCGCCTGCTCCCGGTTTCGGAACGACGCGACGCTGATCGGAAAACCCACCCGGTCGCGAAAGTACGCGACGGTCCGCTCGCTGATGTCGGACGCGTTCTCCTGGAAACCGAACGGTGTATCGAGCAGCACTGCCGGGACCGGACGAGGGCCCAGCCGCGAGAGCAGGTCCGCGTGCACCGACACCATCGTCGGGGTGGTCTCGCCCGAGCCCATGATGCAGAGCAGACGCGGCAGCCGGCCGCCACCGGCGCTGGCGTTCATGCCTCGATCCTACGGTGTGGGGCCGGTTCGACCATCATCGGCGGAGATGCCGCATCCCCTGGATACCGCGACGCTCAAGGCGGAGTTGGGACTCGAGGCGCGCCGCCTCGGGTTCGCCGCCTTCGGGGTCACCTCGGTGCGCCCCTTCGTGGAGGCGCGAGACCGCGCGCTCGCAGCGATCGACGCCGGACGCATGGACGGCATGCCCTGGTACACGCGCGAGCGCATTGCGGCATCGGCCGACATCGGCGGGCGCTACCCGTGGGCACGCTCCATCATCGCCCTGGCCTGGCCGTATCCACCGGCGCGCCCAGGTCCCCCGATCGCCGGCGCGGGCGAACCCGTTCGGGGTCGCATGTCGGCGTACGCGTGCACGCGGGACTCCGGCCGGGTCGTCGACTATCACGACCTCCTCGCGCGGCGCTGTGACGCGCTGACGGAGTGGCTCCGGCATCGGGAGGCCGGCGTCCAAGCGAAGCGCTTCGTCGACCACGGATGGGCGCTCGATCGGGCCATCGCGGAGCGGGCGGGCGTCGGGTTCGCGGGCAAGCACGCGTCGGTGATCACGCTTGCGGCCGGCTCGTACGTGCTGCTCGCGGGGATCGCGATATCCCTGGGGCTTCCGGAGGACGCGCCGTCACGCCGCGGATGCGGAAGCTGCACGCTCTGCATCCCGTCTTGCCCGACAGGGGCGATCGTCGCACCCGGTGTCATCGATGCCACGCGGTGCATCTCCTACCTCACGATCGAGCATCGTGGTTCGATTCCGAACGAGCTGCGGCCGCTGATGGGGACGTGGGCCTTCGGGTGCGATCTGTGTCAGGAAGCGTGCCCCATCAACGATCGTCTTGCTCCCGAGCCGCTCGACATCGAGACCGCGTCGACCGTGCGCGGCCCGGTGCCGCATCCGGACCTGATCGAGTGCCTCGAGCTCAACGACGACCAGTTCGGCGCACGTTTTCGCGGCACCGCAGTCGCGCGGACGGGACGCGCCGGCCTCGCGCGCAACTGCGCCATCGCACTGGGAAACGCGGGCGATCGCGCAGCGCTGCCGGCGCTGCGACGGAGCGCGGAGCGCGATCCGGATGCCGTCGTTCGTGAAGCGGCTCGCTGGGGGATCGCGCGACTGACCGGCTGATGCACAGCCGAGGAGCGGTCAGCGGAAGAGCAGGACCGCCGCGCCCGCGCCGATCACGAGCGGCGCGCCGGCACATGCAGCCAGCAGCGACACGGAATCCGGATCGCGCGGCCACCACGCGGGAGGCAGCGCCCGGTTGATCGGCACCCGCGCGCCCCGCAGACGTGTGTTGCCGTCGAAGAGCGCGAAGGCCGCGACACAGGCGAGGGCCACGAGGAGCGCGGTCTCGGCGAGGAGCGCCGCCGTTCCGGTGGCCCCGGCGGCGTGCAGCCAGGCGCAGAGGACGAATGTGACGATGCCCAGTCCCGCGCCGCAGGACGCGGCCAGGAAGGTGGTCGGCAGCGAGGTGCGCGGCAGGCTCGGGAGTCGCATGGCTTTCGATCGAAGCCTAGCACTCGCGCCGATTCGACGACCGTTCACACGGAGGGGACTCGGTTGTGACGAAACCGTTACGGCCGCTTGCAACGCTTGACGCGCGCGATCTACTGTGCCTACGCTGCAGGGGTCGCCAGCGGGCGGCCGGTTCCCATTCGTCTCTCTCAACGTCCCACCACAGAGGAACCCGATGCCGACAAGGTCTCGTCTTGCCGTTGCCGCGCTCGGCGCCACCGCCGTGGCCACCATCCCGTCCGCCGTCTTCGCGAGCTCCTACGTGGTGCGTCCCGGCGACACCGCCTCGGATATCGCGGTCCGCCACGGCACCACCGTCGCGGCGCTGCTCGACGCGAACCGGATGGCGGCGCCCGAGCTCATTCGCGTCGGTCAGATGCTGCAGATCCCCGACGCCTCACTGACGCTGCCCGCGTACGCGCGCGGCGCGGCTGACAGTGAGACCCATCGCGTCGGCCGCGGCGAAGGCGTGTTCGAGATCGCGCGCCGGTTCGGCGTGGATCCAACCGCGCTCGCCCGGACCAACGGCATCGGCGTCAACGCGCCGATCGCAGAGGGCGACGAGCTGGTCGTCCCGGGCCGCCTGACCCGGATGAACGCTCTGATCACCTTCGTCGCCGCGGACGCCGGGGTCGACGTCCGGCTCCTGCGCGCCGTCGCCTGGGCGGAGTCCGAGTGGTGGCAGGATCGCGTCTCGCCGACCGGCGCGGTCGGGGTGATGCAGCTCGAGCCGTTCACGGGCGAATGGGTGTCGCGTCACCTCGCGGGGGCCCACCTTGACATCTGGCGCGCCCACGACAACGTCGTTGCCGGCGCGATGCTGCTGCGCCACCTGATGACCAAGCACGAGGCGGACATCCCGGCGACGCTCGCCGGGTACTACCAGGGCGACGCGAGCGTCGCGAGCCACGGTGTGTACGACGACACGCGCCGCTACCAGCGCTCGGTCCAGGAGCTGATCGCTCAGGACGCCTGAGCCGCCGGGTCGGGCCAGCCGCCCACCCGGGTCATCGCACCGTTCCGATCGACGAGCCGCGCCGGCAGCCCGGCCGCATCGAGCCACGCCGCGGCCGGCGCACCGCGAACGATCGCGGCGGTGGCGGCGATGTTGGCATCCACGCACGTTCCCGCCACGACGCTGACCGTCCGCCAGGGTCCCGCGGCGGGGAGGCCGGTGGCCGGATCGATGATGTGGTGCAACTCGACTCCGCCACGCCGCCAGCGGCGGACCGTCGTGCTCGACGTGGCCACGCCGCCGGCGCGGATGGCGATCGTCTCGCCGTCAGGTGTGATCTCGGCCCGGCTGTCCTCGGCGATCTGGATGTGCCACCCCTCCTCGGGCGGCTCGCCGGCGACCGACACGTCGCCCCCGAGGCTGACCAGGACGCCGCCGCCGTGCATCGCTTCGAGCGCGGCCGCGGCGGCCAGATCCGCCGCCAGCGCCTTGGCGGTCGCGCCGAGGTCGACCTCGACCCCGGGGTCGATCTCCACGCGACGGGTCGCGGGGTACAGACGGATCCGCCTCCAGCCGGGGACCGGGGACACGGCCAGAACCAGCGGCGCTCCATCGGCGGGTACGGCGGCGAAGTCGACACTGTATCCCGCGGTGCGCACCGCCTCACCGACGGTCGGATCGACCGCCCCGTCGGTGAGCTCGGCCGCGCGAAGCGCCGTTGCGAGGGCGTCGGCCAGCAGCGGCGACACCACCGACTCGTGACGCCCTTCGCCGGCCTGAAGGCGGCTCAGCTCGCTGTCGTCCCTGAAACGGCTGCAGGCCTCGTCGATGGCGCGGACCACCGCCTCGACCGCTGCCGTGGCGGCGCCGAGCATGTGCGAATCGGTGACGACGACATGCATCGACGTCCCGAGAGCGGTACCTCGATGCGCGGCAAGAGTCATGAACCGCCGCTGACGGTACTCGCAGAGGATGAGCTGCCGGTGCTCACCGACCCGGTGGACAGCGAGGACGACCCGGTGCTCGTGGATGCCGACGAGGAGGAGGAGGACGGTGTCGTGCTCGTGACGGAAGTCCCCGTGGACGACGTCAGGGAGGTCGTGCTCGTCGTGGTCGAGGTTCCCGCGTGCGCGTGCGCCGCGGCCGCAGCGAGGACGGCGACGGCGGCGGCGCCGGCAACTCCGAATGACGTGGTGAGCCTGCCGCGAAGACGGAGTGCGCGATCGCGCTCGGCGACGGTGATGCGTCGCTTCGGGGCGGCCATCAGCGCACCTCCTGGGGATGAGCTGCCTGGGAGCGAAGCGCCGCCGGCGCGGGCGCCGTCTCGGCGAGGAGGCGCACCACGCCGCGCAGGTCGGTGACAACCGTGCGCGGAATGTTCACGCGAGAGTCCGAGTCCTCGACCCAGGCAACGGGCACCTCATGGATGCGGAGGCCGCAACGCTGCGCCGTGACGAGCAGCTCGGTGTCGAAGAACCACCCGTCATCGCGCACCATGGGGAGCAGGTCGTGCGCAACCTGCGCGCGGAGCGCCTTGAACCCGCACTGCGCGTCGCGAAACTGAGCGTGCAGAACGCTGCGAAGCAGAAGGTTGTAGGTGCGCGAGATGACCTCGCGTTCCAGGCTCCTGGTCACATGAGCGCCAGGTGCGAGGCGGCTGCCGATGCTGATGTCGCAACGGCCCGAGAGCAGCGGCGCGATCAGGGCAGCGAGCCCGTCAAGTCGCGTCGAGAGATCCACGTCCATGTATGCGAGCACGCGTGCATCGCTCGCCAACCATGCGGTGCGCAGCGCGCGTCCACGGCCCTTCTCGGGGAGGTGGACGAAGTGCACGCCGTCGAGTGTCGCCGCGAGGCGCATGCCGATCCATCGCGTCGCATCCCCGCTCGCGTTGTCGGCGATGGTGATTCGCGTTGCGAAGGGCAGGGCTTCGTGCACATGGGTGTGCAGCGCTCGCACGCTCCGCTCCAGGACGCGCTCCTCGTTGTACACGGGGATCACGATGTCCAGGACGGGGGCGCTCGTCAGGGCGCTCGGATCGTTCATGAGCTCAGCCTGGCGCCCGCACCTTGACGCCCGCCGCGAGGAAGCTGGGAGGTGCCTGTGAGGTCACGGCGATCTCTGAGCGGCGTCACAGGGATCTCAGGCCGGGCTCCGAGCCGGTGCCTCTAGAGTCCCGAGGGAAGGAGATCTGATGCCAAGGCCGACACGCCGCCTTCCTCGCCCTCGAAGCGTGCGCGCATGGTCGCTCACGGTGCTGGGCGCCGTCGTCGCCGCCGGCGCGGCCGGCGTGCTCTTCATCTATTTCGTTCTCTTCAGCCACTCGGCTCCCGCACCGCTGGCTTTGACGTCGCCGTCGGCGACGACCGGTTCTCCGGCCCTCACCTCCACGGGAATCGCCGGGCCATGGGTCGTCGCATCGAAGTCCGTTGCGGGGTACCGCGTTCACGAGCGGCTCGCGTTCCTCTCGGCGCCGAGCGACGCGGTGGGACGCACGTCGCAGATCACCGGCAGCGCAACCATCACCGGTTCGGCAACCGCGCTGACGGTCAGTGCCGCGTCCTTCACCGTGAACGTGCAATCCCTCACCAGCGATCAATCCATGCGCGACAGCCACATCCAGACGCTCGGCCTCGAGAGCGCGCAGTTCCCGCGCGCGACGTTCGTGCTGTCGTCGCCGGTGACGCTGCCGGCCGACGCGACCTCAGGGACCGAGATCTCGGTGTCGTTGCAGGGCGCGCTCACCATCCACGGGACCACGAGGACGGTGGCGATTCCGGTGCAGGCACGGCTCTCGGGCTCGGAGATCGAGGTGGTGGGCTCGATCACCTTTCCCTGGGGCGAGTTCGATATGCAGGCCCCCAATGTCGGCGGCTTCGTGACCGTCGACGGCACGGCGACGATGGAGTTCGACCTCGTCCTCAAGCAGGGCTGACGTCGCTCAGCGGCGCGCGACGAGACGCTGGAGGCGCAGCGCAAGCGTCGGGCAGCCCGCAACCGCGCGCCGTGCATGAGGGACCACGGACGGCGGGATCGCACCCGCACGAATGATCGGGTACCCCCAGTCATCGAGCTCGATCAGCTCGGGGACCAGGTCCGCGCACACACCATGACCGTCGCACTTGATGCGGTCGATGGCGAGCGTGACGCGATCACTCATGATGCCGCCGCCACTGCGCCGGCGATGCTGCAGCGCCGCTCGCGATAGTGCAGCTGGAATTCGCCGGCGAAGACGCGAAGCGCCGAGGCCAGCAAGCCCGCCGCGCCGTCGGGATGACGGCACGCGCCGCGTCCCGCCAGCAGCCCCGCCCATCGCTGGATGTGCTCGAGGTCGCCGGCCGTTGCGGCGAGGCCTGCGACGCGGCCGGCGGATGCGGAGATCGCGCGGAGTCCGAAGGTGCACGGACCGCACTGGCGGGCACTTTCGTGGGCGAGATACGCGAGGATCCGCGCCGTCTCGACCACGCCGCAGCGCCCGGCCGGAAGCACGGCGATCACACCGCATCCCAGTGAATACCCCTGCTGGCGCAGCGCATCGGCGTCCAGCGACAATCCCCACGCCGTACCGGACTCGACCCATCCGCCGAAGTAGCCGCCGAGCAGGACCGCGTCGCTGTCCGACGTGATACCGCCTGCGATGTTCACCGCGTCGGCGAGCACCATGCCCTGCGGAATCTCGATCAGCACCGTCTGCGGAACCGCACCACCGACGGTGACGAGCGTCGTCCCGGACGCATTGCCGGCGCCGAGCGAGCGGTACCACTCGTCGCCGAATCGAGCGATGAGCGCAACGTGCGCCAGCGTTTCGACGTTCTGCACGAGGGTCGGACGGCCGTCGATGCCGCGTTCGAACGGACGGGGCGGAATCGATGTGGGAAGCGCGATCCCCGCGTTGACGAAGTGCACGGCCGCGGTCTCCTCACCGGAGACGTAGCGGACCGGTGCGCTGATGAGGCGGAGGCGCGCGCGCTCGGCGGCCGGGCGTTCGGTCACGGCACGATGCATCGCCTGCATCGCGCCGATGTGGTCGGCGCCGACATACAGGACGATCTCATCCGCGCCGACCGTGTCGGCCGCGAGCAGCGCACCGTCGATGACCAAGTGCGGTCGTTGCTCCATGAGCATGCGGTCCTTGCGGCTCAGCGGCTCTCCCTCTCCGCCGTTGGCGAGAACGACGGGAGGCCCCGCCGGCTGCGACGCGACCGAGCGCCACTTGGTGGCTACCGGGAAGCCGGCACCGCCCTTGCCGCGGAGGTTGCTTCGCTCGATCGAGTCGATGAGCGCGTGCGGCATCGGAGTCCGCGCGCCGAGGCGATGCTGATGCTCCGCAAAGCTCTCCATCCCGTGAGCGGCCGCTGGCCCGGCGAGCAGCGCGATGCTCATCGCCCGGTCCC
The DNA here is from genome assembly GCA_036786805.1 of Candidatus Dormiibacterota bacterium. GTDB lineage: Bacteria > Chloroflexota > Dormibacteria > Aeolococcales > Aeolococcaceae > Palsa-851. The sequence continues at coordinate 5,776 of DAIQQM010000050.1, read as the reverse complement.
GAACGAGGCGCGCTCAGCCGCCAGGCGGCGCTCGTCCGCGAGAGGATCGGGAGGAGCCGCAAGTGCGCGCCAGACAAGAGCCACCCCGACGGCGATGATGCAGACCGCGTCGATCGCGATCATCCATCGCGAGGACCGGTCCGTCCCGGTGCCGATGCCGTGCAGCACCGCCACCGGCCAGCACGCGTACGCAAGCCAGTGGATCGTCCGCCACACGCGGGCGCCGATGTGGCGGCGGAGGAGGCTCGTCGCAACGATCGCGAGGAGCAGCTCGAAGGCGACCGCTCCGAGGCCGAGCCACAGCGTCTTGTAATACGAGCCGAACGGCACGAGCGCGGCGAGTCCCAGGTGGGTGAACGGATCGACGACCGCGGTGACGATGTGCAGCAGCAGGAAGGCGAGGGTCATCAGCGCAAGATCGCCATGAACCGCTGCACTGAGGAAGCGCGGCCAGCCCTGCGACTCGAACCGGAGACGCGCGAGCAGCCCGAGCACGACGACAACGCTGAGCAGCACGAGGCTCACGGCGCCGGCGCCGCGCGTCGTGTACCAGAGCAGCTGGCTCGACATCGGGCTAGGCTCCCTGGCCCGCCGGGAGCTCGATGCGGAAGGTCGCGCCCCCGCCCGGCGTGTCCGTGACGTTGATCCGGCCGCCGTGCGCGGTGACCACGGCGCTGGCGATGCTCAGGCCCAGCCCGCTGCCGCCCTGGTCGCGACTGCGCAACGGGTCGGCGCGATGGAATCGCTCGAAGATTCGCTCGCGCTGCTCAGCGGGCACACCCGGTCCGTGATCGATGATGTCGATCTCGGCGTGCCCGTTCTGGGAAAGGAGCGCGACCTCAACCGGGGTTCCCGGTGGCGTGTGCACGAGCGCATTGCGAACCAGGTTCGCCACCGCCTGTCGGAGTCGCAGGTCGTCGCCGGTGACGACCATGGGCGCCTCGATGTGCGCGATGACCGAGCGACCGGGGTCGGCGGCACGCGCGTCACTGACGGCGTCGTTGACCATCGATGTCAGGTCGACAGGCGCCCGGTCCAGCGGGCGTCCCTGGTCGAGCCTGGCCAGGAGAAGCAGGTCGTCGACGAGCACTCCCATGCGGCGCGTCTCGTCCTCGATGCGCCGGACCGCGAGCAGCACGTCGTCACGCGTCATGTCCGGATTGCGCTGCAGCAGCTCGGCGTAGCCGCGCATCGACGTGAGCGGCGTGCGCAGCTCATGCGAGGCGTCTGAGACGAAGTGACGGAGCTTCTGCTCGGTGATGTCGCGCTCCGCGAACGCTCGCTCGATCTGGCTCAACATGCCGTTGAGCGCGAGGCCGAGCTGTCCGACCTCGGTGCGCTCGTTGGACGGGGAGACACGGCGGCCGAGATTGCCCGCGGCGATCGCTCGTGCGGTTGCCCCCATTCGCTCGAGGGGACGCATGCCCCGGCGCACCAGCAACCACGTGACCACCAGAACGATGATCGTGATCCCGCTGCTGATGGCGATCTCGAACCAGAGCAGCGTGCTCAGTGTGGTGTTGACGCCGTCGAGCGGGACCGCCACCACCAGCGCCGTTCCGGGCTGGTTGGTTGGCAGCGTGGTCACAAGGGCTCGATACATGGCCCACGTACCGGTTCCGGGGACCGTGAGATTGGCGTTGGAGTCCTTGTAGATGCCGGAGGGGAACACCGGATGAGACCCGGTGCTCGACACCGAACCGCCATACAGGCCACCGGCCTGCAGGGGTCCGGACGCATCGACGATTTCAGCGTAGGTCCCCGGCGGGTACTCCTGGCCGCCCTCGCCGCCTCCGGGCGGTCCGGGACTCTCGAGGCTGTGGATCACGCTGTCGTGCATCGAGACGAGCTGCTTGTCGACGTTCTGGAGCAGCGAGCTCTGCAACGCCGCGTACGTACCGATGTCTGCGGCGGCGAGTCCGAGGATGAACAGCGGTGCCAGGGTCAGGAGCAACCGGAGCCGAAGGGACATCTATGGTCCTGAGCACATGGTCGACGCCACGCTCACGCGTGCGCCGATGCGGTGCGCGGCACGCGCATGACGTATCCGACACCGCGGACCGTGTGAATGAGCGAGGGCTCGACCCGGTCGACCTTGCGGCGGAGATAGCTGATGTACGTCTCGAGCACGCTCGCATCGCCGCCGAAGTCGTAGTCCCAGACATGGTCGAGAATCTGCGAGCGCGACAGCACACGGCCCGTGTTCATCATCAGGTAGCGCAGGAGGCGGAACTCCGTGCGCGTCAGCTCAACGGGCTCGCCGGCGCGAAAGACCTCGTGCGTCTCGTCGTCGAGCTCCAGGTCGTGGAGGACGAGCTTGCCGTTCGCCGCGGCGCCGTCGGGATTGTGGCGCCGGAGCACGACGCGGATGCGCGCCACGAGCTCCTCGATGCTGAACGGCTTGGTCACGTAGTCGTCGCCGCCGATGGTCAGCCCGTGCACCTTCTCCTCGGTGGCGTCGCGGGCGGTGAGAAAGATCACCGGGACCTTGATGCCGTCGCTGATGAGACGCTGGACGAGCGTGAAGCCGTCGTCGTCCGGAAGCCCGACGTCGAGGATCATGAGGTCGGGCCGGAAGTCCATGACCGCGTGGCGGGCCTGCTTGGCGGTGGCCGCGGCCTGGACCGAGAAGCCCTCGTACTTCAGCGCCATCGCGACGAGATCGGTGATCGCGCGCTCGTCGTCGACGACCAGGATTCGGTTCGGTTCCGCGTTGTTCGCTGTGGTCACGGGACCATCTTCGCGCGGAATTCTGGGAAAAGGCTCAGAGGTTCTTGGATCTACCCTGAGCGTCCCAAGGCGTCGTGCGACCGTCCTCGATCCCTGTCGCCGAGGGGCAATGAGAGGCAGCGCACCCCGCCGCCGGCCTTGAGGAACTCGCCCATGGGCAGGGGGATCGTCGTGTAGCCGGCCGCCCTGAGGGGTGCATCGATCTGCGAGATCGTCAGCGAGGAGAGCAGGTTGCCGCCGAGCGGCATGGCGTTGCAGGCAAAGCCCGCAGCGACCTCGACAGGCACCTCGATCAGGTTCGGCACCAGCTCGCGGATCAGGCGCAGCGACGCCGGCGAGAAGGCGTCGGGCGCGGCCAGGACGTTGGTGCCATCAAGGGGACAGAAGCAGGTGTCCAGGTGATAGAAGCGCGGATCGACGAGCTCGAGCGACACGACTTCGACCTCGAGGATGCGAGCGACGGGGTGATGAGACGCACGGTCGGTCCGGAACCCGTAGCCGCAGAACAGCCGGTCGCCGAGGAAGAGGGCATCGCCGGCGCCTTCGAAGGACAGCGACCGGGGCAGCTCGTGGACGTCGAAGCCGAGACGTTCGAGCTCCTGGCGCCAGTGCGCTTCCTCACCTTGGCGTTCCGCGTGGTGGAAGTTGCTCAGCACCGCCCGGCCTTCCCAGAGCACGGCGGCGTTGGCGGTGAAGACCATGTCGGGCAGTCCGTCGACCGGCTTGGCCAGCTCGATCTCCACTCCCAGGTCGCGGTAGGTGCGGTGGAGCGCCTCCCACTGCGCCTGAGCCAGCTCGTGGTCGACCTTGACGGCGACGTTCATCCACGGGTTGATCTCATATTCGATCCCGAAGTGGTCGGGACGGCACATGAGCACCGAGGCGGTCATCGACTCGCCTGAGGCACGGCGAACGTGTCGCCGAGGGGTAGCGGCATCAGCAGCGTGGGCGAGAATCGGGTCCCCGATCGAAGCTCGACGGGGCCGGCGACGGCCGGTCGTTGCACGCACCAGCGAGGGTCGACGTCATCGCGAACGGCCAGCAGCGCCGGCCGCAGGAGGGCGCCGGCGGCGGAACGGCCGTGATGCCGGACGGTCGCGGTGAGATCGGGACGCAGCCAGGTGGCGTTGACCGGCTGCACGCCGTCGAGCGGGGCGGCGCTGATTGTCAGGTCGGCCGCGCGGTGCGCCAGCCAGCCGGCGACGAGATGGTCGCGCGGCCCGTCGACATGCCCGGCGAAGGTGAGCCTGCCACCGACGTGCTCGCCGAGGATGAGCCGGGTGCCGCCCCCGCGCCGCGTCACGATCCCCGCGATGACGCAGGTGGTCTGATTCGCGAGCGCGATGCGCAGACGATCGGGCGACGCAACCCCTGGGCGATACGGAGCACTCGCTCGCCGGGCGAGCAGCGCGACCAGGCTGCGCCCCGTCGCCGCGGCGGCGAGAGCCTCCCCCCTTCCGCGCACATGGTCCGGCACCTGGAGCACGTCGCTCTGTCCGGTCAGCTCGCTCAGGGCGTCGAGCCGGCGATCGAGCGTCCAGGCGATGGTCGAGCGTCCGTCGAGATGCAGGATGTCGCAGCACAGGTAGACCGCGGGGAGATCCGCGGCCATCGCCGCCCCCGCGGCGAGCCGACGGCCGAATCCGGCGAGATCGGGGCGCCCCTCGCTGTCGAGCACCGCGATGACGCCGTCGAGGACCGCGCCCCGGCCACCCCGGATCGCGGCCGACGCGGTGATGTCGGGAAAGCGCCGTGCGAGGTCGCCGAGCAGCTCACCCTGGATGCGGACCCCTCCGCCCGGGTCGATGAAGAGCAGCGCCCGGGCTCCGTCCCAGTCGACGCTGAAGAGCCAGTCATGGTCGTCGAACGGCTCGGCACAGGGAACCGACGCTTCGATCGGGATGTACCCGGGAAGCTGCGGGGGGGTCGGAGACCGAAACGGCAGCGGGTCGCCGAACGCCGCCAGGGCGGCACGAGACAGGCTTGCTTTACCAGTCACGCGTTATTCGAGGGGCCTCAGGACGCCCGGCGCCGGCGAGCCGGTTCCATCGATTCCGCGTCGTCCGCCGAGGACTCCTCGGCCTCCTCGCTCTCGGCGCGTCGCGACTTCGCCGCCTCCACCGAGGCTTTCAGCGCCGCCATGAGATCGGTGACCTTGCCGGGCTCGCGCACCTCGGGACGCTCGATCGGCTGGTTGTTGAGCTTGGACTCGACAACCTGGATCACCGCCTCGCGGTAGTCGTCGTGGTACCGCGCGGGGTCGAAGTGCGCGCTCATGTTCTCGACGAGCATCACCGCCATGTCGAGTTCCTTCTTGGCGACGTCGGGACTCTCTTCGGGGATCGCCAGCTCGCCGGTCGAGCGGATCTCGTCCGGCCAGTGGAGGGTGTTGAGCAACAGCCCCCGCTCATGGAGCGCGAGACGGCAGAGGTGCTCGCGGTCGCGCAGAGCGATCTTCCCGATGGCGACGGTCCCGGTCTTCTCAAGCGCCTGCCGGAGCAGCGCGTACGGCTTCACGCCGACGGCCTCCGGTTCCAGGTAGTACGCGCTCTTCAGGTAGACCCCGGCCTCGATCTCGGAGTCGGGACAGAACTCGACGATGTCGATGGTGTGCGTCGTCGCCAGGGGCAGATTGTCAAGATCCGAGTCGGTGACGACGACGTACTCGTCCTTGCCGACCTCGTAGCCCCGCAGCGCGTCGCTCCAGCCGATCTCGCGATCCTCCTCGGGGCACCAGCGCTTGTTGCGGACCGGCGTCTGGTCGTTCGGACACAGCAGCCGGAACGAAACGCTCTTCGATTCGGTCGCCAGGTACAGCCGCACGGGAATCGCCACCATGCCGAAGCTGATGGCGCCGCGCCACATGGATCGAGGCATGGCTCTCCGAGTATAGGGGCGCGGGATCGCTGTGGACGCGGCCCCGCGGAGCCGATGTCGCGCGACGTGGTTCAGGCTGCGGCGAGCAGCCTGTCGTATGCCTCTTTCAACTCGGGGTAGCGCAGGAAGATGATGTGGGCGTACTCCTGGGTCAGCGGCACGGGCTTGC
>DAIQQM010000150.1:0-4795 GCA_036786805.1 Candidatus Dormiibacterota bacterium | reverse complement strand
GTCACGATCGTCAGCGCGTCCGGGACGATTGCGGGCAGCTCGTCCCAGGCGAAGGGCGTCGAGACCTGTGCCCCGGGACGCGCGCGGACCGACCACGCCCCGAAGATCGTCTTGTGGGGAGCGTTCTGGTTGAAATCGACAAAGACCCGGCGCCCGCGCTCCTCCTTCCACCAGGCGCCGGTGATGAGCTCGGGACGTCGCCGCTCCAGCTCACGCGCGACCGCGACCGCGGCCGAGCGTACCTCGTACGACGTCCAGCGCGGTTGCAGCCGGACGTACACGTGGATGCCGCGGTTCCCGGTCGTCTTGGGCAGGCAGGTCACGCCGAGCTCGTCGAACAGTGCTCGGACCTCGCGCGCTGCCTCCTGCACCATCGAGAAGACGACTCCCGGGCTTGGATCGAGGTCGATGCGGAGCTCGTCGGCACGCTCGGGATCCAACGCCTGCGAGGGCCACACGTGGAATCCGAGGCATCCAAGGTTCACAGCCCAGAGGACATGGGCGAGGTCGGCCGCGACCAGGGCACGGGACGTCGTGCCGTTGGGGGTGCTCACAATCGTCGTCTCGAGCCAGTCCGGTCGCGAATCGGGGACCCGCTTCTGGAAGAACGACGGCCCGCTTGCCCCGTTGGGAAACCGCTGGAGCAGCACCGGCCGGCCGCCCATGGCGCGGAGCAGGGGCTCCTCGACCGACTGGTAGTAGCGGACGAGGTCGAGCTTGGTCTCGCCCCGATCGTTGAAGTAGATCTTGCCGGGGTTGGTGATCGGAATCTCGCGGCCCGAAGCCTCGACCACGACGATGTCATCGGCCATCGCCGGCGAGCATAGACGCGCCGGCGGCTCAGCGCCGGTCACCGTGGTTCGACGACAATCCGGCCTCGATGGAGGAACACCCCGTGGACCACGACACCGACGGATCCGAGGAATCCCAGGACTTCGGATCGCTGATCGACTTCCACCCGTACCGGAACCGCTTTGAAACCCATCACCGGATTCCGGCGGAACCGCGTTCCCGCGAGAGCATCCTCGCCGAGCTCGGCGCCATGGCCGATGAGGAGGATCGGATGGCCAACGCGGGGCGCGTGTCCGGCTCGATCTATCACGGCGACCACGACCACTACCGGTTCCTCACCGAGGCGTTTGGCCACTTCGCGCACGCCAACGTCCTGCAGCGCGACATGTACCCGAGCGCGACCAAGCTCGAGGGCGAGATCGTTGCGATGACGGCGTCGTTGATGCACGCGGACGCGGTGCCGGAGCACCACCCCGGCGAGGAGGTCTGCGGGGTCATCACGTTCGGCGGGACCGAGAGCCTGATCGACCCGATGCTCGTCTACCGCGAGCGTGGCCGGGTGGAGCAGGGCATCACGGAGCCCGAGGTGATCATTCCGCTCACCGCACACGTCGCGCTCCAGAAGGCCGCACACATGCTGGGCATCAAGCTCATCCAGGCTCCGGTGCGCGACGACTGGCGAGCGGACGTGGACTGGATGCGCGATCACATCACGCCGAACACCGTCGCGATCGTCGGATCGGCGGGCAACTATCCCCATGGCCTCATCGATCCGATCGAAGAGATGTCGGCGCTGGCGCTCGAGCACGACCTCGGATTCCACGTCGACGGATGCATGGGCGGGTTCATCCTTCCCTGGGGGGAACGCCTCGGGTATCCGATCCCGGTCTTCGACTTCCGGCTCCCCGGAGTCACCTCGATCTCGGCCGATACGCACAAGTTCGGCTACTCGCTCAAAGGGACATCCGTGCTGCTCTATCGAAACAGCACGCTTCGCCGCTACCAGTACTTCAGCTACCCCGACTGGCCTGGTGGGATCTACATGTCGCCAGGGCTCTCGGGCAGCCGTTCCGGGGGCGTCGTGGCCGCTGCATGGGCGGCGATGCTGAGCCTCGGCGAGCGCGGGTACATGGACATCGCGGAGCGAATCTTCGAGACTGCGGCGGTGATTCTCACCGGCGTCGCCGGCATTCCAGAGCTCGAGATCTTCGGCGATCCCACCTTCATCATCGCGTTTCGCGGGCGCGGCATCGACATCTATCACGTCAACGATTTCCTGATCAGCAAGGGCTGGCGTCTCAACGCCCTGCAGCTCCCGCCGGGCCTGCACTTCTGTGTCACCCGGCCGAACACCGCCGAAGGCGTCGCCGAGGCATTCCTCGCCGACCTGCGCGAGGCCGTCGACTACGCTAAGACGCCGGGCCTCGGTCCGGCGCGGAGCGGCGCGCTGTACGGCCTCGGGGGCTCGCCAGAGGGGAACGAGGCGCTCGACATGCTCTTCAGCGCGGCCCTCGACGCCATGTACGACGTGGTCCCCTGAGTTCGATGGCGGAGCCCTGGATCCTCGCGGTGGATCTCGGCACCGGCGGACCGAAGACAGGTGCCGTGAGCCTCTCCGGTGAGCTGCTCGCAGTCGCCCACAGGACTGTCCCGACAACCTTCAGCGACGACGGCGGCGCGGTCCAGGATCCCGAGGCGTGGTGGCGCGGGATCCGCGAGGGGGTCGCCGAAGTGCTCGGTCGTGGCGTCACCGCTGCTGACGCGGTGGGCGTCGGCATCACCGGGCAGTGGGGGTCGACGGTGCCGGTCGGAGCCGGCGGTGCGGCGGTCGCACCCTGCATGCTCTGGTCGGATACGCGCGGGCGACCGCTTGCGGCGAAGCGAATGGGCGGTCCGGTCAGCGTGGTCGGCTACTCCCCGGCGAACCTGGTGAGCTGGCTTCGCCTGACCGGCGGTGCGCCCTCTCCGGGAGGCGCCGATCCACTCGGACACCACCTTCATCTCGCGACTCGCGAGCCCGATCTCTACGCACGCATCGAGACGCTCATGGAGCCGCTCGACTACCTGGGCATGCGCTTCACCGGACGCCGCGCCGCAACCCAGGCGTCGATGATCCTGTCCTGGCTCACCGACAACCGGCCGCGCGGGCGCGACGGCTACCAGCGGGTGCTGCTGCGCCGCTCAGGTCGCGAGCTCGCGAAGCTCCCGGAACTGCTGCCCACCGGCAGCGTGCTCGGCGGCGTGCAGCCTGCGGTCGCATCGGAGTTGGGTCTCCCGGAGGGGATCCCGGTCGTCGCCGGGATCCCGGATCTGCATACGGGATATATCGGATCCGGCGCGGTCGCGCCGTTCGCGGGACACGTCACGATCAGCACCAGCGCGTGGATCGGTTGTGAGGTTCCGTTCAAACGCACCGACGTCTTCCACCAGGTGGCCTCCGTGCCGGGGCTGCACACGGGCTCATACCTCGTCGCCAACAACCACGAGACCGCGGGGGTGTGCCTGCAGTGGCTCCGCGACTCGATCGGGTCCGGCGGCGAAGGTGACGGAGCGATCGAAGGCGGGTACGAGGCGCTCACCGCGCTCGCGTCGACCGCACCGGCCGGCTCTGGCGGGGTGCTGTTCACGCCGTGGCTCAACGGCGAACGCAGCCCGGTCGACGACCGGTCGCTGCGCGCTGCGTTTCTCAACATCTCCATGACCACCGGGCGCGCTCACCTGGTCCGCGCCGTGCTCGAAGGCGTGGCGTTCAACGCGCGATGGCTGCTCGACTCGGTCGAGGGTTTCATCAAGCGACCGATGCCGGTGCTGCGCATCCTCGGCGGCGGCGCCATCTCCGATCTCTGGTGTCAGGTGCATGCGGACATCCTCGACCGGCGCATCGAACGAGTGGCGCAGCCCATGTATGCGAACCTGCGCGGCGCGGCACTCTTCGCCTCCATGTCGCTGGGCAACATCGACCTGGCCGGCGCGGGCGCGAGAGTGCAGGTCGACGCCACGTTCGAGCCGGATCCGCATGCCCGCCGGGTGTACGCGCCGATGTACGCCCAATACCGCCGCCTGTACCATCACCTCCACGGGGTGTACGCGAGGTTGAACGCATGACCACCGCTTCGGTTCGTGCTCCGGCAATCCGGTGGGTGATCCTGACCGTCTATGCGGTCCTCGCCGCCTGTACACAACTGCTCTGGCTCACCTTCGCGGCCATCGACACGGACTCGGCCAAGGTGCTGCACGTCGACGTCGGCACGATCGGCGACCTGGCGGCGATCTTCCCGTTCATCTACGTGGTCCTCGCCCTTCCCGCGGGTCGCTGGCTCGACACGAGTTTCGAGCGGGCGCTCGCCGTCGGCGCATTGCTCACGGGAGCGGGAGCGATCATCCGCGTGGTCGCACCGTCGTCGTTCGGTGTGCAGCTCACCGGCATGGTGGTGATCGCCGCCGGCCAGCCGTTCGTCCTCAACAGCATCACCAAGGTCGCCGCGCGCTACTTCCCGCAGCCTGAACGCGCCACCGCGATCTCGATCGGCACTGTGGCGCTCTTCCTCGGGATCCTCGCCTCGGTCCTCATCGCAGCGCCGCTGCTCTCGGCCGGCGGACTCGGGCTGGTGCTCACCGTCGAAGCGATCCCGTCCGTGATCGGCGCTGCGCTGATGGTGCTGCTGCTTCGCGTCCCGGCGATCTATCCCGACGACGTCTCAACCTCGGTGAGCATGCGCTGGCTCATCCGCGACCGATTCATGTGGCTGCTCGCCGGGCTCGTGTTCATCGGCATGGGCGTGTACAACGCCGTCGCGACCTGGTTGCAGCCGGTGCTGGCGAATTTCGGAGAGGGTGGTGCCGCGGGCAATCTCATCGCCGTCCTCACGGCAGGTGGCATTGTCGGCGCGGCCGTGCTCCCACCGATCGTCGCGTCGCGCAATCAGCGACGCACCATGCTCGTCATCGCGCTCGCGTTCAGCGCGGTGGCGTTCGTCGCCACCGACGTGCGCCATGAGGTCGT
>DAIQQM010000049.1:0-18233 GCA_036786805.1 Candidatus Dormiibacterota bacterium | reverse complement strand
CGCGCGATGCAAGGCGTCGGTCAACGAGTACATCGACCAGTGGCGCGAGATGAGTGAGCGTCTCGGTTTCTGGCTGGACTTCGACCATCCTTATCGCACCTACGACGGCACGTATATCGAGTCGGTGTGGTGGAGCCTCAAGGAGCTCTGGGATGACGAGATGCTCTACCAGGGCTACAAGGTGACGCCGTACTGCCCCCGGTGCCAGACCACGCTCTCGTCGCACGAGCTGAGCCAGGGATACCGCGAGGACACGCCGGATCCCTCCGTGTATGTGAAATTCCGGCTCAACGACTCCGACGGGAAGACGTTCCTGCTGGCGTGGACGACCACGCCCTGGACGCTCCCGGGCAACGTCGCGCTCGCGGTGCGCTCGGGCAAGCCGTACGTGCGCGTCGCGCAGGGCGATGAGTCGTACATCCTCGCCCGGGAGCGCCTCTCCGTGCTCGAAGGTGACTACGAGATCCTCGGCGAGATGGACGGATCCGCGCTCGTCGACCTCACGTACGAGCCGCTGTTCACCGACATGCTTCCGGAGGGTCTGGCGTTCGTCGTGCTCGACGCGCCGGAGCTGGTGAGCATGGAGGAGGGCACCGGGATCGTGCACACCGCTGCCGCATATGGTGTCGCCGACCTCGAGCTGTGCCAGCGCAGGGGCATCGCGATTCGCCATGTCGTCGGCCTGGACGGCCGGTTCCTCGACGGCCAGACCAGGTATCGCGGACTGTTCGTCAAGGACGCCGACCCGAAGATCATCGAAGACCTGAAGGAGCAGGGGAGCCTCTATCGCTCCGAGCGGATCCTGCACACATACCCGTTCTGCTGGCGCTGCGAGACGCCGCTGCTCTACTACGCCATCACCTCGTGGTTCATCCGCACCACCGCGGTCAAGAACCGCCTGCTGACCCACAACCGCAGCGTGCACTGGCAGCCGGCGCACATCCGCGACGGACGGATGGGCAACTGGCTCGAGAGCCTCATCGACTGGAACCTGTCGCGAAGTAGGTATTGGGGCACGCCACTCCCCATCTGGGTCTGTGACGATTGTGACGCGAAGTTCTGCGCGGGCAGTGCCGCGGATGTCGGTCTGACTGTGGCGGACGACCTGCACCGTCCGTTCATCGACGATGTGACCATCCCCTGCACGGCCTGTCCCGGCGTGATGCACCGCGTCCCGGAGGTCATCGACGCCTGGTACGACTCGGGAGCGATGCCCTTCGCGCAGAAGCACTATCCCTTCGAGAACAAGGAGCTGTTCGAGCACACCCACCCGGCGGACTTCATCTGCGAGGGTGTGGATCAGACGCGCGGCTGGTTCTTCTCGCTGCTCGCGGAGTCGACGCTGCTGTTCGACTCGCCCGCGTACCGGAACTGCGTGGTGGTGGGCACGCTCCAGGACAAGCACGGCAAGAAGATGTCGAAGTCGAGACGCAACACCATCGAGCCGGGCAGCATCTTCGACCAGTTCGGCGCAGACGCCGCGCGCTGGTACTTCTACGCGCAGGGTGTCGAGAACGCCGAGCTGCGGGTCAGCCCCACGTCGTTCCAGGACGTCGTTCGCCTCTTCATGCTGACGCTCTGGAACGTCTACTCATTCTTCGTGACCTACGCGCTCACCGAGGGCTACGATCCCGCGACCGCTGCGCCCGCCGTCCTCGAGCGTCCGGTGCTCGATCGCTGGTGTCTCGCCCGTCTCGCCGAGACCGTCGAGTCGGTGCGCGCGGCCATGGAGGGCTACGTGGCCTCCGATGCGGTCCACGCCGTCGAGGAATTCGTCGAGGATCTCTCAAAGTGGTACGTGCGCCGCTCGCGACGCCGTTTCTGGAAGAGCGCCGGCACCAGCGACGACTCGCTGGCGGCCTTTGCGACGCTGGAGACGGTGCTCCTCACCGTCGCCGGGCTGGTGGCGCCGTTCATGCCGTTCATGGCGGAGCGGATGTACCGAAACCTCAGTGGTTTCAACGGCGATCCTCCCTCGTCGCTGGGCGCTCCGGACTCAGTGCACCTCACCGATTTCCCCAAGGTGGCCGGAGCATGGCGCGACCCCGACGTCCTGGTCGAGATGAGCCGCCTGCGCAGGCTGGTTGAGGAGGGACTGGCTGCCCGAACCACTGCGGGCGTGCGCGTCCGCCAGCCGCTGGCGACGGCGACCATCGCGAGCGCCCCGCTGGATTCCGAGCTGGAGGCGATCTTCATGGAGGAGCTGAACGTCAAAGGCGTCCGCTACATCGATCCCGCCGGCGGCCATGCGACGGTGGTCCTCGACACCACCATCACCGACGAACTTCGTCTCGAGTGGCTCGCCCGCGAGGTCAGCCGCAAGGTGAACGAGCTGCGAAAGCAGGCGGGGCTCCGCGTCGAGGATCGGATCACGCTGCTCGTCGATGCGAACGGCGACGTGCGGCGGGCAGTCGACACGCACCGCGAGTGGTTGCAGGGCGAGACGCTCGCGGTCGCGATCCTCGATGAGCAGCTTGGTGATGCGCTCGCCGAGTGGGAAGGCGAGCTGGGAGGCGCCCGATGCCGGCTGGGAGTACGGCGGTAGCGCCCCGGGAGCGCGCCTCGCGAGGACGCATTTACGTGGTGATGCTCGGCACCGCCGCGGTTGTGGCCGTCGTCGACCACATCACCAAGTGGCTCATCGCATCGCATCTGTACATCGGACAGCAGATCTGGCCGGGCTCATTCGTGTCCATCGATCACGTGGAGAACAGCGGCGCCGCCTTCAGCGTGCTGCCACAATTGCACTGGCTCTACCTCGCGGTCGCGGTGATCGTGAGCCTCTACATCGTGTTGTCCGGCTACCAGTACGGGACCACGTGGTACCGGCAGGTGCTCATCGGCATGATCCTCGGTGGCGCCCTCTCCAACGGCGTCGACCGGCTCGTGCAGGGTTCGGTTGTCGACTTCATCGACTTCCATTTCTGGCCGGTGTTCAACGTCGCCGACAGCTGCATCGTGATCGCGATCGTGCTCCTGCTCGTGTTCAGCTTCGTACCGACGTCACACTCGCCGACCTCGTCCGCGCCGTCTGCATCGTCATGACCACCGGCAGCCCGACGGTCGTCGCGCCGCGGCTGGACATGTGGCTCGCGGACTCGCGGCGCATCACGCGCCATGCGGCGCGCACGCTCATCGATGCCGGGCTGGTGACCGTCGGCGGCCGCCCCGGCCGTCCCGGGCAGCGCGTTCGCGACGCCGCGGATGTGGTCGTCACATCGCCCGTCCCACACGACGTCGCTCCGGAGGCGCCGGGAGGAGCGATCCCGCGGCCCACCACTGACCTCTGCATCGTCGATGAGGACGAGTGGCTCGCGGTGATCGACAAGCCGTCCGGCATGGTGGTGCACCCGGCTCCGGGACACCCCACCGGGACGCTCGCCGACGCCCTCAAGGAGCGCGGAACGACGTGGTCGTTGCTCGGCGGGGCCGAGCGAGCGGGCATCGTCCACCGCCTCGACCGCGACACCAGCGGGCTGCTCGTGGTCGCGAAGACCGAGGCCGCGCACCGCAACCTGGCGCGGCAGCTCAGCGATCGCTCACTCGGACGGACCTACTGGGCGATGGTGCACGGCGGCTTCCGCGAGGACACCGGCACCATCGACGCCCCGATCGCCCGCCACCCCCGGGACCGCCGGCGCATGGCGCTCGTCGAGGGAGGCCGCGAGGCGATCACCGACTTCCGCGTCGTGGAGCGCCTCAGCGGGGCGACCGTCCTGGAGGTGTCGCTGCGGACCGGGCGCACGCACCAGATTCGAGTGCACCTCGCCTCGATCGGGCACCCGATCGTCGGCGACACGGTCTACGGGCGCCCCGATCCATTCCTGGGGCGTCCGGCTCTCCACGCACGGCGCCTTCGCCTCCGCCATCCCGGCGACGGCACCGAGCGGACGTACGAATCACCGATCCCGAAGGAGCTCGTCGCAGCCGCCGAACGGCTGCGCCCGTCGCCGGCGTGACCCCGCAGGGCAGGCTCATCGTCCTCACCGGTCCGAGCGGCGTCGGCAAGGACACCGTGCTCCGCGAGCTCTTCGCCATCGATCCGGCGCTCGAGTACTGCGTGTCATACACCACGCGTCCCCCGCGTCCGGGCGAGATCGAGGGCGTGTCGTACCATTTCGTCGACGAGCCCACGTTCCGCTCCATGGTCGAACGCGACGAGTTCTTCGAATGGTCGACGGTGTACGGCGAGCTCAAGGGACGGACCGACGAGACCGTGAACCGGGCCATCGCGTCCGGCAAGGACACGGTGATCAAGATCGATGTCCAGGGCGCGGACAAGGTCCGCCGCCGGCTCGGGAGCCGAGGGACGTACATCTACCTGCTCCCGCCGAGCATGGAGGCCCTCGAGCGGCGCCTCGTCGATCGCGCCACCGAGGACGCGGCCGGCCTCCGGGCCCGGCTCGAGCTCGCGGCCGCCGAGCTCGAGCTCAAGGACACGTACGATCATCAGGTGGTGAACGACGATGCCGAGCGTGCCGCTCGGGAGATCGAGGCGATTATCCAGGCGGCCCGTGCCAGCGCTCCGGGAGGGACGGCGTGACCCAGCCTCTCGAGGGGCACCGCGTGCTGGTGGGCGTCGGAGGCAGCGTCGCAGCGTTCAAGGCATGCCAGGTGGTCACCGATCTGCGCCGCGAGGGCGCCGAGGTGAGGGTCGCCATGACCGAGGCGGCGACCCGGTTCGTCACCCCGACCCTGCTCCGCGCGCTCAGCGGGCATCGGGTCGCCGCCGATATGTGGGATGACGACCCGGACGAAGCCGGGCATGGGATGACCCACCTCGACCTGGCGGCGTGGTGCGAGGCGCAAGTGGTGGTGGCCGCCTCTGCGGACCTGGTCGCGCGGCTTGCACTCGGACTGGCCGGCGATCCCGTGACCGCGACGGCCCTGGCTTGCCGCGCACCGCTCCTCGTGGCCCCGGCGATGGAGTCGGCGATGTGGGAGCACCCGGCCACCCAGGGTCATGCGGCGACGCTGACCGCTCGAGGCGCACGCATCATCGGCCCGGTGTACGGGCGGCTGGCGAGCGGCCACGAGAGCATCGGCCGGATGGCCGAACCGGATGTGATCGTGGCGGCGGTGAGGGAGCTCCTTGTCGGCGGGGCCTGACCCCACCATCAACGGCCTGCGATTCGTGGTCACCGCGGGCGGGACTCGGGAACCGATCGACCCGGTGCGCTTCATCGGCAATCGCTCGAGCGGGAAGATGGGCAATGCGCTCGCCGCCGCGGCGTTGCGCCGGGGCGCGACGGTCACGCTGGTGACGGCTGCCGCGGTGCCGGCCGCGCAACCAGGGCTGGAGGTCGTCACGGTCGAAACTGCCGACGACATGCACATGGCGGTGCGCGCGGCTCTCCCGGGTGCGCGCGTCCTCCTCATGGCCGCGGCGGTGGCGGACTGGCGGTCGCGCGAGGTCGCTCGTCAGAAGATCAAGAAGGGCGGGGACACGCTGATCCTCGAGCTCACTCCCACCGTCGACATCCTCCGCGCGCTCCGCGATGACGATGCCGCCACCGGTGTGTTCGTGGTCGGTTTCGCCGCGGAGACCGAGCATGTCGTCGACAATGCCATTGCCAAACTCCACGCCAAGCACCTCGATCTCGTCGTCGTGAACGACGTGTCCCGCGAGGGGATCGGCATGGGCGCTGACGACAACGAGGTGACCGTCATCGGACGGGACGGGCTGCAGCAACACATCCCGCGTGCCCCCAAGTCGGTCGTCGCCGACGCGATCGTGCGCATCATCGCGGACCGTCTGCAATGACCCTCACCACGGGCCGTCCGCAATGACCTTCGCCTCGGTCGTCCCCGAAACCCGCTCGCAGCTGCCGCGCGACGCGTACACCTATTCCATCCCCGACGACCTCGCCGAGCTGGTCCTGCCCGGTGTGCGTGTGGAGATCCCCTTCGGGAAGCGATCGATCCTCGGGTACGTCGTCGAGCGTTCGGAGGAGAGCGAGTTCCCGGATGTGCGCGCGATCGACCGCGTCATCGACGAGCCACGCCTCATTCTCGATCACCACCTCGTGCTCGCGCGCCAGATCGCCGATCGATACTGCGCACCGCTCGGCGAGGTGCTGCGCGCAATGCTGCCAAAGGGGGTTCGGACCCGGCCCTCGCGCAGGGCAGGACCGCGATCGATGTCGCGAGCCGTCTCCGAAGCCGGTGCCGCGGGGCCGCCCGAACCGCCGCCGGAGCTCAATGCGGCGCAGCGAGCCGCTGTCCAACCGCTGCTCGAAGGGATCGCGGCGCGCAGGCACCGGCGGCTGCTCCTGCACGGTGTCACCGGCAGTGGGAAGACGGAGGTGTATCTCGCGGGGATCGACGCCGCGCTGGCCGCAGGTCGTGGCGCGATCGTGCTCGTGCCCGAGATCGCCCTGACCCCGCAGATGATTCGCCGGTTCGCGGTTCGCTTTCCCGGCAGGATCGCGGTGGTCCACTCCGCGCTGACCGACGCGGAGCGCGCGGCCGAGTGGCGCCGCATCCGGAGCGGTGAGCACAGCGTGGTGATCGGCTCCCGCAGCGCGGTCTTCGCACCGGTCCCCGACCTCGGCATCGTGGTCGTCGACGAGGAGGATGCACCGGCATACAAGCAGGATCGAGTGCCGCGGTATCACGCGGTGGACGTCGCGCTGATGCTCGGCGCCCTCTGCTCGGCACCCGTGGTGATGGGCAGCGCAACCCCTCGGGTGGAGAGCTTCTTCCGCGCGCACACCGGAGACCTCGAGCTCGCCACGCTCCCGGAGCGGGTGAGTGGCCGGCCGCTGCCTCCCATCGAGGTCGTCGATCTTCGCGACGAGTTGAAGGCGGGGAACACCAACGCGCTCTCCCTCACCCTCGATCGCGCGCTGATGGAGTGTCATGCCGAGGGCGGGCAGTCGATCCTCTTTCTCAACCGTCGCGGCACTGCGACCGTCGTGCTCTGCCGCACCTGCGGCGAAGCGCTCACCTGCAGCAACTGCAGCGTGTCACTCGTGCATCACGTGGACCGCGCCAGTTGCGACTGCCACTACTGCGGGTTGTCGATCCCGCTGCCGGTCGCCTGCCCCGGGTGCGGCTCGCGCACGATTCGCGCGCTCGGCATGGGCACGGAGCGGCTCGAACGCGAGGTGCGCGAACGATTCCCGGCGCTGCGCCTGATTCGCATGGACCGCGACACGACCCGATCGCGTGACGCGTACTTCGACATCTACGACCGCTTTCGGCGGCACGAGGCCGATTGCCTCATCGGCACGCAGATGGTCGCCAAGGGCTGGGACCTCGGCAACGTCCGACTCGTCGGCATCGTCAACGCCGACACGTCGCTGCACTTCCCCGACTACCGGAGCGGCGAGTTGACGTTCTCGCTCCTCACCCAGGTGGCCGGGCGCGCGGGACGCGGCGACGAGCCGGCGCGGGTGGTCCTGCAGACGTACAGCCCCGACCATTACGCCGTGCGCCATGCGACCACGCACGACTATCTCGGGTTCGCGCACGACGAGATCCGCGTGCGCAGGGCATTGCGATTCCCGCCATATGCGCGTCTCTGCGTATGCACCTTCGTGCACAAGGACGACCACGAGGCGGAGATCGAAACGTTCCGGGAGGCCCGGCGACTGTCTGATACACTCGGAATTGGCGACGGGCTCGACGTCCTCGGTCCGACGCCCGCGTTCCTGCACCGCCTCCGCGGCGAATACCGCTGGCAGATCACGGTGCGGGGGACAGACATCGAGAGGGCATTTCCTCACCTTCCCAGGGCCCGGGGCTGGAGCATCGACGTCGACCCCGGGGCGTGAACGGAGACATCAGCGTGGCAGTCCTTCCCATCGTCCTGGTCTCGGACCACAACGACGTCCTCACCACCAAGGCAATTCGCGTGCCGCGGGTGGACGACGAGATACGCCGTCTGATGGACGACATGGTCGAGACCATGTTCGATGCCAACGGAGTCGGCCTCGCCGCTCCCCAGGTTGGCGTGTCGCTGCGCGTCATCGTGCTCCGCGTGGACAACCAGATCTACCAGCTCGCCAACCCCGAGATGGTCCGTACCGACGGCGATCAGACCGGATTCGAGGGGTGCCTGTCGGTGCCGGGGTGGATCGGCGAGGTCACCCGCCGGATGCGGGTGGTCGCCAAGGGGCTCAACCGCCATGGCAAGGAGGTCCGCCTCAAGGGCGACGGCCTGCTCGCCCGGGCGGTGCAGCACGAGCTCGACCACCTTGACGGCATCCTGTTCACCTCCAGGGTCAACGAGGGGACCCTGCGCGAGGTCGAACCCGCAGAGGAGGCTGAGGAGCCCGGCGTCGTCAGCGCCGTGTGAGGCTCGTCTTCTGTGGCACCGCCTCATTCGCGGTGCCGTCGCTCCGGACGTGCGCAGCGCGCCACGAGGTCGTCGCGGTGGTCACCCGGGCGGACCGCTTGGGAAGCAGGGGTCGGCCTGCGCCGCGCCCGGTTGCCGATGCAGCGCGTGAGCTCGGCCTCGAGGTGCTGACCCCGGCGAAGATCGGCGCTCCCGATGTGGTGAGGGACCTGCTCGCCCGCGCGCCGGATTGCCTGGTGGTCGCCGCGTACGGGCAGATCCTGCCGACGGCGCTCATCGACCCGCCGCCCCACGGGGCGGTCAACGTCCACGCGTCGCTGCTGCCGCGCTGGCGCGGTGCGTCGCCGATTGCCCAGGCGATCCTCGCGGGCGATGCCGAGACGGGCGTGTCGATCATGCGTCTGGAGGCCGGACTCGACACGGGGCCGGTGTATTCCGCAGCTCGCGTGCCCATCAACGCCGACTCGACGACGCCGGCGCTCACCGCCACGCTCGCGGACCTGGGCGCTTCGGAGCTCGCTTCGGTGCTGGAGGCGCTGGAGCGCGGGGTGGCAGTCCCGGCGCCCCAGCCGGAGGAGGGCGTGACCTACGCACCGCGCCTCGGACGCGCCGACGGATATGTGGACTGGACCGCGCACCGTGGTGTCGATGTCGACCGGATGGTCCGGGCGCTGCAGCCGTGGCCAGGCGTCCTCGCGCCTCTGGACGGCGTGGACGTCCAGATCCGGGCGGGGGCCGTCGCCGACGCCGGTCACGAGGCCGTGCCCGGGACGGTGGCGGGTCGGGTGGGGGAGTCGGTGGTGATCGCCGCCCGCGAAGGCGGCTACCGCATCGATCTCCTCACGCCGCCGGGGAAGCCTGCCATGACACCGGCGGCGTTCCTGCGCGGTCGCCACACCCACGAGGCGGCACGCTGATGCCGCCGGCGAGAAAGCCGGGCGACAACCTGCTGGCGAACAACCGGCGTGCGCGATACGAGTACAGCATCGTCGAGTCGATCGAGGCGGGGATCGAGCTCACCGGCACCGAGGTGAAGTCGCTGCGGACCGGGCGCATCCAGCTCCGGGAGGGCTACGTGCGGATCGAGAACGGACAGGCCTGGCTCATGCAGGTGAACATCGCGTCATACCAGCACGGCAACCGCAACAACCCCGAGCCGGAACGGCGCCGCCGCCTGCTCCTTCACAAGCGCGAGATCGAGTATCTCGACGGGCGAGTCCGGACCCAGGGGCTGACGATCATCCCGCTGCGGCTTTACCTGGTTCGCAATCGCGTGAAGGTGGAGATCGGCCTGGCGCGTGGCAAGAAGCTCTGGGACAAGCGCCAGGACGTGGCCAGACGGGACGCCGAACGCGACATGGAGCGTGCGGTCAGGCGCTGACGGGCGCGCGGATCGCGACGTCGCGAATCCCCCGCACTCGCGAGCGGGGTGGCGGCCCTTCAGCCGGCGGCAGCGTGGAGGTCGTCCTCGGGCGGGGCAGCTTGCGAGGCGGCACTCGGGCGGTTGGCCTTGATGTCCGGGACCACCTGAGCGGCAAGCGCATCGATCCGCTGTCGGAGCTCGCGCAGCCCGGTGCCGCGGGTGGCGCTCACGGCGAGCGCGGAGACACCGGCGACGTCGCCGAGTCGCAGCCGGGCGGCGCGGACCTCGGATGCGGTGAGCCGGTCGACCTTGCTCAGCGCCAGGATCATCGGCTGGTCGCACTCCATGGATCGCAGCGTCTCGAGCACGGTCAGCAGCTGCTGCTCCGCGTCGGGATGCGACGCATCGACCACGAGACAGAGCATGTGCGCCTGCCGGACCTCCTCGAGGGTTGCTGCGAACGCCTCGACGAGCTCGGTGGGGAGCTTCTGGATGAACCCGACCGTGTCGGTGAGGATGACCAGCTTGCCCGAGGGCAGCTCCAGCCGGCGTGAGGTGGGATCGAGCGTTGCGAAGAGCAGGTCGTCGGCGAGCACCCGGCTGTGGGTGAGCACGTTGAGGAGCGTCGACTTTCCCGCATTCGTGTACCCGACGAGGGCGCACGACGCCAGCGGGACGTTGGTTCGCGCGGTGCGTCGCGTCCGGCGCTGGCGTTCGATGACCACGAGGCGTGCGCGGAGGCGCTTGAGCTGCTGGCGGATGAGCCGGCGGTCCACCTCGATCTGCTTCTCTCCAGGACCGCCGCGGAGGCCGACGCCGCCGCGCTGGCGCTCGAGGTGCGACCAGCCGCCCGCCAGCCGGGGCAGCAGGTGTTCGAGCTGTGCCATCTCGACCTGCACGCGGCCCTCGGCGGTGATCGCCCGGCGGGCGAAGATCGCGAGGATCACCTCGGTGCGGTCGAGCACCGGGACGCCCCATTCCTCCTGCAGGTTGCGCTGCTGGCGCGGGGTCAGCTGGTCGTTGCACAGCACCGCGGGGTTGTCGAGCTCGGCGAGGTGCGACGCAAAGGCGGCGACCACACCGGAGCGGAAGAACGTCGCGGGGTGCGGCTCGCGAAGCGAGATGAGGCTGCGCTCGAGGACCTCGGTGCCGAGAGTGCGCGCGAGCTCCTCGAGCTCGTCGAGCTCGATGTCGCGCTGCTCGCGCTCGTCCCTGCTCGCAACCGTGCCGATGACGATGACTCGCTTCAGCTTCGTGCCGACTGCGGGATCGGCTCCGGACGGCGCGTCGAAATGGGGCAACTAGCGCGTCACCGGCCGGGCCAACTCCTGGAGCACCCGATCAGCCTACCAACGGCGCCCGACTTCTGCTGAGTGGCCGGGGGCCGGGATGCGCCCCCCGCTCAGGCAGGCGGCGGAGCCGTGGCCGGGATCTTGAGCTGGATGAGCGCGCTGCCGGCAATCGTGAGGGTGGCGGCAAGCACGACGGCGAAGGTGGTCGAGACCCCCAGCGCCGGTCCCGCCAGGGCAGAGCCCACCGGCACGCCGGAGAAGTTCAACGCCATCGAGACCGCGAACGCGCGGCCGAACCATGCCCGAGCTGTGCGGCGCTGGCGCAGTGAGAACGCGCTGACACTCGAAGCCGAGTCGGCGCCACCCGCGATGGCGATCCCGATTGCGATGACGATGAGCGACGGCGCCAGAAGCGCCAGGACGGCGAGCCCCATGACGGCGCCGAACAGTGCGATCGACTCGCGCTCGCGGCCCTCGGTGCGGATCCCGCCGGCGATGAGGGCTGCGGGAACACCGGCTGCGCCGGCCAGTGCGAGTATCGACCCCACCGTGGCCGCGTTCCCGTGCAGCTGGAAGACGACCACGGGCAGCGCGACGATCACCATTCCCCAGCCCACGTTGAGCGTCGAGAACCCGATCGCGATCCATCGCAGCGTTGGATTGGTCACGACGTAGCGGAGGCCCCGCCACGCCTCGACCAGGATCCGGCCGGAAACCTCGGCTGCGTGAGCCGGCTCGCCGACACCCTGGAGAACGAGGGCTCCGGCGACGTATCCGACCGCCGCGCCGGCCAGCGCAGCGTCGCTGCCGAATACTGCGATGAGCGCGCCCGCGAGCGCCGGCCCCGCGATGTTGGCAACGCCGTAGCAGACGCTGTCCGCGGCGTTGCCCCGGTCCCACAGGTCGGTCGGCACGATGAGCGGGAAGATGGAGCGGGCTCCCGCGATGCTCAGCGTGCTGGTGAGCGATCCACCCGTGAGCACCGCATACAGGCCCCACACGGGGAGGCGGTCTGCGGCGGCGAGGACGACGATGACCGTCAGACAGACGGCCGCCACGATGAAGTCGAGCGTCATCAGGCGTTTGCGGCCATGCCGGTCGAGCAGCGCACCGGCGACCGGGCTGAGGAGCAGTCCCGGAAAGATGAGCAGGAAGAGGCTCAGGCCGGCGACGCCCGGCGAGTGATATCGCTGCAGCGCGAAGAGCACGAGGCCGACCGTCCACATCTGCGACGCGGTGCGGGTGAGCAGCGAGCTGACGAGGAGCTGCCGGAATCCGGGAACACGCATGAGCCGCCCGTAGGTCGCCGGAGGCGCGACGACGCCTTGCCCGGTGGTCATATCGACCCTGGGCAACCGGGTTCCATCGGCTCCTGGGCATGCTCCGTCGTCACAAAGGTACGCACGGAGCCAAGCGTAGCGCCGAAGCTGATCTAAGCGACCGACAGATGCGGGCAGTCCGCGGACGCCGTCGATCCTGACAACGGCGTGCCGTCAGATGTTGAACGTCGGCAGCGGGAAGAAGGTGTGGAGGATGCCGCTACCCGTCGGCGCAGGCGTTGGTGACGGCGATGGCGATGGCGATGGCGAAGGCGTCGGAGAGGGGCTGGGTGATGGCGTCGCAGATGGGCTCGGCGTCGACGACGGTGCGCTTGTCGGTGTCGACGCGGGCACCGCTTGATTGCCCGAATGGAGCGGACCGACCCAGACAAGCGCGGCGACCCCGGCGGCCGCGACCAGCCCCACGAGACCCACGATCGCCTTGGGAACGAGCGGCGTCTGCACCAGGGATCCGCTGATGGTGACAGGCTCGCCCTGACTCGGCTGCGCGACGAGCGTGAAGCGGTGGGTCCGCGCACTGCCCATCAGAATGCGATGGCGCGGGCGGATACTCAGGCGTACGATCGTCGCCGTCCCCGGCTGGGCCACGGGGTTGCGCGGACGGAAGTTGAAGCGCAGCGTGTTCTCGGGGTCGGAGGCGCGGAATACCAGTGTCAGTGGTGCGTTTCCGAGGTTGTCGCAGGCAAGTTCGTGCCGGCCCTTGTGACCGCGGGAGATCTCGGGAATCATCTCGGCGCGCAACTCCGTGAACGCGCCGACCTCCAGCGTCCCTTCCTCCACCGTCGCGTCCTGGGGCTGGACTTCGGAGGCAACCCTGATGCCGAATGGAATGCTCCCGGCGTGCACGCTCGACGACCTCGGCGGGCGGAAGTCGATGGTGACGACGCCTTGGGCGTCGGGGAACAGGGGCAGGGTTGCCGGCGCGACAGTGGTCCATGCCCTCGCATCTCCGAGCACATCGACGTGGAAATGGTCGACGACCGTGCCCGTGTTGCGGATGGTCACCGTGACCTCGGTTCCGGCGCCAGGTGCGACCTGCACTGAATTCGCCGAAATCACTGCGCGCACTCCCATGGACGGCAGAGTGTAGACGCCTTCGAGCGACCCGCGTCACGCGATTTGCGCGAGACGCTGATCCGCGCGGATGCAGGCGGACGCGGTCCTTACTGTGTTGAGACCAACGCTCCGCGCTCCTAGCAGGTCGGCGCGATGGCCACCGTGCCGGTCGTGGCGTCCGCGACGAGCAGCTGCCCATCGCTCGAGAGTGCGATTCCCTGAGGATGGTCGACGCCGGTGATCAGTCCGTATGTATGTCCGGTCGCGGGGTTGAACGCGATGACCTGATGCTTGGATGGCACCGTCACGTAGATGAGCAGATCCTTGACCGCCACACCCAACAGGCCGGAGACCTCGGGGTACTTCGTGGCAATGCCACCTCCAGGAAAGACACTGAGGAGCCCGTTGCCGCTGGCCTGGGAGACCTCGATGAGACCGTCTGGACCAATTGCCGCATCCGTCGGGATACCAATCCCTGAGATGACCACCGTCGGCGTGCCGCCTGCGGCCGGCACGGTGAGTAGACGCGACTGCGCGGTGTCCGGTACCAGGACCAGCTGATCGGGAGAGTCAAACCCGAGCCCGGACACCTGGGGCTGCGGTGGATTCGGTGTGAGTTGCAGGAACGTCGTCACCGAGAGCGTGGCCGGATCGAGTTCGACGACAAGGTCCGGACCCTGCTCGGCGATCAGCACGTTGCCATTCGGCAGGGCGACGACGCCTTCCGGCGTCGCCTCGTTGAACGTGACCATCGGTGCCCCCGTGGAGGAGAGATGCAGGACCTGGCCCTTTGATTCGCTGCTGACCCATACGCTGCCGTCGGCTGCGACAGCGAGATAGCTGGCGTCCGCGACCTGTGCGAACACAGGGAGCGAGGAGAAGCTCCGCGGCTTCGGACATCTGGAAAGCAGCTGGCCGACGGGAACGGAGCTGCTTGGGGACGGCGATGGTGTCGGCGTGGGCGCCGCCGTCGGCGACGTCCTTGTCGCGACTGCCGTGATGTTCACACTGGCCGCGCCGCACGAGCAGATCAGCGCACCTGCGACCGCGAGGACACACGCTCGCACTGCAGCGCTCCTCCGCCACCCATTTCCATTCAGGTCAGCATTGATTTGCCGGGCATGTCCGCGCACACGCGCAGCTTAACCGCACGCACCGTTCGCACGGGCACCATCCCATGCAGGCCGCCCCTATTGACCCCAAGCGTGGCCGCCTGTCAGCATGGCGTGGCTGCCGAAAGCAGTGTGTGTTCGCTGTGGCAGTCGGAGAGAGGCGCTGCATCGATGAGTTCGTGTGCCCCATGAGTTGGATAACGAGTCGTCGCTTTCCGCGCCTACGGTCACGGCATGCGACACACCCGCCTTCCGGCGATTGAGGCGCGAACTGCATGCCGATCGGCGTGATCAGTAGCAAGATCCGGCCGCCGACCGCGTCCGCTCTGACCCGAGACCGCATCGCAGCGCAGCTGGGGGCGCTCTGGAAGCAACGACTCGGGCTGATCGTCGCCCCGGCCGGCTACGGGAAGACCACGGCAATGACCGCTCTGGCGGCGTCGGCCGGCGTCCCGGTCGCCTGGTACCGGGTCGAGGCCTGGGACTCCGACGAGGCTTCGCTGCTCCTTCACCTCGAGACGGCGCTCCGGCGTGCCATTCCCGGCCTGGCGGGAAGCTGGACCACGCTGGCCGGAGCGGCCGCCGCGGTTGAGGAAGGGATCACCACTCCCGTGCTCCTGGTCATCGACGACTTCCACACCATCGAAGGCACGCCGGCTGAGGCGCTCCTCGAACACTTCGTCGAGTACGCGCCCGAGAGCCTTGCCGTGCTCGTCGCAAGCCGCAGTCAGCCCCATTTCAATCTGCCCCGTCTGCGTGTCCTCGGACGCGTTGTCGAGCTGGGCGTCGACGACCTGCGATTTCGAACCTGGGAGGTCGAGCAGCTGTTTCGTGACTTCTACCGGCAACCCCTCGCACCCCACGAGCTTGCGGAGCTTGCCCGGCGCACCAACGGGTGGGCCGCGGGGCTGCATCTCTTCCACCTGGCGACGCGCAACCGGAGCGGCGATGAACGGCGCAGCGTGCTCGAAGCCCTGAGCTCACGCTCACGCATGATCAGAGAGTTCCTCACCAGCAACGTGCTCGATCAGCTCCCGGCGGAGTTGCGGGCGTTCCTTGTGTCGACGTCGGTGCTCGAGGTGCTCAACGGGCAGCTCTGCGACTGGTATCTCGGACGTCAGGGGAGCCAGGCGATCCTCCTCGAGCTCCACCGGCGCCGCCTGTTCACGCTCGCGCTCGACGGCGAGAACAGCTTTCGATACCACGAGGTGCTGCGGGCCCACCTGGAAGGGGTGCTCGTCGATGAGATCGGCGAGGACGCGGTGCAGAAGGCGTGCCTCCGAGCCGGAGCGCTGCTCGAGGAGGCCGGTGCCCTGCCCGAGGCACTGCGCGCGTATTCGCGTGCCGGAGACGACGACGCCGTGGCACGTCTGCTCGGCCGCCAGGGAGCTGCGCTCGCTGATCATCCCGGGCACTGGATCGAAAGCCTGCCGCCGGCCCTCCTCGAGAACGATCCCTGGCTGCTGCTCGCACTCGCCAGGCGCCACGCCGCCGGAGGACGAACCACCGCCGCCCTCGACGTGTACCGGCGCGCCGAGGCCGGGTTCGCCGGGCGCGCCGTGGCCGAGGTGTGCCGGGATGAGCGACTCACACTGCAGTCATGGGCAGCCCCCGATTCCACACATCCTCGCCAGGACCACTGGCTGACCGCGCTGCGTGCGATCCTCGATCCAAGCACCGAGAGCAGGAGTGCTCGCTTCGCGGCGCTGCCCGGGGCGCGCGGCGCGCTGATCGCGTCACTGGCCGAGCTGATCGGCGGGCGTCTCACCGCGGCGCGCGACGCAGGGCTCGCGCTCGCCCGCGAGACTGACGCGACAGGTGCCATTGCGGCGGCAGGCGCCGTTGTCGCCGGCGCTGCGTCGCTCCTGATGGGCGATCCCGCGGGCATTGTCGATCTGGGCCGAGCCGAAGATCAGGCCGAGAGCGCTGAGGCTGGCTGGATCGCCCGAATCGCCCGGGCGGCGCGATCCCTAGCTGCCTGCGGCGACCCTCCGATCGTCGCCGCAAGCGTGAGAGATGCCTGCCTGCAGGACGGAGATCGCTGGGGCGCCGCCCTCGCGATGCTGTCCGAGGGAGCCGGGCTCAATGACCGCGGTGACGCATCTGCCTCCGCGACGCTGCTCCACGCGGGGGAGCTGTTTCACGAGCTGCATGCGGGCCGCCTGCAGCGCCTGGCGCGCGACCTGGCGTCACGCTCCTGGCCGCCCGGGCGGACGGCCGATGCAGCGTTGCGACCTCCGACCGATGCGCTTCCAGCCCCGGCAACTGATGCCGTCTTGCATATTCGATGCTTCGGACAGCTCAGCGTCAGCGTCGACGGTCGCGAAATCGACGTCTCGGCGGTGAAGCCGAGAGTTCGATCGCTGCTGCGCCTCCTCGGTGCGCAGGGCGGATCCCCGGTGCATCGCGAGGTGATCTGCGAGGCCCTCTGGCCCGAGGCAGAACCGGTGACCGGTCTCCGCAATCTGCAGGTCGCGGTCTCTTCGCTGCGGCGCCTGCTCGAACCCGGCGTCAATCGGGGCGGTGGGAGCCTTGTCGTCCGCGACGGCGACTCCTACCGGCTGGCGCTCCCCGGGGCATCGACCTGCGACGTCGTCACGTACCGGCTGCTGCTTGCACGGGCTGTGGATCTCGCCGAGACCCGCCCGGCGGAAGCGGCTGCTGAGTTCGGGGTGGCCGCCGCGTGGTTGCGGACCGGACTGCTGCCGGAGGAGGGGCCAAGCGAGTGGGCCGAGACGATCCGTGAGCGCTGCCGGGCCGAGGCGTCGGCGGCGGGCCTGCATGTGGCGGAGCGTGCGCTCGAGGCCGGCGACCCGGCGGCGGCAGCGGCCGTCTGCATGGACACGGTGGGCATCGACCGCTACCTCGATCCCGCGTGGCGGCTGCTGATCCACGCCAAGGAACGGAGCGGGGACGGCGCCGCCGCGGAGCTCACCAGGCGGCGGTACGACGAGGTGCTCGGCGAGCTCGGCGTCGCCGCCGGCGATGGCACCCGGCCGCGGATGGAGAGGAGCACTGCCGTCGCGCGTTGAGCGGACGTTGAGTGGCCGTGAACCGGCGGCTGTCAGGATGCGCGTCGTGGTCGCAGTCGCAAGTGTCCAGCGCATCGCCGTGTCGATCCGCGCGCAGGACGTGATCACGCGCGCGGGCCTCGTTGCGCAACTCGCGCACCGTCCCGAGGTGCATGTCGTCGATGGCGATGCGACTGTGCCTGGCGGTGTCACCGTCGTGCTCGCCGACGAGCTTGACGGCTCGACGAGTCGGGCAGTGCGTGCGGCGCGCGTGGGCGACGAGAATCGCGTCGTCCTTGTGGTGACGCGACTCGCCGAGGGTGACCTGCTGGAAGCGGTCGAAGCGGGTGCGTCGAGCGTCCTTCGTCGCAGCGAGGCGACGCCCGATCGTGTCATTGACGCCGTTCAGGTGGCTTCGAGTGGCGCCGCCGCGATGTCCCCCGACCTGCTGGGTGAGCTGCTCGATCACGTCGGCCGTCTGCAGCGCGATGTGCTGGCACCTCGCGGCCTCCGCTTCTCCGGTCTCACCGAGCGCGAGGTACGCGTCCTGAAGTTGATCGCCGAGGGTCTCGACACCACAGAGATCGGCCATCGCCTCTTCTATTCAGAACGGACGGTGAAGAACATCATCCACGACATCACGAGCCGGCTGAACCTGCGCAACCGAAGCCACGCCGTGGCCTATGCCCTCCGCCATGGGCTCATCTAGAGGGCTGGTGGCAGTCTCACAGCTGGTCGATGCAGTGGACGAAGGCTG
>DAIQQM010000048.1:0-18707 GCA_036786805.1 Candidatus Dormiibacterota bacterium | reverse complement strand
GATCAGCTACGAGGAGTTGCTCGACTGTG
Organism: Candidatus Dormiibacterota bacterium; assembly: GCA_036786805.1. GTDB lineage: Bacteria > Chloroflexota > Dormibacteria > Aeolococcales > Aeolococcaceae > Palsa-851. Next base: position 18,678 of record DAIQQM010000048.1, on the reverse strand, counting down.
TCCGAGCGGTGTCGGGCGGATTGCGCCGCCTCGGAGTGCGCCGCGAGGAGCGGGTGCTCCTCAGTCTTCGCGATGGGCCCGAGCTCGCCGAGGCGATCCTCGCCGTGATGCGGATGGGGGCCGTGGCGGTGCCCGTCAATCCGCTGCTGCCGCCGCGCGACCTGGTCACCATCGCGCGAGACTCGCGAGCCCGATGGGCGATCCTTCCCGGGGAGGCCTCGGCGCTCATCGCCGCCCTGACCCACGACGCACCCGATCTGACGGTGGTGGTGCGGGTGGGCGCCGGCGAAGCTGACGGGGCCGGCCCGCTGTGGTCCGAGATCCTCGCGGGTGGCGGTGACGGCAGCGTCGACACCACATCCCCGGAATCCCCGTGCTTCTGGCTCTGCACGTCCGGGACCACCGGACTCCCCAAGCTCGCAATGCACCGTCACACCGACGTCCGGACGATCTGCGACGGATACGCGGCCGAGGTGCTCAATGTCCGGCCGGACGATCGGCACCTCTCGGTGGCGCCGATGTTCCACGCCTACGGGTTCGGCAACTCTCTGGCGTTTCCCCTGGCTGCCGGTGCGGAAACCGTCCTGGAACCGACGCGGCCACCGACACCGGCGCTCGTGGCGTCACTGATGGAGCGGCATCAGCCAACCCTGTTCTTTGCGGTGCCGACCTTCTATGCCGCGCTGCTCGCCGCGGAGATTCCCGACACCACATTCAGATCCCTCCGCCAGGCCGTCTCCGCCGGTGAGGCGCTGCCGGCCGAGCTGTTCCTGCGCTTTCGCGACCGTTTCGGGGTCGAGGTCCTCGACGGGATCGGGTCGACCGAGCTCACCCACATCTTCATCTCCAACCGCGCCGGACACGCGGTGCCGGGCGCAACCGGGACGCCGGTCGGTGGCTACGCGGTCCGCGTCCTCGACGACGGCGGGGCGCCGGTCCCGGAAGGCTCGCCGGGTGAGCTGTGGGTGTCCGGCGCCGCCGCCGCCACCGGGTACTGGTGTCGCAGCGAGGAGACGCGCCGGACGTTCGTCGGCGATTGGGTGGCCACCGGCGACCTCTTCTCCGTCGAGGCCGGCGTCTACCGCCACCTCGGCCGCCGCGACGACATGCTCAAGGTCGGTGGCGAATGGGTGTCGCCCACCGAGGTGGAGAGCGTGCTGCTCGGAGATGAATCCGTGGTCGAGGCCGCGGTTGTCGGCGCGATCACGGCGGACGGGCTGATCCGCCCGGTCGCGTTTGCGGTACCGAGGCCCGGGATGCATTTCGACCCCGACGAGGTGCTGGCGCGATGCCGCGATGAGCTCGCCGGATACAAGCGGCCACGGCGCCTCATCGTCGTGGACACGCTGCCGAAGACCGCGACCGGCAAGGTGCTTCGCGCCGATCTCCGTCGCGAGGCGGCGCGGGTGCTCGCCGAGCCCGACTGACCACGCTCAGGTCAGATGGACGTACTCGTAGTCGACGGGCCGGCCGTTGATCCCGGTTGCCGGCGGGGCGATCCACGCGGCCATCTTTCCCGGCTCGAAGACCGGCTTCATGAGTGACTGGACGTAGTCGAAATCCGCCGAAGTCGGGAGCCATTCCGATTCTCGCCGCGCCCAGGTCTCGGCATCGACGAGTGCACCATCCGGTGTGACCCGGTAGTTCGCGTATGCGCCGACCCGCCGGTTGAAGCCGTGATGTGGCAGCGAGAGGGTCGTGCCCGCGCCGGCCTCGTCGAGGATGCGGTTCCAGCGGCGGACCCCGTTGTTGCAGTCGGTGAAGTACTCGGAGCGGAGGTCCTGGTTCAGTGCCGTCAGCGCGGGGATGTCGGCGTGCTCGATGCGCCCGTCGACGATCATGTCGACGGCGGCTGTGAGGCCGGTGAGCCGGTGATCATCGGCGCGGCGCTCCTCCTGCCACCGCCCCTTGAGGCCGGCCGTGAAGTAGTTGGCGACATTGGTCGAGCGTTCGCCGCCGAACAGGTCGAGTGAGACGCTGTAATGGAAGTTCAAATAGCGCTGGATGATGTCGAGTGGGATTGCCCCGTATCGCTTGACATCGTCGGTGTCATGCTCGCGCATGAGTTCCGCCGTGCGCCGGACCACGCGGTCGATCCCCGTCGTCCCGACCATCATGTGATGCGCTTCCTCGCGCAGCATGAAGCGGCACGTTCGCGACAGGGGATCGAAGCCGCTCTCCGCGAGCGTGCCGAGTTGAAACTTCCCGTCGCGGTCGGTGAAGTACGTGAACATGAAGAATGCGAGCCAGTCACGGGTCGGCTCGTTGAATGCGCCGAGAATCCGTGGCGCGTCAACGCTTCCCGAGTGGCGCATCAGGAGTTCCTCGGCCTGCTCGCGTCCTTCGCGACCGAAGAACGCATGGAGCAGGTAGACCATCGCCCAGAGATGGCGGCCCTCTTCGACGTTGACCTGGAACAGGTTGCGCAGGTCATACAGGCTCGGCGCCGTGAATCCGAGCAGACGCTGCTGCTCGACCGAAGCCGGCTCGGTGTCTCCCTGAACGACGAGCAGACGCTGCAGCTCGGCACGATATTCGCCCGGTACCTGCTGCCACGCCGCGGTCCCCATATGCTCGCCGAACGCGATGCGCCGGTCGGGTTCGCGATCGGCGAGAAAGATCCCCCATCGATACTCCTCGAGGGGGATGTGTCCGAAGTGAGCCCAGCCATCGCGGTCGGCGCTGATGGCGGTGCGGAGATACACGTCACGCGCGATGAGATCCGGACCGAGATCGCGCCACCACTGCATGAAGCGCGGCTGCCAGGCTTCGAGCGCGCGCTGCAGGCGGCGGTCCCCACGCAGGTCCACGTTGTTGGGGATGCGGTCCGTGTAATCGGCGTTGAGGCTCATGTCACACCCGTTCCTTGCTGAGCGCGGCGCGTTGACCGCTGCCGTAGCGTCGCAGGGCGCCTGCAGATCCGGTCGCGTTGGGCCGGCTGAACACCCAGTTCTGCCATGCGGTGAGCCGTCCGAAGATCTTGGTCTCCATGGTCTCCGGGCCGGCGAAACGCAGGTTGGCCTCCATCGCAGTGAGCGCATCGGGGCTGAATGCGGCGCGCTGCTCGACGGCGATGCGCAGCTCGTCCTCCCAGTCGATGGCGTCCGGCGCGAAGGTCACGAGCCCGAGCGCTGACGCGGCCTCGGCATCGAGGGGCACCGACGTCGCAGCACGGGCCGCCGCGAACTCGGGCGAGCGTCCGAAGAATCGCGACTCGAGGCGTGAGAGCGCGTTGCCCATCGGATAGACGCCCAGGTTCGCCTCGCTCATGACGATCACAGGTGCCTGCTCCCCCTCCTCCATCGTCCCGTCGAGCATGTACTGCTGGTCGCAGGCAAAGGCGAGTTCCAGCAGGAGTCCGCCAAAACACGCACCCGGCTCGATCGATGCCAGGAGGCTGCGACTGGTGACGTCCAGACGCTTGTACACACGCTTGATGAGCAGCACGACCTCGTTGACGAACCAGTCTGCGTCGCGGTGTTCGAGCAGGAAGCGATCATGGGCGAGCACGCGATCCATGTCGCCCACCGTCTTGACGAGCCACGTGCCGAGCGTGAGTTCATTGGTGCGCAGCCGAAGGATCAGATCGTCGAGCTCGCGAGCGACCGCGAGAGGCCAGTACCGGCTGCCGAGATCTCGCGCCTCGTCCGCATCCTTCGGAGCTTCATCGCGCGGTCCGCTGACGATGATGGTCGCGACCCCCGCGGCACGATCGAACTCCGCGCGCACGTGCTCGTACGCGATCCTGTCGTCATCGCCGCCGGCAACAAGAGGCTCCAGCGCAACGCCGCGGGCCGGCCGCCGGCGCGAGGAACGCGCTGCTCGTGCAGCCGCGCGGGCGCGCACCGACTCCTCGAACCGGCCACGGGGAATGGCGGCGTCCGCCAATCCCCATCTGACCGCGGCGGGCGCCTTGACGCCCTCACTCTTCGTGACGAACACGTCGGCCAGATCGCGCCGCACGTGGCGCTTGTCGCCGAGGCGGGTCAGCCCCCCGGTTGCCGGGAGCACGGCCAGCAGCGGCACTTCGGGGAGGGAGACCGCCGTCGAGCCGTCGTCGATCATCAGGATCTCTTCGCAAGCGAGCGCGAGCTCGTAGCCACCGCCCGCGGCCGCGCCGTTCACGGCGGCGATGTAGGTCTGGCCGGAGTTCGCGCTGGCGTCCTCGATCTCGAGGCGGGTCTCGTTCGTGAACTTGCAGAAGTTGACCTTCCACGGGTGGGTTGCCTGCGCGAGCATCCCGATGTTCGCCCCCGCAGAGAAGCACCGATCCTTCGCGGAGGTGATCACGACGCACCCAACCTCCGGGTGCTCGAAACGAAGTCGCTGCACCGCGTCGTGGAGCTCGATGTCCACGCCGAGGTCGTAGGAGTTCAGCTTCATCGCGTAGCCGGGTCGCAGCCCTCGCTGCTCGTCGACGTCCATGGCGATGGTCGCGACGGCGCCGTCGATGCTGAGGTGCCAGTGCAGGTACTGCGAGGGTTCGGTGGCGAACGAAACAGCCGTCGCCGCATCGTCGCTCGTCACGACCTGCTCGGCGGCCTCAAGCGCCATCGACTCATACCTCCGGAGAGCGGGCGGATCCAGCCCCATTATGGGCACCGATTCGCGCGATCCAGGGTCAGCGCGAGAGGTTCCCGTGGCGCGTGCATGCCGCGCAGGAAGGCCCGCGCCTCCTATCTCTGACTAGAGTCAGAGATATGGATGACGAGCGCGTTGCCCAGGTGCGGCGCTTCAACCGGGTCGTCACCCAGCACGTCGGTGCGCTCAACGACCGCTACCTCGCCCGCGCCCACTCGCTTGGCGAGGCGAGAGTGCTCTGGGAGATCGGGCCCGACGGCTCCGACGTCCGATCGCTCCGCATCCGGCTCGGGCTCGACTCCGGGTACCTGAGTCGCCTGCTCGGCACGTTGACAGGCGCAGGACTCGTCACCGTCGGTCGCAAGGAGACCGACCGGCGGATGCGCGCAGCGCGGCTGACGCAGGCGGGTGCGCGCGAGCGGGCCGTGCTCGACACGCGCAGCAACCAGCTCGCCGAATCGCTGCTCGCGCCATTGAGCCCCGACCAGCGCAATCGCCTGTGCGCGGCGATGGCTGAGGTCGAGCGGCTGGTGACTGCCGCGACCGTCAGCCTCACGCCGGTCGACCCCGCGGACCCCGAGGCCCGGCAGTGCTTCCGGGCGTATTTCCTGGAGCTCGGGCGAAGATTCGATTCAGGCTTCGAACCGTCACGCAGCATCAGCGCCGATGACGACGAGCTCCGACCACCGGCCGGGATCCTCCTGGTGGCGAGATTGGGCGGCCTCCCGGTTGGCTGCGGGGCCCTCAAGTTCGACGTGGACTCGCCGGCGGAGCTCAAGCGAATGTGGGTCGCCGACTCCGCCCGTCGCCTCGGGCTCGGCCGCCGGATCCTGACCGAGCTCGAGCGCCTCGCGCTGGCGAACGGTGCCGAGACGGTGAGGCTGGAGACCAACCGGGCTCTGGTCGAAGCCATCAGCCTGTACCGGTCGGCCGGGTACATCGAGGTACCGGCATTCAACGAGGAGCCCTACGCCCACCACTGGTTCGAGAAGAACCTGGTTGGCGGAGTCACCGACCGCTAGCGCCAAGGGTCATCGCCCAGGGGTCACGCACGATCGCCGGGCGTGTGCTCCCGCTCGAGATCGAGGTGCAGGATCTGGTTGGTCTCCGCAAAGCCGATCCGTTCATAGAGCGGATACGCGCGCTCGCTGGGGTGAACGATCAGATAGCCAAGTCCCCGCGCGCGCGCCTCGTCGATCACCGCTTCGACCAGCGCCCGGCCGATGCCCTGGTTGCGCTGCTCCTCGAGCACGAAGACGCTCTGGACGTTGCCCGCCAGACGCGCGAGCTGACGGGGCTGCGGAATCCGATCGAAGATTGCGAGCCATGCCATCCCGACGGCCCGTCCGGATCGCTCCGCGATGAATGCCGCGTGATCGTCCTGCCGCGTCGCCCACCAGTCGGTCAGCGCGGTCTCGAACGCGGACAGCGAGAGCCCGTGTTCGCCGCGCTCGGTGGTCCGCCACACCCATCGGAGCCGAGCCAGCGCGGCGGCATCGTCGAGAGCGGCGCGATGGATGGTCGCGACCGGTTGCCCTGCACGCTGCATGCGGACGACTCTCGCACCAGCGGACAACCCACGCTCGGCCGTAGGCTTCGGCGGATGCCTCCGGAACCTGAGGGCGCATTCCCCACGGGCAACCCCGACGAACGCGAGCTGCTGCTCAGTTGGCTCGGCTGGTTGCGCGGGGCAGTGCTCCGCAAGATTGACGGGGTGAGCGACGACGACGCCCGATGGACTCCGGGCGGGGCGCTCATCTCGCTGCTGGGCATCGTCAACCACCTCACCCATGTCGAGTGGCGATGGATCGACGGAGCCATGCGGGGCGCGGAGACGTCGAGGCTGGACGCTGAGTTCCGGCCGGGCTCGGAGCTGACCGTGGCGTCGGCGGTCGCCGCCTACCGATCCCGGGCGGCGGCAACCGACGAGTACGTGCGGTCGACGCCCCTGACGCAGGCAACGCGCGACGGTGACGGCACCGACCTGCGCTGGGTGGTGCTCCATCTCATCAACGAGACCGCGCGGCATGCCGGCCACGCCGACGCCACGCGCGAACTGCGGGACGGCGTGGTCGGCGAATAGCGATTCACGGCGACGGAGGCGGGCCTTTGCCGACGACGCTGGTTGCGAGCTCCGGCGACGCACCGGGCGCGACCGCCTCGAGGATCCACGTGACGCCGGACGCCTCGAGCGCGGCGACGGTGTCCGGCACCCCCTCCGGATCTTCCAGGGAAAGCGCGCAGCGCACGGCGATGTCGATGGTCGGCGGAGCCCCGAGATCGATGAGGGCCGCACGCAGCGTCGCAATGTCGGCGGGATCCGGGGGCGGGGGCGCACCGGGGGTCGGAAAGATCGGAAAGCAGCCCTGGAGCTTTGCGATCCGAATCAGCGGCTTGCGATTGGGCCACCGGCACGCTCCCCAGATCGGCAGCGGCTCCTGAACCGGCCGCGGCAGCAGCGGCGGTGAGTTGACCACGTAGTGGTGACCGTGGAAGGTGACCGGCTCGCCGCGTTGGAACCGCTCGAGCAATTCGAGCGCCTCGTCGAGCATCTCCCCACGAACAACGGGGTCGACCGCCTCGCCGAACGAGCTGACCTCGCTCCAGCCGTCGTCACCGAGACCGATGCCGACGGTGAGGCGCCCATCGCACAGATGGTCGAGTGTCGCCAGCTGACGGCTCAGCACCCAGGGCCTGCGCCTCGGGAGAGGGGTGACCAGCGCGCCGAGCCGGATCCGGGTGGTCACGCCGGCGACCGCCGCCAGGGTCACGAAGGGATCGGCGACGGCCATCCCGGGAACGGCGAGCATGTGGTCCCACAGAAAGAAGCCGTCCCAGCCCGCATCCTCAGCCCGCCGGGCCAGCGCCATGACCCGCCGCGGCTCTGCGAAAGCCGCGAACGGCGGCAGGAAGATCCCGAAACGCATGGCGCGATTATCGTGACGCGTTCAGTCGACGAACCCGCGCAGATGGTCCACCACGCGGGGTGGGTCGCCCGGCACCGATGTATGCTCCGGCGATGTCGAATACTCGTGTTGAACGCATCCGTGGCCGCGACGGCCATGACTTCACCGGACACCTCTCCGTCCCCGCATCCGGATCAGGTCCGGGGATGATGGTGGTGCAGGAGATCTTCGGCGTGACCGGATACATCCAGGATGTCTGCGCGCGTCTCAGCGACCTCGGCTACGTCGCGCTCGCCCCCGATCTGTACTCGCGAATCGATGGCGAATCCGTCATCGACGAACGCTCGGCGGACGCGCTCCCTCGTGCCTTCGCCTCCATGCAGCAGCTCGACATGGCGCAGGCGGCGCGCGACTCCGTGGACACGCTCGAGCACCTGCGCGGGGTGGCCGAGGTGACCCAGCGGCGCGCCGGCATCATCGGTTTCTGCCTCGGGGGTGGCATGGCGTACCTGGTCGCCGCGGCCGGCGAGCCCGACGTCGCCATCTGCTACTACGGTTCGGCGATCCCCGGCAACCTCGACAAGGCGCCGGACATCCACTGCCCGATCCTCTTCCAGTTCGGCGACGCCGACGAGTACATCACCGCTGAACAGCGAGCGGCGGTCGAGCACGCCTTCGAGGATCGGCCGCACACCGAGTTCCACCTGCATCACGGACCCAATCACGCATTCGACAATCACAACGCGGCGATGTTCCATCACCCCGAGGCGGCCGCTGCGGCATGGAAGCAGACCGTCGCGTTCCTGGAGCGCGAGTTTCCGGCATAACCGACCAGAACCTCAGCGCACCTCGATCACGTGAGGGCCGCGCGGTATCAGCTCGCCGATGACCGGTGCTCCCGGAATCTCACCGGCGACGAGCAGCCCACCGCTTGTCTGCGCGTCGGCGAGCAGCAGCCGCTCGCGGTCGTCGCTCGCGGTGCGTCCTCCCCAGCCGACATGCGGGTGCACCCACTCGAGATTGCGGCGCGTTCCCCCGCTCACATAGCCGGCGTCGAGCGCCTCGCGGGCGCCCTCGAGGTAGGGCACGGCCGCTGAGTCGATCACGGCCGTGAGGTTGCTCGCGCGTGCCAGCTTGTACAGATGACCGAGCAGGCCGAATCCGGTGACGTCTGTGGCACATCGCGCGCCTCCCGCGAGAGCTGCGTCCGCGGCGGCACGGTTGAGCTCGACCATCGTGGCGACTGCATGTGGAAAGGTCTCGCCGGTCTGCTTGTGGCGGCTGTTGAGGACGCCGATCCCGAGCGGCTTGCTCAGTGACAGTGGCCGGCCGGCCTCTCCGGCGTCCGTGCGCATCAGACGATCGGATGCGGCGATCCCTGTGACCGCCATCCCGTACTTGGGCTCGGGATCGTCGACGCTGTGGCCGCCGGCCACCGGACACCCGGCCTCACGGGCAACAGCGAGCCCACCACGCAGCACATCGGCCGCGAGGCTCATGGGCAGCACGTCGCGGGGCCAGCACACGAGGTTCACCGCAAGGATCGGCCTGCCGCCCATCGCATAGATGTCCGAGAACGCGTTGGCGGCGGCGATGCGCCCCCAGTCGTACGCGTCGTCGACGACCGGCGTGAAGAAGTCCACCGTGCTGAGCACCGCCATGCCGTCGCCGTCCAACCGGACCGCCGCGGCGTCGTCGCCATGCTCGAGACCCACCAGGAGGGTGTCACTGGGCACGCCGATCAACCCGGCGACCATCTCCTCGAGTTCGCCGGGCGGGATCTTGCAGGCGCAGCCGCCGCCGTGCGCGTAGCCGGTGAGACGCATGCCCGCGATGTTCGCAGGTTGGTCACCGCGCTCAACGCACACCCGGACCAGTGACCTACGCTTCCCTGCGGAGGCGTCTGGGCACCTGGTGGGCTTCCTGATCTTCAAAATCAGTGTGACCGAGTATCCCGGTCAAGCGGGTTCGATTCCCGTCCGCCTCCGCCGCCCGGGTGCACGCGGGGCTCGAGCACGTAAGGTCTTCGAGCATGCGCACGGATCCGCGTCGCGCCGTCCCGCAGACGGACTCGGTGCTCGCCGACGCGCGTCTCGCCGAGCCGCAGCGTCGCCTCGGCAGGCCACGCGTGCGTGAGGCGGTGCGCACGTCGCAGCAGCAGGTGCGCGACGGTGCGCTGGCACCCGAGCTGCTGGTCGAGGACGTGCTGCGTTCCCTCCCCGCTCGCGCGACCAGCCTCAGGCCCGTCATCAACGCCACCGGCACCGTGCTGCACACCAATCTTGGACGCGCCCCACTCTCGGAAGCGGCACGTGAAGCGCTCCTGACGGCAGCCGGCTACGTCGACGTCGAGTACGACCTCGCGGACGGGAGGCGCGCGCAACGCGGGCGCGGCACCCTCGCAGCACTGCGGGCGGCGCTCCCGGACGCGGGCGATGTCATGGTGGTGAACAACGGTGCGGCGGCCCTGCTCCTTGCGGTGACCGTGCTGGCCGCCGGTCGCGAGGTGGTCTGGAGCAGGGGTGAGCTTGTCGAGATCGGCGACGGGTTCCGGCTCCCCGATCTCGTCGCCTGCACCGGGGCGACGCTGCGCGAGGTGGGCACGACCAACCGCACCACGCTGGCCGATTACGCCGCGGCGATCGACGAGCGGACGGGGTGTGTGCTCAAGGTGCACACATCGAATTTCCGCATGACCGGGTTCACCGCGTCGGTGGGTGTCGGTCACCTCGCCGGGCTCGGACCGCCGCTCGTGGTCGACGTGGGTTCGGGGACGCCGGCGCCGGACCGGCTTCTGCCCGACGAGCCGGATATCGGTGGGGCGCTGCGTGCCGGCGCCGCGGTGGTGACCGCGAGCGGTGACAAGCTGCTCGGCGGCCCGCAGGCCGGGATCATCGCCGGGCGCGCCGACCTCGTTGCACGGTTCCGGCGCCATCCGCTCGCGCGCGCGCTCCGCGTTGACAAACTCACCCTGGCGGCGCTCGAGGCGACCCTGAGCGGCCCGCCACCTCCGGCTGCGATCGCATTGCATGCTGATGCTCATGCCCTGCGGTCGCGTGCCGAGGCGATCGCAGCGAGGCTCGGTGACGAGGTTTGTGTCGTGCCCAGCGAGGGAGCGGTTGGCGGCGGCAGTGGACCGGGCGTGCGCCTGCCGGGTTGGGCGGTGAGCCTCCCGGAGCGCTATGCCGCCGCGCTTCGCGGCGGAGACCCCGCGGTGGTCGCGCGACTCGAAGGCGGGCGCTGCCTCCTTGATCTCCGGTGCGTGCCGCCGTCGTCGGACGGCGCGGTGATGGAGGCGGTCCGCGCATGCAGGTGATCGCCACAGCCGGCCACGTGGACCACGGCAAGTCGACGCTGGTGCGCGCACTCACCGGGATGGAACCGGACCGTTGGGCGGAGGAGCGCCGCCGTGGGATGACCATCGACCTCGGCTACGCATGGACCACGCTGCCAACCGGCGAGCAGATCGCCTTCGTCGACGTACCCGGGCACGAGCGCTTCACGACCAACATGCTGGCCGGCGTCGGTCCGGTGCCCGCCGTGCTGCTCGTCATCGCGGCGGATGAGGGCTGGGCCGCACAGACCGACGAGCACGTCCGCGCACTGCACGCGCTCGGCGTTCGCCACGGTTTGATCGCAGTGACGCGGATCGATCTCGCCGACCCCACCCCGGCGATGGCTCAGGCTCGCCAACGCCTGGCGCCGACCACGCTTGCGGGCATCCCGGCGGTGGGTGTGTCCGGTGAGACCGGCGCCGGGCTGGCGGAGCTCCGAGCGGCACTCGGCACGCTGGCACGACAGCTCCCCCGCGCCGATCCCGCGGCACGGGTCCGGCTGTGGGTCGACCGTTCGTTCACCGTGCGAGGGAGTGGGACCGTGGTCACGGGAACCCTGGTGGCCGGCACGCTGCGCCGCGGCGGCGTGCTCGATCTTGCCGGCACGAGCGTGACGATTCGCGGGCTCCAGCGGCTCGGGGTGCACGCCGAGGTTGTGAGTGCGCCCGCTCGCGTCGCGGCGAACCTTCGATCCGTGCGCCACGAGGACGTGAGCCGAGGCGACGCGCTGCTCACACCGGGCGCGTGGCGGCGGACCGCTGCGGCTGACGTCCGATCCGACAGCGACGACTTGCCGACCCACGTCGTGCTCCATGTGGGGTCGGCGGCCGTGCCCGCAACGATCCGCCGGCTGGACCCGTCGCGCGGGTCCGCCTCACAGGTCGTGCGCCTGCAGCTCGCAGTCCCGCTGCCGCTGCAGGTCGGTGACCGGGTGCTGCTGCGGGACCCGGGTCGCCGCCATGTCGTGGGCGGAGCGACGGTGCTCGACCCGGCGCCCCCGGCACTGCGTCGCCGCGGTGCTGCGAAGGCTCGCGCGGCGGCGCTTGGCGTTGCGGACGGCACGGCGGATGTGGGCGCCGAGCTGGCACGTCGCGGGGCTGTCAGTCGCGTCCTGCTGGAGCAGATCGGAGTTCCGGTCGGGAGAACGCTGCCACCGGGCGTGGTTGCGGCCGGGTCGTGGCTGGTCACCGAATCGACTTTGGAGGACTGGCGTCGCAGGCTGCGTGCTGCCGTCGACCGCGCGAGCGGTGGGCTGCTCGAATCGGGCGTGACCCGTGCCGACCTCGCGCGCGCTCTGCAACTTGATGAGACTCAGGTGCTGGCCGCCGTCATCGGCTCGTGCACCGACCTCGAGGAGATCGGCGGGCGCGTGCGCAAACGCGGGAGCGCACCCGTGCTGCGAGCGGATCTCCAGGAGGCCGTGTCGCAGCTCGTGGGCGCGCTCCGGGCCGAACCGTTCGCCGCGCCGGAGCAGCAGCGCCTCGCCGCACTCGGGCTCGGACGCCGCGAACTGGGCGCTGCGGCCGCCGCACACGCCATCCTGCTCCTGCCCGGCGATATCGCCCTCCTGCCCAACGCCCCGCACACGGCGGCCGAGCGGTTGCGCGCGCTGCCGCAGCCATTCACCCTTTCCGCCGCCCGCCAGGCTCTGGGTACCACGCGCCGCGTGGCGGTGCCGCTGCTCGAGCACCTCGACCGGATCGGCCTCACGGAACGAGTGGACGGCGATCTCCGCCGGCTCCGTGCGGGAGCAGGGGTCCCCGCCTAGGATCGGCCTCCGGCGTGCGTCCGGCCTGCTCAAGGCGCTCACGCTGCGGCACCACCGTGTATCGAGGGTCTCGCGCGGACTCCTGGCCGGCCTGGAAGACGGCGAAGCGGGTGCAGACCGATCCCGCGACCAGAGCCGCGCCGCACAGCCGCGCAGCGGATCGGTTGCGTCCTGCGAACACGACCGTTCCCAAGCCCCCGGCCACGGTGAGGCCGCGGCTCGCGTCGAGGAGCCACTTCGCCTTACCGGAATGGAGCGTCTCCGCGGAGAGGCCCATGCTTCGCTCCATACGCCGCTCCGCGGCGAGCGCGACCATCGCGCCGCCCACCGCCATCCGGCGCGCCGGCGCGGCCTGCTCGACACCTGTGCCGATCATGGCCAGCCCGCCCGCGGACGCCGCCGCGGATCCGGAGAACACGAACGGAAGCTCGCGTCGCGCGCCATGCCACGCCGGAGTGGCGGTGTTGGAGAGCAGGACTCCCGTATACGACGCGAGCGCCGGCGCCAGGGCGGCGGCGAGGAGCCCTGCGGGCCGGGCGCCGGCATCGAGGATCCGTCCAGCGATCGGGACGCGGCGCGGGATCAGCGCGGCGATCTCGGCTGCGCCCGCGAGGCTTGCCAGCGGGCCGTAGGCGGCGAGCACCCACGTGCCCACCGACATCGGCGACGTGGGTTTCGCGGTGCGCATCATGTTGAGGAAACGACGTGGCCGCCCGAGGTCATGGATGAGCGCAGCGGTTCCGGCCGCGCCACCGGCGAAGGCGGCGATCCGGGCGGCTCTGCGCAGTTGAGGCAGGTCGGCGAGGTCGGCGCCGGCGGCAAGGAGCGACGAGCCCGCGGCGAGCCCTCCGAGAAAGAGATATGCCGGGATGTCGCTCTCCCACGGGGCCGCTTTGACCACCGGCCGCCCGTAGTACGACGTGAACGTGGCCGGCGAGACCATCAGCCGCTCTCCGTCGCGGCCGCCACCCCGCCGCCGTCGCGCATCGGCCGGACTGCGCGTCGCAACCGGCTCGGCGGTCACGATCGGGCCCGCATGAATGCGGCTGCGGCGCCGGCGAGAAGGGTCGCACCCGCAAGTGCAGCGGTTCGCCACATCGCCGGAAGATCGCGGGTCGTCACCACGGGGTCGGGCGGCAGCCCGTACACCTCGGGCTCGTCGAGAAGCAGGAAGAACGCACCGGCGCCGCCGATGCCATCATCGGGATCGGCGCCGTAGAGCCGTGCGTCGGTGACGCCCGACTCGCGCAGGTCCTCGACGCGGCGCTGCGCGCGAATGCGCAGCTCGTCGAGGTCCCCGAACTGGATGGACTGCGTGGGACAGGCCTGGGAGCACGCGGGAGTCAGGCCGTCGCCGAGCCGGTCGTAGCAGAGCGTGCACTTCTGGGCTATGCCGACGTTCCGCGTGCCGGGCGGACCCCGACGGCGGTCGATGACACCGAACGGACACGCCGGGATGCAGTACCCGCAGCCGTTGCAGACGTCGTCCTGCACCACCACGGTCCCGAACTCCGTGCGCATCAGGGCGCCGGTGGGACACACGTCGAGACACGCGGCGTGGGTGCAGTGCTTGCACACGTCGGAGGACATGAGCCACCGGATGCCGGTCTCCCCCGCGGGAGCGGAGTTCTGGCCAGATGTGGCGGCAACGATTGGGAGCGGTGTCAAGCCGTCGCGAGCGACCGGCCGCCGGGGTTGCTCGATGAACGCCACGTGACGCCAGGTGCTGGCCCCGAGCGCACCCGTGTTGTCGTAAGACATGCCCAGCAGCTCGAGCCCGTCCTCGGGAATGCCGTTCCACTCTTTGCACGCCACCTCGCACGCTTTGCAGCCGATGCACACCGAGCTGTCGGTGAAGAATCCCTTGCGTGGCGTGGCGCCGGTCCAGCCCGTGTCCGCGGCGGGATTGGATGCTCTCGACCATCGCCACTTCACGGCGCATCCCCTGGTGGGGTCACTCGTGTCGCGCCGGTGTCGACGGTGAGCCCGGCGCGCCGCCGGTACTCCTCGACGTAGCGCGGCAGTGAAGGTCCGGTCGGCCGCCTGCCCGGCTGGATGTCACACGCGGCCGCCTTCGACTCCTGGATGTGGACGTTGGCATCGAGCGTCACCCCCATGACGTCGTTCGCGGAGTCGCCGCTGACGATCGCACCGCCGCCGCCGACGCCCCAGTGATAGGGCAGGCCAACCTGGTGGATCACCCGGCCGCCGACCGTGAGCGGGGTCATCCGGTCCGTGACCAGGACGCGTGCCTCGATCGCGGTGCGCGCAGTCACGATCGTCGCCCAGCCGAGGTGCTCGAGCCCGCGCTCAGCAGCCAGCTCCGGCGAGACCTCGCAGAAGAATTCGGGCTGCAGCTCGGCCAGATACGGCGACCAGCGGCTCATGCCGCCCGCGGTGTGGTGTTCGGTCAGACGGTACGTGGTGACGACGTAGGGAAACACGTCCCCGCCCGGCTCGGGGGGCGATGGACCCGTGAGATTCTCCTTGCGCGGAAACATGTCGCGGGTGGGGTTGGACTGCTGCGGATGCATCGCGTTGCGGAGGGGCGATTCGACCGGCTCGTAGTGGACCGGCAGGGGACCGTCGAGGAGCCCGCTCGGCGCGTAGAGCCAGCCCTTGCCGTCCGCCTGCATGATGAACGGGTCGTCACCGGCGAGCCCGTCCGGGCCGCCCATACCGGGCTCGGGCCGGTACGACGGGGCCTTGGTCGCCTGGAAATCGGGCACGTCATGCCCCGTCCATCTGCCTGCCGCCTCGTCCCACCAGACATAGGCTTTGCGCCTGCTCCAGGGCTTGCCGTCGGGGTCCGCCGACGCGCGGTTGTAGAGAATGCGGCGGTTCATCGGCCACGCCCATCCCCACTCGGGGGCAACCCAGGATTGCTCGGATCCCGGCTTTCGTCTCGCCGCCTGGTTGACGCCGTCGCCGTACACGCCCGTGTAGATCCAGCAGCCACCCGCGGTGGACCCGTCCGCCTGCATCTCGACGAAGCTGTTGAGCATCTGCCCCGCCTTCTCACCGGTCACGTGACACCCGTTGATCTCGCGGAGCACCGCCTCGGCGTCGGGCTCCCCGCCTTCGACCAGCGGGTACTCCCATGCGAGCCGGCGCAGCGGAAGGTCGCGTTCGAGCGATGACGCCTCGAGGCGTTCCCGGAGCACCCTGCCGAGGTGGTAGAAGAAATGGAGTTCACTGCGGCAGTCGCCCGACGGCTCCACGGCCTTGTGGTGCCACTGGAGGAGTCGCTGCGTCTGCGTGAACGTGCCGTCCTTCTCCGTGTGCGCAGCCGCCGGAAGGAAGAACACCTCGGTGGCGATGTCGGCGGTGCGCATCTCCCAGGTGGCGATCTCCGGGCCGTCCTTCCAGAACGTCGCCGACTCGATCAGGTTGAGGTCGCGCACCACGAGCCATTTGAGATGCGACATCGCGAGCCGTTGCATCTTGCCGTTCGCGGATCCCACGGCGGGGTTCTGCCCGAGCAGGAAGTAGCCTTCGACCTTGTCGTCGAGCATGTCGGCGATGGTCTGGTAGTTGCTGTGGTCGCCGCTGATACGCGGCAGCCATCCGAAGCCGAAGTCGTTGTCCACGGTGGCGGCATCCCCCCACCAGGCCTTGAGCAGGCTGACCATGTACGTGTCTGCGGCGGTCCAGAATCCCTTCTGCCCATCGCTCTTGATCGACCGGAGGTACTCGCCGAGGTCGCGATGCAGGCCGGCCTTCGGCATCGGCAGGTACCCGGGGAGCAGATCGAACAGCGTGGGGATGTCCGTCGATCCCTGGATGCTGGCGTGGCCGCGCAGCGCGAGGATGCCGCCGCCCGGACGGCCCATGTTGCCGAGCAGCAGCTGGATGATCGCCGCACCCCGGATGTACTGCACACCCACCGAGTGCTGGGTCCACCCGACCGAGTAGACCCATGCCGTGGTGCGCTCCCGACCGCTGTTGTCGGTGACCGCTTCGCACACCTTCGCGAATTGTTCGGGCGGGACTCCACAGACCCGCTCCACCATCTCGGGGGTGTACCGAGCGTAGTGGCGCTTGAGAATCTGAAAGACGCAGAAGGGATCCTCGAGGCTCTCGTCACGGCGCACCACGCTGTGCGGCAGGGCTGCGCCCCGACCACCGAGTTCCTCGCCCGCCCCGCCGGCCTGCGCCGGCGCCTGCCTTCCGGCCACCACACGCGATCCGGCGGCCGCGGCCGTCTCCATGCCCTCATAAGCCCAGCTTGCCGTGTCGTAGCTGCCGGTCTGCGGATCGAACCCGGAGAACAGACCGCCCAGCTGATCCGCGTCCTGAAAATCCTCGCTGACGATCGCCGCCGCGTTCGTGTAGCTCACCACGTATTCGCGGAAGTACTTCTCGTTGGTGAGGATGTAGTTGATGATTCCGCCAAGGAAGGCGATATCGCTGCCCGCACGCACGGGGACGTAGAGGTCCGCCATCGCCGATGTTCTGGTGAAGCGCGGGTCGATGTGGATGATCGTCGCTCCGCGCGCCTTCGCCTCCATAACCCACTGGAATCCGACCGGATGGCACTCGGCCATGTTCGAGCCCTGGATGACGATGCAGTCGGCGTTCTGCAGGTCCTGCTGGAAGGTCGTGGCTCCGCCCCGCCCGAATGATGTCCCCAGACTGGGGACGGTGGAGCTATGTCAAATACGGGCCTGGTTCTCGACCTGCACGACCCCGAGCGACGTGAAGAGCTTCTTGATCAGATAGTTCTCTTCGTCGTCGAGCGTGGCGCCGCCGAGGCTCGCGATGCCGAGCGTGCGATGCACCGCGTCGCCGCGAGAGTCAACATCCTCCCAGGTGCGCGCGCGGGTGTCGAGGACGCGGTCCGCGATCATCTCCAGCGCGCGCTCGAGGGGCAGGTCCTCCCAGTCCGTGCCGTGGGGCCGGCGGTACTTGACGGTCGTGACGCGACCGGGATTGTTCACGAGCTGCTCGCTCGCCGATCCCTTCGGACAGAGGCGGCCGCGCGAGATCGGCGAGTCGGGGTCACCCTCGATGTGCACCGCTCGCTCGGCTTTGACGTAGACGCGCTGCCCGCATCCGACCGCGCAGTACGGGCAGATGCTCTTGACCACCCTGTCCGCAGTCCTGGTGCGAGGCGCCATCTCCTCGGTCTGTGCCGACCGGACGGCGATGCCGCGACCGAGCCGGTCCGCCGTGGTGAGCTGGCGAAGCACCGGCCACCGGCGGAATCGAGTTCGAATGCTCACTGCAACCACCTCCGAGCGTGCTGTGACCGGCGCGACAGAATGGCGACGATGATATTCCCGCTGAACCGGATGCACCAGCCAACTCCGTCCACGGAGCCGGGGTGCCCCTGAAGCCGGTCTCGGCCTACGAGCCCCCGCCCCACCGGGGGCGGGCACTGTCGACCGCGCTCGCACTGGCCATCGCGGTGGCCGTGGCCGGAGTGGCCGGCTATGTGATCTCCCGGCCGAAGTCCCAGTTGGGAACTGGGCCACCGATCGTGAGCCCGGCACCGTCGCCCGACGCGCCGTTCTCGACCTACGGGTACAGCGCCGCCGATGATGCGGCGAGCAACCAGGTGATCGTGTTCGGCGGCGATCTCACCCTCGCCCAGACGTGGCTCTGGGGTGGCAACACCTGGAAGCTGGCTCATCCACGGACGGCGCCCCCGGGTCGCGAGGATGCGGCCATGGCATACGACCCGCCGGCGCGCATGGTGCTGCTCTTTGGCGGTGTCCACCCCGCTGAGACCTATCTTGATGACACATGGGGATGGGATGGCACGACGTGGCGCAGGCTTGATTCGGGCGTTAACGGACCGCCTCCAGGCCCGGCGGTCATGGCCTGGGATCCGGCGGTGAACGCGATGGTGCTCATGCCGGCTTCGAGCTCGGGGGCTGACACCTGGACGTGGGCCGGCCACCACTGGATCGATCATCGCCAGACGGACCCCTACCTGCCGACGGGCATCCTTGACCTCGCCTACGACCCGGCGATGCACGCATTGATGGCGGCCGGATTTGGTGAGGTGGTCGGCCCCGGAGTCGGCGCGGTCATACAAACGTGGACGTGGAACGGCGCGACCTGGCGTCAGATCATCACCCGG
>DAIQQM010000047.1:0-18798 GCA_036786805.1 Candidatus Dormiibacterota bacterium | reverse complement strand
ATGGTGGGCGCAATAGGGATCGAACCTATGACCTCTGCGATGTCAACGCAGCGCTCGTACCAACTGAGCTATGCGCCCCTGGCTCGCAATCGGCAAGCGTGAGCGCCGTCGATGATACCAGTGCCTCCGCCCCGCTCACGGATGGGTCAGTTCAGACCCAGGCGACCGGCTGGGTCTTCCGGCCCGTGGCGTGCTGGGCGGCCTGCAGATCGTTCACGGTCACCTCGACCCGAAGCACACCTTCGCAGCTGTGGCAGATGAGGTTGAAGGACTCGGGGCGGACGATCTGACGGGCAATGGCCTGCCGGTGCCCGCAGCACTCACACGTGACGACAGCTCGCATGACTCCTCCGCCAGGGCCGGCCAATCCGGCCCGCAAGGCCTCCGAGCTTCGCACCGGGATTCGATCGGGCCGCCCAATCCACCGCTCCGCGACACCGTCGTTGCAGATTTGCGATCAGACGTGGTCGGCGCTCGCGGCTGGACCCGGCAATGGGTCCGGCTCGAGAACATGGAGGCGCTCCCATCCGAACCAGCGGACCGCGACCGCGACGAGGATCAGGATCGCGCCAAGAGCGGCGACCACGCGAGCCACACCGATCAGGTCGGAAATGACCCCGGCGAGGAGCAGCGGGATCGCGACCGCCGCGTTGATCACGGTGAAGATGCCGCCAAAGATCCTTCCGCGGCTCTCGGTGTCCGTCCGTTCCTGGAGGACGGTGAACCCGGGGATGAGCATCGCGCCGAGCGCGCAGCCGAACAGCACCGCGACCACCACGGCCAGCGGGACCATCAGTCCGGAGAGCCCATGGCTGCGGAACACGTCCGGCACGATCCCCATGATGAGCAGCGACAGGCCTGCGGCGCTGATCGCCCCGACGAGGGTTCTGGGCCGCGGGAAATTCGGGCGCTGACCGAGCACCGCGGCAGTCGCGATGAGTCCGAACATCGCGGGCACGAGCACGATGTAGGTCTCGTTGTCGGACCGGTTGAGCACCTCCACGAGATAGACCGGACCGAGCGCGAAGATGGTGAAGACGACCACGATCGCGAGCGCGAGCTGGTACAGACCCAAGCGCAGCGGCGGGCTGTTGCGCAGGATGTCCATGCCGTCGCGCAGCTCGCGCAGGATGTTCGGCGACGGCCCGGTGCTCACCTTCTCAGCACGCAGGCTGACGCTCACCTTCCACACCGACAGCGCGGCAAGGCCGAACAGGCCGGTGGCGATGTAGAAGGGCGCCTGGTTGCCGAAGAAACCGATCGCGATCGTCGCGGCGGGGACGCCGAGGACGAGCGTGAGGATGACCGTTGTCATGAACAGCGATGTCGCCTCGGTGATCTGCTGCCGGTTCACCAGCGACGGGATGCTCGCCGCCTCGGCGGGTGCGAAGATCTGTCCGGCCGAGCTGAAGAACAGGGTGATGACGATGAGCGGCCACGCCTGCCCTCGCAATGCGGGGATCAGCTGCGCGAGCGGGATCAGCAGGATCAGCGCGCCGCGAACGACGTTGGTGCCGACCATGAGCAGGCGCTTGTCGTGCCGGTCCGCGTAGACACCGGCCGGAGCGCTGAGCAGGACGCTCGGCAGCGTGTAGGCGATCATGAGCACCGACTGCAGCGACGCCCGGCCGGTGAGCGTGTACATGAAGACGAGCAGTGTGAACATGAGGAACTTGTCGGCCAGCTGCGAGGCGAGCTGCGCACCCCAGAGGTAGCGGAAGTCGCGGCGGCGCAGCACCGCGGCGAACCCCTGGCGCTGCTCCGGCGCGGCAGAGGTCGCGGGGCGCGCAGCGTGGAGCGGCGCGACCGCGGTGTCGTCGTCGGACGGGGCGGTGGCGCGGGTGATGGGCTGCCTCATCGCGTGACCAGCCTCACCTCCGCGACAGCGCGGGCGAGGAGCTCCCACTCATCGAGGCGAAGCGTACCCGGCCGGCGGCCCGGATCGATGCCGGCGCCGGCAAGTGCGATGCCGGCGCCCTCGAGGTCGCCCCCGAGCGCACGCGAGACGCCGTTGCGCAGTGTCTTGCGGCGCGACTGGAACAGCGGCTTGGCGAGCGCCAGCATCGACGCCCGGATCGCGGGATCGGCCTTTGGCGACGGCACGATCCGGATGATCGACGAGTGGACCGCGGGTGGCGGATCGAAGGCGTCCGGCGGCACGTCGAGGATGCGCTCCACCTCGGCGAGCGACCGGATGGCGACGGTCGCGAGGCTCCAGTCTCCCGGCCCGGCGGCGAGCCGGGCCGCAACCTCGCGCTGGACGAGCACCACCGCACGCGCGGGTGGCTGCTCCGCCTCGACGAGGCGCATGAGCACGAGCCCGGTCAGCTGGTAGGGCAGGTTGCCGGTCGCGAGCCACCCGGCGGTGAACCCCAGCGCGGCAGGATCAAGAACGCGCGCGTCCACCTCGAGCACGGTGACGTTGCCGTTCCCCCGCTGGGTGATCCGCGCGCCCGCGACGCACGCGGGGTCGATATCGATGGCGACCACCCGGCGTGCGCGCACCGCGAGCGCGCCGGTGAGCGTTCCGAGACCGCACCCGATCTCGAGCACCTCGCTGTCGGGACCGGGGTCGAGCGCCTCGACGATGGCATCGAGCACGTCGCGATCGACGAGGAAATGCTGGCCGAGGCTGGTGTCGCGGTGGAGCCCGACCCGTCGCGCCACCGCCGTCAGGGTCGGGGGATCGGTGAGGTCGAGCGGGTGGCGGGCGCGGTCCGCGCGCGCTCCGTCAGGCACGCGCCGCAGCCGTTCTGGCGGTGGTGATCCCGAGCACGCGGTGGGCGGTGCGAGTGGTCGCCGAGCACACCTCCTCCACCGTCGCGCCGCGGATGCGCGCCACCGCCGCCGCCGTGATCGCGACTCGCTCCGGAAGGTTCGGCTTGCCGCGTTCCGGTGCCGGGCTCAGGAAGGGTGAGTCGGTCTCCACGACGAAGCCGTCACCCGCGACGGAGCGGGCGGCATCCTGAATGCCCTCAGAACGCGGAAACGTGACGATGCCGGAGAACGAGGCGATGAATCCGAGGTCGGCACATCGCCGCGCGAAGGCGGCGTCGCCGCTGAAGCAGTGCATGATCCCGCGGCTCCCGGGCACCGCCGCGACGGCGGCGAGCACCTCATCGTGCGCGTCGCGGTCGTGGATGAGCACCGGCTTGCCGGCGTCCCGGGCGAGCTCGAGCATGGCGCGAAACGACCGCTGCTGGATGTCGAGCGGCACCTCGTGGTAGCCGGGACGGAAGAACAGGTCGAGTCCGACCTCCCCCACCGCGACAGCCTTCGGGTGGTGCAGCAGCGCCGCGAGCGCGTCCAGCTGCCGGGCGTCCGGGGCACGCCTCTCGTGCGGGTGCCATCCGCAGGTGAAGTACACCCCCGGGTGCGCCTCAGCGATCCGGCGGTTGCGGTCCGTGTCCTCCAGGTTGAGGCCGACCGAGATGATCTCGTCGACTCCGGCCGCCGCCGCGCCCTCGAGTGCCTGGGTGAGCAGGCCGCGCTCCTCGAGGAGGACGAGGTGACAGTGAGTGTCGACGAGTGGCGGCAGGCCCTCGCTCACGGACGGGCTCCGACCACCACCGTGCACTCGCCGCGCGGCGGTCGCGCGGTGAACTCCTCCACCAGCGTCGCCGCGGTACCGCGGTGCAGTGTCTCGTGGAGCTTGGTCAGCTCGCGCGCCACCACGACCGGACGCTCACCGAGCACCGGCATCGCGAGCCGGAGCGTCTTGGTGATCCGCATCGGCGATTCGAAGAACGCGATGGTTCGATCCTCGCGCATCGCATCCTCGAGGACGCGGATGAGCTTCCCGGCGGTGCGTGGGAGGAAGCCGAGAAAGCAGAACGCGCTTGCGGGAAACCCGCTGGCAGCGAGTGCGGCGGTGAGCGCCGATGCGCCTGGGATGGGTGTCACGCGATGCCCGCCGTCCAGCGCCGCGCGCACCAGGATGGCGCCCGGGTCGCTCAGCGCCGGTGTCCCCGCATCGGTGCAGAGTGCAAGGGTCTCGCCGCGCTCGAGCCGTTCGATCAGCTGGGGCACGCGCCGGCGCTCATCGAAGGCGGGCAGGGACAGCACCGGCTTGCGCACGCCGTGCGCCGTGAGCAGCGCCCTGGTGCGCCGTGAATCCTCGGCGATCACCGCGTCGCATTCCCGCAGCACGCGCAGCGCCCGCAGCGTGATGTCTTCGAGATTGCCGATCGGCGTCGCCACAACCGCGAGCGTGCCGGTCAGATCGCTCATCGACCCCAGTCCCGCGGGTAGCGGAACTCCCGGTCGATGGTGCGGTTGCTCAACTTCGCAATGACAGGTGGCCGTCGCTTGTACTGGCTCCCGCGTACGCGCGCGACGATCTGGTCGACCTCGGACGGATCGAACCCGAGCGCGATGACCTCGGCTCGGCTCCGCCGCTCGTCGACGAGCAGATGGAGCACCTGGTCGACCACCGCGTAGCGCATGCCGAGCTCGTCCTCGTCGGACTGCCCGACCCACAGGTCCGCGCTCGGCGGCTTGGTGAGCACGGAGTTCGGCAGGCCGAGGGCGCGAGCGAGCGCGTACACCTGGGTCTTGTAGAGGTCGCCGATGGGGTTCAGCGCGCTCGCCATGTCACCGAAGAGCGTTCCGTAGCCGAGCAGCAACTCGGTCTTGTTGGAGGTGCCGAGCACGAGCGCCCGCTCCGCCATGGAGTGGTCGTAGAGGATCGACATGCGTTCGCGCGCCATCTTGTTGCCCCTGCGCGTGCGGTCCGCGTCCGGGAAGCGGTCGAAGTAGGCGTCCACCTGCGGCGTGATGTCGACGACCTTGGCGACGATGCCGAGGCTGTCGCAGACCGCGAACGCATCGATCTGCGACTGCGGATCGCTGCTCCGGTAGGGCATGAAGATCGCGACGATGTTGTCGGTGCCCAGCGACGACACCGCGAGCGCCGTCACGAGCGCGGAGTCGACGCCTCCCGAGAGCCCCACGATGGCGCGCTCGAATCCCACCTTGCGCACCCCGTCGGCGATGAACCCTCGGAGTCGCTCGATGACGAAAGCGGCGTCAACCGCGAGCGCGTCGGCGTCGGAGTCGATCGGTCTCGGCGTCGTTGACATCGTTTCGTTCGTCGCGCAGGAGTGGATAGGCCACGCGCGCGCGCCGGATCGCGCTGCGCTCGAGGCTGTGGAAGAGCACGGATTCCTGCGCGCCCTGCACCTCGGCGACAACCGCCCCGACCGGGTCGACGACGCGCGAGCCGCCCCAGAAGCCCACGCCGTCCTCAAATCCGGACCGATTGCAGTACAGGACATAGGTGGTGAAGAGCTGCGCGTAGGTCCGGGTCATGACGTCGTAGCTGCTCGCCGTGCCCACGCTCTCACCCTGCAGGAGGCCGCGTCCGGGAGATGCGGACGGGCAGATGATGAGGTCCACGCCCTGCCGGGCCAGCAGGACCGCGGCTGAGGGGTGCCAGAGGTCCTCGCAGATGAGGATGCCGGCACGCCAGTGATGCTCCGGGTGACCTCCGAGCGGCACGTCGAAGGCGCGGAATCGATCCCCCGCCGCGAGGTAGCGCTGCTCGTCGAAGAGCCCGTAGGTCGGGAGATACACCTTGCGGTGCACGTGGATGACCTCGCCACCGCTGAGATAGAGCGACGCGTTGTGGAACTGATGCCGCTCGCTCTCCAGGATCAGCCCGGCGACGATGTCGATGCCGCTCTCGCGGGATGCGTCGCGGAGCGCGCCGACCTCGGCCGAGTCGAGCGACAGCGCCACCTCGGGGACCTGGTCCTTGAGGAAATACCCGGTGAGCGACAGTTCGGGGAACACGACCAGCCCCGCGCCGGCGGCCGCGGCGCCGCCGATGATCGTCAGATGCGCCGCGAGGTTCGCGCCGACGTCACCGAGCCGCGGGTAGTACTGAGCGAGTGCGACGATCACGGCCCCGGCAGGGTTGGCGGTCGCCTCAGGTTCCGGTGCTTGCGCAGGAGCAGGCGCATCCGGGGTCGCGTCAGCGACCTCCGGGCCCGTGGGAGTCACGCCGGCTCGAGATCGTTCCAGGACCATTCGCCTGATTCTCCCACGGTCTCGGGCAATGTCCCCGAGTTCACGAAAGCGTCGACCATCGCCGGCACCCGGTCGAAGGCGGTCACCGCCATCGGCGCCGGGGGCAGAGCGCGGAGGAAACCGAGCCCGTACTGCCGGGTTCGCAGTCGCGGGTCGCAGAGCACCACCGCCCCGCGATCGGAGGCGCTTCTGATCAGGCGGCCGAATCCCTGCCGGAGCCGGATGATCGCCACCGGAAGGATGTACTCGCCGAACGGGTCACGCAGCTGCTCGGACCGGGCGCGGACCAGTGGATCGGTGGGAACGGGGAACGGCAGCTTGTCGATCACCACGCATCGGAGGCGATCACCGGGGATGTCGACGCCCTCCCAGAAGCTGCTGGTCGCGAGGAGCACCGTGCGCGGGTCGGCGAGGAAGCTCTGCAGGATCTGACGCCGCGTGCCGTCGAGCCCCTGCGCAAGGCTCGCGATGCCGCGCGCGTCGAGACGCTCCTGGAGGAGCGCCCACACCCGTTTGAGCGGTCCGTAGCTCGTGAACAGCACGAGCGTGTGTCCGTCGAGCCGCCCCGCGATGCCGTCGATGAGCGCCGTCATCTGCAGGTCGTGCACCGGATCGTCGTATGCGGTCGCGTCCTCCGGGAGGATGCAGACGGCCTGACGGAGGTAGTCGAACGGCGACGGCAGCATGAGCTCGTCCGCCGCCGGTCCGATCCCGACGCGGTTGCGGATGAAATCGAAGCCACCGCCGACCGAGAGCGTCGCCGACGTCAGCACGACGGACTCGATGGGATCGAACACGGACTCGGCGAGCGGCACCGAGACGTCGACCGGCGCCTCGTGCAGCTCCGCCTGCTCGCCGCGCATCTCGATCCAGGTGACCATGCCCACTCGAGGGCGGACGATCACGTGGTCGATGGCGGCGGCGAGGCCCTCGAGGGCGATCGCGGCGTGCTCGAGCTCATCCTCCGCGCGATCCGGCTGCGGCAGCAGATCCGTCTGGATGCCATGGATGGCTCCAGCCGCGAGCACGCCGGCGATGCGCTGGAAGACGCCCGCGGCGTGCACGGCGGAGCGCTCCACGAACCCGAATCCGGGGTCGCCCCGGATCGCTTCGGAGAGACCGACCCTCCCGTTGGTCGCGTGCTCGCCGCCGAGCTTCGCGGACATGAACCCCTTGGCATCGCCGAAGAGACGCTGTCCCGCCTCACGGCAACGGTCGAGGTCGGCGCCGAGCGCGGTGCCGGGCTGGGTCGGGAGGCGATCGAGGATGAGCGTCAGATCCGAGATGCGCACGGTCGCACCGAGCTGCTCGGTCGCGACCGACTCGAGGTGGTGCGCCTCGTCGATGACCAACGCATCGTACGGACCGAGCACCTGCCCCTGACGCTCGTTGCCGGCGAGCAACAGCGCGTGGTTTGTGACAACAATGGCTGCATCAGCAGCGTTGCGGCGCGCCGCCACCATGTGGCAGCGCGCGTTCTGCCAGTTGGCGCAGGCGGGACCGAGGCAATCGGTGACGTCGGATGCGACGCGGCGCCAGAGCTGCTCCTCGTCGCCCGCCAGCGCGAGCTCCGAGCGGTCACCGGATCGCGTGGTGGCGAGCCACGCGAGGATCTTCAGCTTGAAACGGATCGACACGACGTCTGGCTCGCGCCCGCCGGCATCCGGAGCGGCGAGGAACCGCCGCCAGCGTCGCAGGCTCAGGTAGTGATTCCGACCCTTGAGCACCGCGACCGCCACCGGCTCGTCGAGCATCCCTGCGACGGCCGGCAGGTCACGGTCGGCGAGCTGCTCCTGAAGGTTGATCGTGTGGGTCGCAACCACGGCGCGCTTGCCGGTTCGTGCCGACCAGAGCGCCAGCGGGGTCAGGTAGGCGAGCGACTTGCCGACCCCGGTCCCGGCTTCGACCATGAGCCGCCGCTTGCGCTCGAGTGTCTGGCCGATCGCCATCGCCATCTGGAGCTGGGCCTCGCGATACTCGTATCCTTCGCGGGCGGACAGCGGGCCGTCGGGCCCGAGGAGCGTCGCCGCCGCCTCTCCCACGCTGCCGCTGCGCGACGTCATCGGCGATGGAGCCGTGTGCCGCACCGCCTTCGGTGGTGCCGAAGCCTTGCTGTGGTCGACCGGAGGCGGGGCGTCGACCCCGGCACGCAGGATGACGTCGCTGAGGAAGGCGTCGAGCGCACCGGGAGCCTGAGCGGCGACGCGGCGCATCTCGGTCACGGTCGCCTCGGGGAGGGCCCGGCCGGCGCCGACGAGGACCCGGAACAGGTCGCCGGTGGCTCTGGCGTCGCTGAGCGCCCGGTGCGGGCGCTCGTGCGCGATCCCGAGCCGGCGGCTCAGGAGCGGGAGGCTGTGGCTCTCGTAGGTCGGCAGCAGGATGCGCGCGAGGTCGAGCGTGTCGTAGATCAATCGCGATCCGAACGACTCGGAAAGGAGCGCCCGGAGGAAGAGCAGGTCGAAGGTTCCCCCGTGGGCGATCAGCGCGGCGTCGCCGCAGAACCCGGCAAGGCGCGCGGCCGCCTCGGCGGGCGGTGGGGCGCCGAGGACGTCCTCGTCGCTCAGGCCGACCAGGCGCTGGATCGCCAGCGGGATGGGCATCTGCGGATCGACGATGACCTGGAGCTCGTCGATCTGATGCAGGCAGGCGTCGTAGCGCACGGCGCCGACCTCGAGGAGCCGGTCGCTGCGGGGCGAGAGCCCGGTGGTCTCGAGATCGAACGCGACCAGGTGGTCAGGGTGCGACTCGCCCCCGGTCACGCGGCGGGAGAGCTCCCGCCGAGGGTGAGCGCGTCCGCTCCCACGGGCCGACGCTCCCTGGGGAGCAGTGCGATCACGCGCTCCATCATGATCGCGGCGGCTTGTTTGCTGGAGAGCCGCCGGCCGTCGGGTCCGAGCGGCGGGAGGTGGAATGGCTCGCCAATGCGGATCTCGACATCCGCCGGCCGGGGCATCCAGGCGCCGCGCGGTATGACCCGCTCCGCTCCCCAGCTCGCGACCGGGACGACGAGCGCACCGGAGTGACGCGCGATGAACCCGGCGCCGGCCTGGATCTCGCCCATCACGTGCTCGTCCCACGATCGTGTCCCCTCGGGATAGATCAGCAGCACGTGTCCGCCCGCGAGAACGGAGAGCGCCGTCCGGAGCGCGCCACGGTCCGCCGTGTGGCGCACCACGGGGAAGACGTGATTCCGGCGAAACAGCCATCCGAGGAGCGGATTTCGGAAGAGCTCGCTCTTCGCCATGTAGAAGACGTCATAGCGCGGGATGAAGACGCCGGTGAGGGCGGGCTCGACGGTGCCCACATGGTTGCCGATGACGAGCACGGCGCCGCGTCGCGGCATGCGCTCCATGCCGTCGATGTGCATGCGCCGTCCGAGGATCAGCCACGCGAGCACGCGGATGCCGGTGCGGAAGACGACGTAGATCACGTCGACGCGGCCGCCGCCGCACGCCAGAGATCGAGCGCCGTCTGCACCACCTCGTCGATCCCGAGCACGCCGGTGTCGAGGACGTGCGCGTCGGCCGCCGGGCGCATGGGTGCGGCGCTCCGCGAGGCGTCGAGACGATCCCTGGCGCCCACCTCGCCGTGCATGAGGGCGCTGTCCGCGTTCGCGCCGCTCCCGTGCAACTGGGACGCGCGCCGCTCCGCGCGCACCGCCTCAGACGCATCGAGATAGAGCTTGAGCTGCGCCTCCGGAAAGACGACGGTGCCGCAATCGCGACCGACCGCGATGGCGCCGCCGCTCGCGAGACCCCGCTGGGCATCGAGCAGCACTTCCCGAACCTCGGGGATGCTGCTCATCGACGCCAGCAGCGGGGCATTCGCGGGATCACGGAGTGCCGGCCCGGCTTCGACACCATCGACGCTCGCGCCGCCGTCGGCGTCGTCGTGGGTGGGGTCGGTGTCGATGATCACGCTGGTCCGGCGTGCGCAGTCGATGAGCGCCGCGCGGTCGCCGGGGTCGATCCCGGCGCGTGCCGCGGCGACCATGACGCCGCGATAGAAGAGGCCGGTGTCCACGAGCGGGAGCCCGAGGGTCGTCGCCAGACGCCGGCCGAGTGTCGTCTTGCCACTCCCCGCGGGGCCGTCGATGGTGATGACCGGCGCCTTCACCGCGACCGCCGGGTTGGGCTGCGGACCGGTGCGGACATGCCCGCCGCGGTCCGCAGTGACGTGATCTCGGCGGGCCGGAGCGCCCGGGCCTCGCCCTCCGGCAGGCCGCCGAGCTCGACGGGGCCGACCGCGATCCTGACGAGGTCGCGGACCTCGAGTCCGAGTGCCGCAAACAGGCGGCGCACCTCCCGCTTGCGCCCTTCGGACATCACCACCTCGACCACCGAATCGGAACCGGACCGTCTGGCGGAGAGGGCTCGCGCGGGGCCGTCCTCGAGCTCGACTCCCTCCGTGAGCTGCTCGAGCTGCGCGGCCGAGATCGGGCGGTCGAGGGTCGCGAGATAGCGTTTGGTCACGCCGTGGCGCGGATGGGACACCGCGTGCGCGAGGTCGCCGTCGGTGGTGAGCACGAGGAGCCCACGGCTGTCCGCGTCGAGCCGCCCCACCGGCACGAGCCCGGGAACCGGTTCGATCAGGTCCATCACCGTCCGGCGCTGATACGGGTCGTGGCGCGTGGTCACGACACCGGCCGGCTTGTTGAGGACGATCGTGACGGAAACTGCGCGGGCGGGAATCCGGTGTCCGTCGACGCTCACGCGATCCACCGAGGGGTTCACGACGGCGCCGAGGTGGCTTGTGGCGCCGTTGACGGTGACCCGACCGCCGGCGATGAGCTCGTCGGCGCCGCGCCGTGACGCGACTCCGCGACGGGCGAGGAATCGATTGAGCCGCTCGGGCGGATGCGCGCTCACTCGAAGTTGGGGAGCACCACGCTCTCGGCCACCGGAGGCAGGTCGTCGATCCGCTCGAGGCCCACCAGCTGCAGAAAGCGGAGCGTCGTCCCGAAGAGACGCGGGAGCCCGGGGGTCTCCTGGCGAGCCACCTCCTGAATGAGCCGCCGCGCTGTCAGGTGTTCGAGCACCGCTTCGCAGTCCACGCCGCGGATCGACTCGATCACCGCCTTGGTCACCGGCTGGCGGTAGGCGATGATCGCGAGCGTCTCCATCGCCGCCCGGCTGAGACGCGACGGGCGCTCCGGGTGCAGCGCTCGCTGGACCGCCCACGCCATCTCCGGTCTCGTGACCAGCTGGATCGCCTCGTCGGACCGCTGGAGCATCAGCCCGCGTCCGCGGAGATCCATGGCGAGCACCCCTGCCGCACGGGCGACCGCCGAAGGGCTCCGCTCGAGAATCGCAGCGGCCTCTGCGATGCTCACCTCCCGTCCGAGCGCGAAGCAGAGCGCCTCGAGCGCGGGCGCCAGGTCCTCAGGCTCGGCCTCGGCCGTCCCCTCGGGCACGGCCGCGCGCCCGAAGACGTCGAGGACGAGGACATCATCCACGTCCGGTCACCGTGATCGGCCCGAACGCGTCGCGCTGTTCGACGGTTGCCTCGCCGCGTTTGAGCATTTCGAGCAGCGCCAGGAAGCAAGCCACCGCCTCGAGGCGGGTGGCGACACCGGCGAAGAGCTCCTCGAATTCGAGCGGCCCGAGGAGCAGGCGGTCGCGAAGCAGACGGACCTTGTCCTCCACTGAGAAGGTGATCGCGACGGGAAGGGGTTCGGTGTCGCTCAGCCGCTCCAGCACCGCCCGGAACGCCGCCGCCAGCCGTTCCGGCGCGATGCGCAGGCGTTCGACCGGGATGACCTCTGTGGAGACGAGACCGAGGAAGCTCCGGGCACCTTCGGTCGCCGCCTCCGCCAGCAACGCCTCGGCGGCCGCCTTGAAGAGGCGGTACTCGGCGAGCCGCCTCCCGGCGTCGGTGGACTCGTCGTCCTCCGGCTCGATGACGGACGTGTCCTGGTCGGGCAGCACCGCAGCAGCCTTGAGCGCGACCAGCCGGGCCAGCAGGGTCAGCGCGTCGGCGACGGCCCGCAGATTGCCCTGGCGTTCCGGGCTCTCGAGTGCGCTGCGCGCCTCGTCGACGACCGCGCTCACCGACAGCTCGTTCAGATCCAGATCACCGCGGTTCGCCCGGGCGACAAGCTCCTCGAGGCTGCCGTGGAACCCGGGCGCGTCGATGGTGATCGAGGCGGTGCCCGCTTCCTCCCGCTGCATCGCTACATGGTACGAACGCCGGGGGTCCCCCGATCGGCGCTCGCACCCTCCTCGAGGAGTTCGGCCGCCCGCGTGAGCGCGGCCTCGGTCGTCCTGCCCGACATCAACCGCGCGATCTCGCGAATCCGATCGGGCCCGGTGACCGGCGCCGTGGTCGCCTCGGGGCCACCGGGGCGGTCGAGCTTGGTGATGGTCAGATGGGAGGCCGCGCGAGCCGCGATCTCCGGGCGGTGCGTGATCGCGATCACCTGGCGCGCGCGCCCGATCCGGGCAAGCACGTCACCGACCCGCGCGGCCGTCTCGCCCCCGATGCCGGTGTCCACCTCGTCGAGCACGAGCACGGGGGCGTCCTCCTCGCTCACCACCGCGCTCAGCGCCAGCGCCAGCCGCCCGAGCTCGCCGCCGGACGGCCCCTCGTCGAGTGGCATCGGTACCGAGTCGCGATTGGGCGCCAGGCGGAAGTCGACCTCGTCGACGCCCAGGGGGCCGCAGCGCACCGGCGTGCCGTCGCCGGTGTCGACGCCGTCGACCTCGAGGCTCCGCGTCAGCACCACGCGGAATCGCGCGTGCGGGAGCTCGAGCGACCGGAGCTCGGTGGTGATCGCGCGCTCGAGGCGTCGCGCGGCTGATGCCCGCACCGCACTCAGCGCTGCCGCCGCGGCCCCGGCGTCGGAGCGGCGTGCATCAGCCGCCGCCTCGAGGCTGCCGATCGAGTTCGCCTCGTTGTCGACGCTCGTGACCAGGGCCGTGGCGCGGTCGAGCTCGACGAGCGCGCTCTCGATCGAGCCATGGCGACGGATGACCCTCGTCAGCAGGTCGAGCCGCTCCTCGATTGCCGTGAGGCGCGCCTCGTCGACGGTGATGGCATCCGCGTGGCGGCGTGCATCGAGCGCCAGCTCGCGGAGCCGGTCGACGATGGCATCCGCGTCCTCGAGGAGCGTGGCCAGCCCGGGGTCGACCGCGGCGAGATCGGCGCCCCCGCCGATCGCCGCCGCGAGCCGGTCGGCTGCGCATTGCTCGTCGCCCCCGCTCGCCTCGGCGAGCGACAGGGCGCAGCCGGCGATTCTGCTGGCGTGCCGGAGCCGGAGCCGCTCGGCCTGGAGGTCGGTATCCTCGCCCGCTCGGATCCCGACCGGTCCGAGGTCCTCGACAAGGTCGCGTGCCCGCTGCAGCTCGGCGGCGCCGGTGC
This sequence comes from Candidatus Dormiibacterota bacterium, assembly GCA_036786805.1. Lineage (GTDB taxonomy): Bacteria > Chloroflexota > Dormibacteria > Aeolococcales > Aeolococcaceae > Palsa-851. Next base: position 5,409 of record DAIQQM010000047.1, on the reverse strand, counting down.
TCGCCGCCCGGCGTACCGCTGTCACGGCTTCCGCAGCGGTCCGCCATGCCTGGACGGCGGCGGCGGTGGCGGCGCGCGCTGTGGCGCATTCCTGCCCGCCGAACGAGTCGAGCACCTCGCGCTGCCAGTTGCGCCGGAGCATGCGGTGGCTCGTCCCCTGCGCCGTGACGTCGACGCAGAGATCGCCGAATTCGCGAAGCACCGCCTGCGAGACGAGCGCGCCGTCGATGCGGCAGGTCGCGCGACCCGACGCGGGCACCTCGCGGGACAGCGTGATCAGGTCGTCGTCGGGAATGCCGAGCTCGGCTCGGCGCGCGCGCAGCCGCGGACCCGGATTGTCGAAGACGGCCGCGACACGAGCGACCGCCGCGCCCGCGCGCACCGCCTCGGGTTCGAGCCGGCCGCCGAGAGCGGCGCGCAACGCGTTGACACACATCGACTTGCCCGAGCCGGTCTCGCCGGTCAGCACGGTGAAACCTTCGTCGAAGGGCAGGCGAGCCTCCTCGATGACGGCGAGGTTGCTGACCCGCAGCTCACGAAGTGCCATGGCCACCTCCGCGCGCCCGGGGCACGTCGTCGTCGAGCGGCTCGAGCACCAGGTCCTTGTGAGGGATGCCGTAGCGGAATTTCTGTCGAAGCCGGGTGTTGAAGGACGGCGAGTCGGCGAAGCGGACGACCTCGAGCTCGGGGCCGGGTCTGATGACCACACTGCCCCCGTCGGCAAGCCATGCCACCGAACGGCCGTCCGCGGCGACGAAGACGCGGCCACGCTCGACCGTCACCCGGACGTCGACTTGCTCGGGGATGACCACCGGGCGGCTGATGACCGCGTGAGCGGCCAGCGGAACGACGACGACGGCACGAACTCGCGGATCCACCGGGGGGCCGCCCGCGCTGAGCGCATAGGCCGTCGACCCGGTCGCGGTGGCGACGACGACCCCATCGGCGTCGAACGCGCCGAGTAGGTCGTCGTCGACATCGACTCGCAGCCGCACGACGTTGACGTCACGTGCCCGCACGACGATCTCGTTGATCGCGAGCACGGGTTCGGCCGCGTCGTCGACGTCGATTTCGAGCAGGGCCCGGCGCTGGGTCGTGTAGTCGCCCGCGGCGAAGCGGCTGATCGCACCCGGCAGCGCGTCGATCTCGACGTCGTTGAGGAACCCGAGGCGCCCGCGATTGACCCCGACGACCGGGATCCCGAGCGGCGCCGCGAGGCGTGCTCCGTAGAGAAAGGTCCCGTCGCCGCCCAGGGTGACGAGCAGCGCGGTGCTCGACCCGTGCTCGGCCATCGCAGCTTCGGGGTCCTCGAGCGCGGTCCAGGCGGCGAATCCACACGACTCGGCGCGTTTGATAGCGGATTGCACCGCGGCGCGTTCTCCGGGGTGGAGCAGGAATCCGATGCTCGGTTCGGTGCTCATGGCTCGCTCGGTCGCGGAGATTCCACGCGCGCCAGCCGCGCGGCAACCAGCCACTCGAGGTTGCCCTTGGTCCCGCGGATGGGCGCCGGCATCGGCGCGCGCGCAACCGCACCGAACGCGGACTCGAGCCATGCCGCGAAGTCACCCGCGGCCCGTTCCGCTGCCTCGGGGTCACGGACGATGCCGCCCTTGCCGATCGCATCGCGTCCCAGCTCGAACTGGGGCTTGAAGAGTGCGACGAGATCCGCGCCGCCGGGGGCGATGAGACTGACCACCGAGGGGATCACCAGGCGCAGCGAGATGAACGACAGATCGAGGGTCACCAGGTCGGGCGCCGGACCGGGCAGCCCTGAGAGGGAACGCAGGTTGGTCCGATCCATGACGCGAACCCGAGGATCGGTAGCCAGGCGCGGGTCGAGCTGCCCGCGACCGACGTCGACGGCGTAGACGAACGACGCTCCGCGGCTGAGGAGCACGTCGGTGAAGCCCCCCGTCGACGCGCCCGCGTCGAGGCAGACCCGGCCGCCGCATTCGATGCCGAAGGCATCCAGTGCAGGAGCCAGCTTCAGCCCTCCCCGGCTCGCCCAGGGGTGATCACGTCCGACCAGGCGGATCGCGGACGTGGCGGCGACGCGCTGATCGACGCTCGTGGCCCGCGAGCCGTCGACCTCGACCATCCCGGCGGCGACGAGTGCCTGGGCGCGCTCGCGGCTCGGCGCGAGGCCGCGGGCCACGAGCTCGAGATCGACCCGCGTGAGCTGCGGCACGGCTGTCATGGCCCCCATCTATACCACATCTGTGTGTATTCGCGCCGTCAGAAAGGCACGTCGTCGGGATCGATTCGTGGCAGCGTCGTGCGCACGGGAGCCACGGCGACCGGTGGGGCCTGGCTCTCGGGGGGCGGCGTGCCGCCGGCGTCCAGGGGGCGCTCGCCGATCGCGCCGCCGGCGCTGACCACGAGCTGATTCACCCGCGCCTCGGTGCGCGCGAGCAGGTCCGCGCAGTGCTGCGCGAGCACCGCTCCCCGCTCGTAGGCGCCGATCGCCTCCTCGAGGGCGATGCTGCCGCCTTCGAGCTTGGTGATCAGTGTGTCGAGCTCGGCAAGGGCCGCTTCATAGGTCAAGGCCGTGATGCCTTCCTCCGCTGGGCTGGTCATCGGTCCACTGATTTCGGAATGGCATCGTACATCTGTTCGTCGTTCGATGTGGCGCCGGCGTCGATCCGCTCGACGGTGCTCTCGAGGCTGCCGTGCCGGAGCACGGTGCGCAGGCGCGCTCCCGGCGCGACCGTCGAAGCGTCGGTGAGGACTTGCCCATCGGCATCGGAGGTGATCGAGTAGCCGCGCTCGAGGGTGCGCCTCGGTGAGAGCGCCGCGAGGCGCGCCGTCCGGGTGGTGAGCGCCGCGCGCCGGGCCACGGTCACACGGACGGTTGCCTCCTGAAGACGTTCGGTTGCCCGGTTCAGGCGGAGCCGTTCGATCTCGACGCGGCGCGACGGATGGGCGACGGCGAAGCGCGATGCCTGCCGGTCGAGGGCTCGCCGTTTCAACGATGCCTCCTGCATCAGCGCCTGGCGCAGGCGCAGCGACGCGATGTGGACGCGATCATGACCGACGCTGACGAGCGCGGTGATGGCCATCCCGAGGCGTGCCCTGCGTGCGGCGACGTCGTCCTTGAGCAGGACGACGCTCGGCGCAACCAGCTCCGCGGCCGCCGAGGGCGTCGCCGCGCGACGGTCCGCGGCAAGGTCGGCAACCGTGGTGTCGGTCTCGTGACCGACGCCCGTGACGACGGGGAGTCGCGTGGACCGGATCGCGCGCGCCAGCGTCTCGCTGTTGAACGCGATCAGGTCCTCCAGCGAACCTCCACCACGCACGAGCAGGATCACATCGGCGTCGGGCACCCGGTCGGCACGTTGCAGCGCGCGGATGAGCGTCTCCACCGCGCCGTCACCCTGCACCGTCGCCGGTGAGAGCACGACGCCGATGCACGGCGCGCGGCGAGCGATGACCGTGCACACATCTCGCAACGCGGCGCCGCTGCGCGATGTGACCACCACCACTCGGCGGGGCAGCAGCGGCAGGCGGCGCTTGCGCCGCTCGTCGAAGAGCCCCTCGGCGCTGAGCCGTTTCTTCAGTTGCTCGATGCCAAGCGCGAGCGCTCCGACGCCGCTCGGTTCCAGCCGGTCGACATACAGCTGATAGCGACCCTGCTGCCCGTACACCTGCACCGATCCGTGCGCGACCACGGTCATGCCGTTGTCGGGCCGGAACGGAATCTGCATCGCATGGGTGCGAAAGCAGACGCACGAGACCGCCGCGTGCGCGTCCTTCAGCGTGAAGTACAGGTGGCCGGAGACGTGCGCCTTGAGGTTGCTCACCTCCCCTTCGACCAGCACGTCCTCGAGCTCGGGACGCGCAGCGAGCGCGTCGCGCACCAGCACGGTGAGGTCACTGACCGAGCAGGCCGTGCCGGTCACACCCGCTCCTGCGCGACATGGCCGAGCACACCGTTGATGAACAGCGCGGCCTCGTCGCCGGCATACGCGCGTGCCAGCTCGATGGACTCGTCGATGACCACGGGAACCGGCGTCGTCTGCATGTAGAGCAACTCGAAGGTTCCGAGGCGAAGCACCGCGCGCTCCACCTTGCCGAGGTCGACGAGCGACCAGTGCTCCATCGCGGCGGCGAGCGCCGCATCGATGGCGTCGAGATGGTCGACGCACCCGACGACGATCGTGCGCGCGAACGCTCGCACGTCCGCGGTGGCGCGAAGGTCTTCACCCTGGTACCGCAACGCGAAGTCGGGATCCTTGGCCGTGCCCTCGATCTCGAAGAGCACGCGGAGCGCGAGCTCACGACCACGCCGCCGGCGCCCCGTGCCTGACACGGCAGGGGTCACGCGAAGGCGACCTCGCTGACGAAGACGTTGACCTCCTCGACGCGGAGCGCGAGCATGCGGTCGATCGCGTCGGCGACGCGCCGCTGCACCTCGGCGCCGACCACCGGCACGTTGCCACCCGACTCCATCACCACATAGAGGCTCAGGTGCAGGGCGTCGTCCCGCAACTCGACCCGCACCCCGCGATGGGCGTGCGACCGGCGTACGATCCGATCGAACTGCTGGCTCCCCGGCGTGTACATCGCGTGGATTCCGGGCACCTGGAGCGCCGCGAACGCAGCGATCGATGCCACCACCTCGTTGGCAACGCGAGTCGTCCCGAGCTGGCGCCGGCCGTTCACGGTCGGGCGCAGCTGGAGCTGGTCGGGATCCTCGCCGTCGGTCACGCGCGCTCCACGTAGCGGCCCGTGCGCGTGTCGACCCGGATCAGATCGCCCTGGTTCACGAACAGTGGCACGTCGACCGCGAGTCCCGTTTCCACGACGGCCGGTTTGAACGACGCGTTGGCGGTGTCGCCCTTGAAGCCGGGCTCGCTCTCGGTGACCTCGAGCACCACGGATGTCGGCAGGTCGACGCCGAGGACGCGGTCGTCGAAGCGAAGCAGGAACAGCGTGTCGTTCTCCTTGAGATAGTGCACGCCGTCGCCGAGCTGCTCGGGGCTCAGCGTGATCTGGTCGAACGTCGTGTTGTCCATGACCACGTAATTCTCGCCGTCCTTGTAGAGCAACTGAGCCTCGGTCCGCTCGATGCGCACGCGGCCGAACTTCTCCTCAGGGCGGAAGGTCTCGTCCGTGACCGCTCCGGTGGTGACGTTGCGCAGCTTGGCTCGAACCACGGCGGTACCGCGACCCTGCTTCATGTGCGAGAAGTCGATGACCTCGAAGAGGTCGCCGTCGCGCTCGACTGTCGCGCCCGGGCGCAGGTCGGAGGCGGTGATCATGCGGTGCTCCCAGTGGTCGGCCGGTCGTCGAGCAGCTTAGCCAGTCCCTCGACTGCGAGGACGTAGCCGTGCAGCCCGAGGCCCGAGATCACGGCCACCGCCGCCTCCGCGGAGAGCGAGACGCGGCGAAACGGCTCGCGAGCGAGGA
>DAIQQM010000149.1:0-5027 GCA_036786805.1 Candidatus Dormiibacterota bacterium | reverse complement strand
AGGTGCAGACGATCGAGCGCGAGGTCTGGGGCTATCAGCGGACTGTCAACCTCGGATGCGCGGTGACCCTGTCCACCGGCGCAATGACTGGACTTCGGGACGGCCTCGGGCGGAGCTCTTTGACGCGGGGCGACGATCCAATCGACGTCAACCGCGGGGATGCGCGAGGCCTCCCGTCTGCGAATGACTATACCCGATCCCGGCACGGATGCAACGTGCGGTGTGAACCCGTGCGTCCACTACGATCACGTCATGGGCGACGCTTCTCCACCCGGAGTCGACCTGAGCGGGATCCACTCGGAGCTCGACAAGCTCAAGTCCCGGCTGTGCCGGTGCCAGCACCAGGGCACCTGCATGGCATGCAAGGGATTCGAGGTGATCCGTCAGCAGGTGCAGGTCGTGGTCGCCGCCGCCTCGCAGCCGGTGCTGATGCAGGTGGCGCAGGAGGTGCAGATGGAGCAGCTCATGAGCCAGCTCGGCGGCCTCCAGGAGAAGCTGTCCGAGGATCCGCAGCTCCAGGAGTTGATGACCCGCATGTTCGAGCGCGTCCAGGACGACCTGGGCGGTCCCGAGCAGTTCCAGCAGATGCTCGGCGGGCTCTTCGGCGGGATGGGTGGTCTCGGCGGATTGACGCCGGAGGGAAACGACATCCCTCCGGATGACCGGCAAACGCCCCCTGACGACCGCAAGACACCCCCGAAGGACAAGCCCACTCCGCCCGACGACCGGCCCACACCCTCGACTGAGTAGCCGAGCGGTGTCCACTCCTCGACTCCGCCGTTCAGTTCTTGCTGTTCCTGGCAGCAACCCGCGGATGATGGAGAAGGCGGCGGCGAGCGCCGCGGACGAGGTGTTCCTCGACCTCGAGGACGCCTGCGCCCCCCTCGAGAAACCCGCGGCCCGGGGCAAGATCGTCGAGGCGCTGCGCACCCACGACTGGCACGGCAAGACGCGCGTGGTCCGCATCAACCAGGTGACCAGCCGCTTTGCCTTCGACGACCTGCGCGAGGTCGTCACCGGCGCCGGCGACGTCCTCGACTGCATCATGGTGCCGAAGGTGCGCAACGCCGGGGACGTCGCCTTCGTCGACCGGGCGCTGCTCCAGCTCGAGCAGGCATTGGGCTTCGAGGTTGGACGGATCGGCATCGAGGCGCAGATCGAGGACGCCGAAGGCCTGATGCGTGCCGACGAGATCGCCTTCTCGAGCAGACGGCTGGAGACCCTGACCTATGGTCCCGCGGATTTCTCAGCCTCGATGCAGCTGCCGTCACTGTCGGTGCGCAACGACTCCACGTACCCCGGCGACCTCTTTCACTACGTGCTCTTCAAGCTGGCGGTGGCGGCGCGCGCCGCGGGAATCCAGGTTGTCGACGGGCCCTATCTCGCCATCCACGATGTCGATGGATATCGGGCGGCCGCCTCACGCGCGGCGGCGCTCGGATACGACGGGAAATGGGTGCTCCATCCGGTGCAGATCGAGCCGGCCAATGAGACGTTCACCCCCGCTCAGGCCGATTTCGACAAGGCGGCACGCATGCTCGACGCATACCGTCAGGCGACCGAGGTCGACCGCAAGGGCGCGGTCATGCTCGGCGACGAGATGATCGACGAGGCGTCGCGGAAGATCGCGCTGCAGTTCTATGCGCGCGGTGTCGCGGCCGGGCTGACGCCGTCGCCCTCGCACGGTGAGGACTCCTCGGCGAGCTGACATGGGCGCCCTCGACACCGGCCGCCTCATCGCCTTTGTTCCGACGACGGATCTCGTGCGTGCTCGCGCGTTCTACGCGGAGACGATCGGATTGCGAGTGACCGAGGAGAGCCCGTTCGCGTGCGTGTTCGACGCCAACGGGACGATGCTGCGCCTCACCCCGGTGCGCAAGCTGCAGCGCGTTCGCTACACCGTGCTCGGCTGGGGAGTCGACGACATCACGGCGACGGTCGCCGCGCTCGCTGCCGCCGGCGTGGGGTTCGTGCGCTACCGGGGAATGGACGTCGACGAGTCGGGCATCTGGACGTCGCCCGGGGGCGATCGCGTTGCGTGGTTCGAGGATCCGGACGGAAACCTGCTTTCGCTGACACAGTTCGCGGCCTGACCTGCGGTTCTGGCGGTGCTCCTGTCGACGAGGGCGACGGGTCAGGCCGATGGCTGACGGCGATGCGACGGAGCCCGAACCGCTCGGCGTCGGATGGTGACCTGAGGAACGGGGCGCGAGCTCATGGTCTCGACGTTGGCGCGCATCTGCGCCAGTGCCTGAATGAGGCGCTCGCGCTCCGGTTCGGCGATACCCTCGAGCATCTCCAGGGACGTGCCATGAACGATCGGAAGCATGACGTCGACCAGACCGCGTGCCTTGTCGGTGATATCCACGAGCAGCTTGCGCCGGTCGTCGGGATGCGGTGCCCGGTGCACGAGCCCGCGACGCTCCAGGGTGTCGAGCAGGGATGTGATGCTCCCGCTGGTCTGGAGGAGTCGCTCGGCGATCACCTTGGGCGGGAGCGGTTCCCCGGCGCCGTCGATGACGGCAAGCGCCTGCCATGCGCTCCCCGACAGATCGGCGGCTGCCCTCCTCCTGCGATCGATCTCGGCCAGGCCGAGCGCGGACGTGCGAGCGAGGTTGAGGACAACCTCGCTCGCCGACCTGCTCGCGCCAGGGAACTCCGCCTCGAAGTGCGCCGCCTGTCGCAGCGGCTCCCGCTTCGGAGGCGCGCCCGGGTCAGACCGGCTGCGCGGCGAGGATCTCACCGATCACGACCGTGGGCTCGCTGATGACTCCGGACCGCTCCATCAGTAGCTTCAGCGACGGGTCCGCACTGAAGGCCAGAGCGGCCTCGCGTGATGGGCCTTCCATGACGACGAGAACACTGTTGCCGTCGTCGGCGCCGCGGTACACCGACTCGTTGGTGAAGCCGTGTTCGCGCCTGACCGGTGCATGGCCGTCGAATGCCGGGCGCCAGACGTCGTAGTCGCGGACCTGGTGCCTCACGGTGAGTGTGATCGCCATGGTCATCGTCCTCCTCGGGGCCCGATGGGCCCGTTCCGGTTACTGCTTGATATCAAGCTACTTGATGTCCAGTAGTCTTGTCAAGAGCCTGGATCGGCGAGCAGCGACACGTGCTCTCGGGAGGTCCAGGGAGCGCGGCTAGCGAGCCGGCTCGAGCGGATCCCGGCCCGTGGCCACGAAGGTGCCAAGGCGCTCCTCGGCCATGTCGACCGCGCGGGCGTCGATATCGGCGCCGATGAAGTCGCAGCCCCCAAGCAGCGCGGCAACCCCGGACGACCCGCTGCCGCAGAACGGATCGCACACCACGAATCCCGGCTCGGCACTCGCCTCGACCATGAGCTCGAACAGCTTCACCGGCTTCTGCGTCGGATACGCGGCACGGTGGATGCGCGGCACGGCCCACACATCGGGCAGGTCGCGACGCTTCAGCTTTCGCCGTCCCTTGCTGGCGAACACGATCTGCTCGTGACGGCGGCGGAAGTAGTGACCCATGCCCAGGTGCACCTTGTCCCACACGACGACGCATTTGACGTCGAAGAAGTCGCGCACCAGCGCTCCGAGGGACAGCATCGAAAAGCTGTCGAACATGATGTAGATATGCCGGTCCTGCCGGAGCACCCGCCGGCATTCCCCGAGAAACGCGGCGTAGGACTCGGGGTCGTCGGAGAATTCGTGAAACCAGCGCTCGTTGTCCGGTTTGCCGTAGTGGCCGACGATCCGTCCATGCCCGAAGCGCATGTGCCGATTCATCCCGGAGTACGCGGGGTCGGTGACGATCAGGTCCACCGAAGCGGCCGGCAGCCCTCGCAGGAAATCGATGCAGTCCTGGGCGCGAATGTCAAAGCTGCCCTGCGACCGTATGACCGATGCCGCCGTCGTCGCGATGGGGCCGTGGCCGGCGGTGCGGGCGATCATCGCTCGAACGGCCGTTCGCTCATCGGGCCAACTGTACCAGCGCAGCCTCGGGCACGACCGGCGATTACACTGCCGCGCGAATGGCAGCAGGCTTCGAGCGGCAGGTGCGCGCTCGCGAAGAGTACCGCCGCCGCCATCCGACCTGGGTCGACAGCGTCACCCGCTACCGCGCGCTGATCGCCACCGCCTCGTCGCGGGGAGCGCGAATCCTCGACCTGGGATGCGGGCGAAACGGTCTGCACGGCGACGATCTCACCTGCGCGCCGGGGGCGACCGTGTTCGGCGTCGACCTCGACCCGGGGGCGCTTGCCGCCAACGCGGTGATCGCGAATCGCGCGGTCGCCTCCGGAGAGGACCTGCCGTTCCGCGCGGGGTCCTTCGACGTCGTTGCCTCGGCGTGGGTGCTCGAGCACCTCGACCATCCGGGACTGGTCTTCTCGGAGGTGCACCGGGTGCTGCGCGCCGGCGGCAGCTTCGTGTTTCTCACGCCGAACGCCTGGAACTACAACGCCTGGATGATCCGCGCGATCCCGCACCGGTGGCACGCCGGACTCACGCGACGCCTCTATGGACGCGGCGAGGGCGACGCCTATCCGGTCCGCTACCGGGCCAACAGCAGCGACCGCCTCCACCGTCTGCTCAACGCCGCCGGTTTCGATCGCACCGATCTCACCTACAACGGCGACCCGTCCTACATCGCGTTCAACCGTCCGCTGCTCGAGGCGTCGTTCGGGATCGAACGAGTGCTGGCGGCACCGCGCCTGCGCGGCGCGCAGGTGCACATCCTCGGTGTCGCCCGAGCCTGACGCGCGACCGCGCGACTAGACTCGGCTCGTGTCCATCGATATGACCACCGAACAGCGCGAGATCGTCGGCATGGTCCGCGACTTCGTCGAGCGCGAGATCATCCCGGTCGCGCACGACCTCGATCACGACGACATCTATCCCGAGAAGATCGTGGCGCAGATGAAGCAGCTCGGCTTCTTCGGGTTCGCCATCCCCGAGGAGTACGGCGGCACCGGACTGGACTACGCAACCTACGCGATGGTCTGCGAGGAGATCGCGCGGGGGTGGATGTCGATCACCGGCATCATCAACACGCACTTCATC
>DAIQQM010000046.1:0-19126 GCA_036786805.1 Candidatus Dormiibacterota bacterium | reverse complement strand
ACCGAGGGCGAGGTCAACACCAAGCTGATCGAGCGCAACACGACCATCCCCACCGCGAAGACGCAGGTGTTCTCAACCGCTTCGGACAGCCAGCCCTCAGTCGAGATCGTCGTGCTCCAGGGCGAGCGCCCCATGGCACGGGACAACCGGATCCTCGGAACGTTCACGCTCGACGGCATCCCACCGGCACCGCGCGGCATGCCGCAGATCGAGGTCGGCTTCGACATCGATGCGAACGGCATCCTCAACGTGACCGCCAAGGATCGCGGGACCGGCAAGGAGAACAAGGTCACCATCACCGGCTCGACGACGCTCCAGAAGGACGAGGTCGAGCGCATGGTGCGGGAGGCCGAGGCGCACGCTGACGAGGACCGCAAGCGGGCCGAGGCCGTCGAGACCCGCAACCGTGCGGAGCAGCTTGCCTACCAGGCCGAGAAGGCGCTCACCGACGCGGGCGACAAGGTGCCGGCCGAGCTGCGCACCGACATCGAGGCCAAGGTCAAGGCAGTTCGTGACGCAATTGCCAGTAACGACTCGGACGCGATCAAGAAGGCGCACGATGATCTTGCTGCGTCGATCCAGAAGATCGGCGAGGCCGTGTACGCGCAGACCCAGCAGGCGCAGCCCGGAGCCGGCGAGCCGCATGCGGCCAACGGCGACGGCGGCGCTCCGGATACCGGCGCAGGGGCCGGTGAAGGCGCGGGCGCGGACGACGTCGTCGACGCCGAATTCAAGGAGGTCTGAGGCCCCAGCAGCGAGACAGGGGCGGGGGTGCGTGCGCCCCGCTCCTCTCGTCGCGTGCGTCGATTCGATCCCCTGCGACGTGCTGAATGCTGGCTGACTACCGCCGCGGAATCGGTCGCTGCACCGAGACTGACGGCGGCGGCAACGGGGTCCCACCCGGCGGCAGTCCCGTGACCGTCGAAATCGGAGCGCCGCCCCGGCCGCGTCCCTTCGGCACGCCGCGGTGAAAGGCGGCCCGAAGCAGGATCGGCACCGCCGCAGACAGCACCCCGGTGAAGAACGTCAGCCCGTTGGGCAGATTGGCGTAGTTCGAGAGGCCGAGGTAGCAGAACAGTGCCGTCAGGAACGCGGCGATGATGATCACCGCCATCCCGAGCACGAGCACCACCTCCTGGTTGCGCTCGTGCACGAGCGCGTGGTCGGGGCGCCGCTGCTGGAGCACGCGGTAGATGTTCAGGCCCGCCCAGGAGTTGAGCATCAGCCCGCTCACGAACGCGAGGATCGAGATCGTCCAGCGGAACTCGGTCAGGTTCTTGACGATGAAGACCGCGATGTTGACCACGATGAGCGCCGTCGGGGTGAGCGCCCCGATGATCGGGATCGTCCAACGCTTCAGGAATGCGCCCGGGCCCGTGCGCTCGACGTCATCCGTGACGGCTCGCGAGGGCCGGCGGCGGCGAAAGGGCATGCCCTAAGCGTACGGGTCTCGGGCCCTCGCTGAACGCCCGATTCCGGGTGCACTCGAGATCGTTCGTCACCGGCCCGTTTCCGGACTGCGAGCGGTCACCCATTCGGCGCCGCCTCTCCCCCAATAGGCTCGATCCATGGGTGCCAGTGGGCAGCGCCGCAGCCTGTTCGTCCGCCGGTTCGGCCTGCGAAGCAGCCTTGCCGGCCGCCTGCTGGCGGGTGGGATCGTCTTCACCGCGCTCGTGATCGCCGGGGTCAGCGGCTTTCTGCTCGTGAGCCGCTCGCAGCAGACGGACGCAGGGGCGCTCTCCAACGCCGACAACCGAGCGGGGGTCGCCGCGGAGCTGATCTCGCGGGTGATCCAGCCACAGGCGCAGTACGCGGCCACGGCGGTCGCCTCGCTGACATCGCTCCAGCTCGCGCTCGACGGCAGCAACCCGGCGGAGTTGGTCGCCGCGGAGTTCACCGGCAAGCGCATCGTCAACCTCCCCGGACTCGGGGTCTCCATCCTGGACAGCCACGGCACGGTGCTGTACACCAGCGAATGCGATAGCGCCGGGCCGGACGGCACCACCACGCACCCGGCAACCGGCGCCTGCGAGCAGGGCGGAACGCCGCATGTCACGGGAAGCCTCGCGTCGATTCGCGATGCATTGCAGGTGGAGACCACCGCGGCGTGCCAGCAGACCGGCGCCGTGATCGCCGCCAGCCCGGCGCTCCGCGCCGAGTGCCCGTCCGGGGTCGAAGGTGTCGAGATGCTCGCCGGTGGGTTGCCCGCGCTCGACGTTGCGGTGCCCGTCTACAACGTCGAGGCCGGCACCGAGGCGCCGCTCGGCATCGTGGTGTACAGCGCTCAACTGCAGACACAGTTCGCGCGCTACGGTCCGGTGATCGGCTACACGCCGGTGTTCCTGAGCGGCAGCTCGGGCGCGAACCTGCTGCGCTTCGAAGGCAGCGCCGACACTCCGACGCCGTCCACCGCGCCGTCCACCATCGCCCAACAGGTCGCGCATCCGACAGTGTCGACCGGCGGGGTCGTCGCGCACGCGATCTACGCGGTCGGGGGCGTCGGCGCAGTGGCGGGAAGCTTCATTCCTCTGCTCGCCCCGGGAGGCACGCATGTCGCCGGCTATCTCGGCGTCGAGGTCCCGGTTTCGATCTTCGCCGCCGGGACCGCCCAGGATGAGGGAACGATCGCGCAGATCGCGTTCACGGCGCTGGTCGTCGTGTGCCTGCTCGTGCTGCTCTTCGTCGACCGGTTCGTCCGCCGTCCGGTGTCGAAGCTGGAGCGGGGCGTCGAGCGCATCGCAGCCGGCGACTACACCACCGACATTCCGATCACATCGCGCGATGAGCTGGGTCGCCTCGCTGCGGGCGTCAACCGGATGCGCGAGCAGATCGCCGGCTACATCGAGCACATCGACGGCTCGGTCGGCCGCTTGCAGGAGGTGTCCCGGGCGCTGACCATGACCACCGGCGGCATCGAGCAACTCCAGGACGCGGTGCTCGGCGCCGCCGACGCGATCGCGGGCGGTTCGGCGAGTGCCACCGTCTACACGAGACGGGGCTCGGAGTTCCTCCGGCTGCGAAGTCGCGGTCCCGAGATACCGGACATCTCGGACGCGATGCCCGTCGATGAGCTGAGCGCCGGCCACGCGGTCCGCCTCGACTGGGGTGGTCGCCCGACGATCGCCGTCCCGATGCTCTTCCAGGAATCGCTGACCGGTGTCCTCGTGGTCGCCTCGGAGCGCCCGGTCGCCGACGGCGACGAGCGCGCCCTGATCACCCTCGCCAACAACGCCGCCGTCGCATTGGAGAACACACGAACCCTCGAACAGGAACGCGAGGCGGTGCGACGCCTCAGCGAGCTGAACCAGTTGAAGAGCGACTTTCTCGACACCGCGCAGCACGAGCTGCGCACCCCGGTGCTCGCCATTCAGGGACAGATCGAACTGCTCAATGTCGCCTGGGACAAGTGGGACGAAGCGACCCGGCTCGAGATCGTTCGCGACGTGGACATCTCGGTGAAGCTGCTCAGCGAGACCGTGGAGAACGTCGTCGACTTCGCGCTCGTGAACTCCGACACCATCGACGTGCGCATGTCGTCCGTCGACGTCGCGACCGCGATCGCGGACGCTTCCAACGACGTTCGCCGCCACTTCAAGGACGGACTTCCCGTCGAGCTCACCGTCGACGTGCGCGGGTCGCCCACGGTCAACGCCGATCCGTTCCGTCTCCGCCAGGTGCTCCGCGCCCTCATCGACAACGCCGTGAAGTTCACACCGGAGCACGGCCATGTGAATGTCAGCGCGCGTCCCGTCAAGGGAACGGGTCAGTGCCGCATCGACATCGTGGACGACGGTCTCGGTATCAGCGCGGAGGCCATCCCGCGTCTCTTCGACCGTTTTTACCAGGAGGACAACAGCCGGACGCGCCGCCACGGCGGGATGGGCATGGGGCTTGCACTGGTGCGCCGGCTCTGCGACGCGCACGGTGCGACGGTGAAGGCTCAGAGCGACGAGAAACGAGGCAGCACGTTCACCCTCCTCTGGCCGCTCGCCGGCGTGCCGGCCGAGCCCGCCCCCAGTGCTCTGTTCTTCGAACCCGTCCCGGCGTCCCGCACGTAGCGGAGGTCTCCTCGCCGTGCGCGGTCGAGACCGCGACGATCGCTAACGAGTCGCGAACTCGGAGACTGTCATAGCCGGATTCGTGACCGGCAACCCGTCCTCGAACACGACGCTGTTGGTTCGCACCGAGGTGATGCGTGGACCGGGGAGCAGGATGCCCGCAAGGTTCAGCGGGTCGGTCGCCGAGACCCGAACGATCTCCGACGAGCGCTCGCGGCGGCGCACCGCGCGCAACTGGTCGACCGCTTCCGGGAGCGCGAACTGCTCGCCGGCGAACCCGGTGACGAAGCGCCCCCCGCGCGCCGTGCCGCGCGCCTCCATCCGCCGCAGCGCCCAAACGATGTCGCGCCAGGGTAGTGCGATCGTCTCGCGCGCGACGACGTCGCGGAACACCACGCCCCAGCGCACCAGCAGCTGCTCCGCGATCGCCTCGGCGAGCGCGTCGTGCTCCGCAACCGAGGTCATGCGTGGCACCAGGGACCACCGACCCTCGCCCGATGAGTAGCCGCTGACCCCGTGGCGGAGTCCGCGGTGATGCGGCCGGGAACGCGCCAGCCCGCGGCTGACGAGCAGGCGGCGAACCGCACTGAAGCCGTCTGCGGTGAGCATGCCCCGCGCAACGCCGTCCCAGAGCGCGGTCTCGACTTCGCTGGGAAGCCGGCGCGCGAGCGAGACGATGTCGCTCGTGAAGAGCGCGCCGTGCTCGCGCAGCGCATCGAGCACATCGAGGGTCGCGCCCGACACCGGTTCCAGCGGTTGCGCGTCACCGCGCACCGCCTGGAGCAGCCACGGCAGGTCGGAGCGCATCACGAGTGTCACCGGCGTGGCACGTGACGCCGACGAGCTGCTGCGCGGCGGCGCGGTTGCTCCGGGCTCGTCGCGAACCTTCAACCGCGCCCACGCGACCTCCCCGGACATGCACAGCTCGTCGAGCCAGGCGCTGCGGTAGCCGGCGACCCGGCTCGGCAGGACGGTTTCCTCCCATACGCCGGCGGGGATCTCGAAGCCCTGGAGCTGGGCGATCGTCGCGGCGACGCCGGCTCGCCCCTCGCGCTGGGTGCCGGGAGCAACCCGTTGCCAGCGAAGCAGGAAGCGGACGAAGTCCCGCGCCGTGACCGGCTCGATCTCCTGCCGGAGGCGTTGTTGCGTGTACGAGTGAATGCGCACGAGCAGCCGCCGCGCGCACCACTGCTCATCGCCGATCCCCGGATCGAAGTGGCCGCGAATGACGAATCCCTCGCCCTCGATCAGCGCGAGCCCGATCGCCACCTCGGATCCGCGCAGCCCGGTGCGCTCCGACAGCGCAGCCGCGGTCATGGGACCGCTCACCTCGAGATGCCCGCGCAGGATCGCGGCGATCAGCGAGTCGCGATCCGACGGTGCTGCGGTTGCTCGTGGGAGTGAGATCGGAGCCGGCGCCATCGCGGCGTCGGTCCAGAGTGCCTGGACCGCCGCGGCGCGTTCCATCGCGCACCAGTATTCGACGCCGTCGCTGGTGACCGTGAGAGCCCTGCCGCGTTCGACGAGCTGGTCGAACCAGGCTTCCCACGACGGCACCGGCCTCGTGACCACCAGCGCGACCAGGAGATCGTGCAGTTCGTCGTGATCGCGAGGATCCGGCGTCGCCTCGCCGCGCACCCGCGCAATCGCGTCGGGATCGAGTGCGGCGAGGTCGCGCGCCTCGACGGGCAGCCCCCGGCGCAGCGTGATCGCGCGGCTGCGGCGTTCCTCCAGGGGCGCGTCATCAAGGAACGTGTACGGCCTCCCGTTCACGATCTCGTGCGCGAGCGGAGACGGTTCCACGGTGTCGCGGAAGCTGATCTCGACTTCCTTGCGCTCGATGCGCACCACGAGCTCGCGCAGCGAGTCGACGTCCATGACCTCGTGCAGGCAGTCGTACATCGTCTGATTGACGAGGGGATGGTCGGGTGCCTCGACAGGCCCGGTCGGATTCTCGTTCTGGCATGCGACGAGCTGCGGGAACACCGCACCCATGATGTCGTCGGACTCGAGACGCTGGATGGGCGCAGGATTCTTGCGCCCGCCCTTGAAACGCAGCACGGTGAGCGAGCGATTCAGGTTCCAGCGCCACCGCACCGCCCACATCGGGGCGAAGATCGCCGCCTTGCGGAGCGTCTCCTCCACGGTGTCCGAGGAGAGGAACTTCGGGATGTCCTCGAGGGGGAAGCTGTGCTGCGGCCCGAGCGAGAGGAGCACGCAGTCGTCGCTCGCCGCGGCCTGCAGCTCGAAGTCGAAGGTCGCGCAGAATCGCTTTCGGAGGGCGAGGCCGAGTGCGCGGTTGACCCGGCCGCCGAACGGTGCGTGCACCACCAGCTGCATCCCGCCGCTGTCATCGAAGAATCGCTCGAGCACGATGTGCTCGAGCGTCGGCACCACGCCGAGAGCGGTGCGGCCCGCCGCGAGATAGCGAACGACCATCGCCGCGACGTCGTTGTCGACGCCGGCCCGCTGCTCCACCCACGTGATCGCCTCGTCGGCGCCGCCCTCCGCGAGCAGGGCCTCGACACCGCTGCGCAGATCCGACACCTCGCGCGACAGCTCCTCGGTGCGCGCGGGTGCTTCGCCGAGCCAGAACGGCACCGATGGCGGTGCCCCGTGCGCGTCCACAACACGGACCGTGCCCGCGACCACACGCCGGATCTTCCACGACGTGCTGCCCAGCAGGAAGATGTCGCCCGCCGACGACTCGATCGCCCAGTCCTCGTTGACCGTGCCGATGAACGTGTCATCAGGTTCGGCGAGGACTCGATAGTCGCCGGTCTCGGGGATCGCTCCGCCCGACGTCAACGCCGCCAGCCGCGCACCACGTCTCGCGCGCACCTCGCCGTTGATCTGATCGCGGTGGAGGTAGGCGGCGACCCTCCCACGCCCGGTGGGAATGCCGTCGGCGGCGAGCTCGACGATGCGGTCGAAGTCCTCGCGCGTCAGGTCCGCGAAGGGAGCGGCCTTGCGCATCAGCTCGAAGAGGTCGTCCTCGCGCCAGCTGTCGGCGGCGCACTCGGCGACGATCTGCTGGGCGAGGATGTCGAGCGGGAGACGCGGCGGATGCACCGCGTCGAGCGCTCCGCTGCGCACGCCGGCGAGCAGCGCGGTGCATTCGACCAGCTCGTCACGGGTCATCGGGTACAGGCGGCCCTTGGGTGTCCCACCCCGGCTGTGCCCGGAGCGACCGACCCGCTGCAGGAAGGTCGCGATGCTGCGCGGCGAGGCGATCTGACAGACCATCTCGATGGGCCCGATGTCGATGCCCAGCTCGAGGGACGCGGTGGCGACGAGTGCGCGCAACGCACCTGCGCGGAGCTGCGATTCCACCCGCTGCCGGCGATCCTTCGACAGGCTTCCGTGGTGCGCCGCAACCGCGTCGTCCCCGAGCCGCTCGGCAAGGAGATGCGCCACGCGCTCGGCCATCCGGCGCGTGTTCACGAAGACGAGCGTGGTGCGATGCGCGCGGACATGCGCGGCGATGGCGTCGAGCACCTCACCCAGTTGCTCGCGCGAAGCCACCGCCTCGAGCTCGCCTGACGGCAGTTCGATCGCGACGTCGAGAGCGCGCCGGTGCCCGACATCGACGACCGCACACCGCGGGCTGCCGTCAGGGTTGCTGCGGGTCGGGCCCGCGCCGACCAGAAGGCGCGCGACGGTCTCGATGGGTCGTTGCGTTGCGGACAGTCCGATGCGCACCGGCCGCTGCTTGCACAGCCGCTCGAGACGCTCGAGCGTGACAGCAAGATGGGAGCCGCGTTTGTCGCGCGCGACCGCGTGGATCTCGTCGACGATGATCGTGGTGACCGATGTGAGCGCCGCTCGGCTCCGCTGCGCGGTCACGAGCAGGTAGAGCGATTCGGGGGTCGTGACCAGGAAGTTGGGTGGGCGCTTGAGCATCGCCGCGCGCACCGACTGGGTGGTGTCACCCGTGCGAACCTCGGCTCGGAGCGTCGGCAGCGCCAGTCCCATCTCGCCTGCGACCTCGGCGATCTCGCGAAGCGGGGTCTCCAGGTTCTGCTGCACGTCGACGGCGAGCGCCTTCAGCGGCGAGACGTAGACGACCTGGGTCCTGCCCTCCACCTCCTCTCCGCGATCGGCGGCGCGGCAGAGCGCGTCAATGCAGACGAGGAACCCCGCGAGCGTCTTGCCGGACCCCGTCGGGGCTGCAATCAGCGTGTTCCTTCCGGCCGCGATCTCCGGCCAGCCCTCTCGCTGCGCGGGGGTGGGCCCTTCCGGGAAGCGGCGCTCGAACCAGGCCCGCACCGCGGGGTGGAACGCACTCATGTCGCTCATCTGGGACCTGCGATTCTAGCACTCGAGACGGAACAGATGTTCGGTCAGAGCGGCCCCTTCAGCACGTCGCCGAGCGCGCCACCAAGCCCCCCGCCACCGAGCCCTCCGAGGCCACCCAGCGGCCCGGCGCCACGGTTGTGCTCCTGACTGCGGTCCTGCTCCGCTTCGAGCGCCAGCACGCTGCACAGGATGAGGAGATCCTTCTGCCCGTCGACGATGTCGACGCCGTAGGAATCGGCAAGGCTGATCCAGGCCTTGGAGACCGTCGCGACGGTCTGACCGTTCTCGGTGAGCGTGAAGTCGTGTCCCGCGAAGTTGCCGGTCATCTCCATGTCCGTCCCGCCGGCGACCGAGATGGTCCACTTGGGATGGAACGGCCCCGAGAACCGCTGATGGACCTCGGCGGAGACGCCGCCGGCAAGCGTGATCTCGTAGGTCGCAAGCAACGCCACGAGCTTACGGCTGACCTGCGCGACCTGGTTGCCGGAGAGGTCGTTGACGAGCATCAGACCGTGCAGGCTCAGGACCTTGCCGTCGACCTGGTACACAGGCTGACCCGACTCGTTGAGGATGTCGTTGTCCTCGCCGAGGCGAAAGATCTTCTCCCGGACCTGGTATCGCATGGCTCGCCTCCGTTGGGAGATCCCTCCCCGACTGCGTGGGTCAGCAGTCTATCCAAGCGGCTCGGTCCAGGATCTCGCCTCAGCTGCCGTCGGGATAGCCGCCGCGATGCAGCACCATCGGAAAGTGCGGGAGCGTCTCGGGTCTCGGCACCGACGCTCGCCACCCGTCGGGGTACGGCTCGAGAGCGGGAAACAGTCGCGACCCACGAGAGTCCCCGACGAGCCGTTCGAGCGCGTCGCGCACGGCGCCGATCACCGCGACGCCGGCCGCGGACTCCAGCCGCTGCTCGACGGCTGCAGCAATCGAGCGTGCTCGCTCCGAGATCTGCTCCCTTTCGGAGTGAGCGTGGCGACCTTGCCGCGCGCACCACTCGGGTCCTGGTCCACGCCGGCCAGGCCGCGCTTCACGAGAACGGCTATCGCCATGCTGATCGCCGCCTTCGAGACCCCCGACCGGCGAGGGAGATCGCGAATCGGCACCGGCTCCTCGTCGAGGACGCGCAGGACATCGGCGAAGATCGCGAGCGAGACCCTCGAGCGCGCTTCGAAGTCGACCGCGATCATGAGGAGCGCTCGTGCGAAAAGTGTCGCGAGCGTAAGGTCGCCGCAGTCGTCCGATCCGCCGTCCGACGGCGCGAACGGGGGGCGTAGGGGCCCTGCCGACCAGAGCCCGCACCCGAGGGTGGGGAGGCAGTCCGGCAGGTCGAGCCGGCAGTGGCTCACGAGGGCGCACAGCGAGGTGCGCAGGGCGTCGATCTCCTTGCTGCCCCACCGCTGCGCCCACCGGTCCTCGATGATCGGCACGAGCGGAGACCAGACCTGCTGAGCCATGCGGCCGAGCTTTGTCGCGCGCACCAGCAGCGCTGACTCCGGCGGTTTCCGCCGCGCATCGTCCGGTTCCGGTTCGAGAGACACGTAGCGCCACCGCCGCATGCCTTGGAGATTGGTTCGAGTGCGCGCCCGACGCTCGAGCTCGTGCACGGGCAACGGCGTTTCACCGAGCCATCGCATGCAGTTGCACCACATGACCATCGACACCAGCCACGGGCCATCCCGCGTGCCCGCGGAGCCTCGCGTGACCCTGTAGTGCGGCATCCGGTGTTCGGCCTCGTTGTCGAACTCGATCGTGAAAGCGACCAGCGCCTGCGACAGCAACGTGGTCAGCGGAAGCCGCTCGACCGTCATCGCTCAATTGTCCCGGTGAACCCTGGGACCATGGCGCAATGCGCGCTCGCTCGGCGATCTGGGGAGGTGGGCCATCCACGTGAGACGCTCGACGGCGCTCGGGGCGGTGGTCGCGACCGCGGCGGTTGCCGGCCTCGTGATTTCGGCGGTGCAGCGGCCCGCGACGCCGATGCCCTCCCCATCCCCGACGCCCGCACCATCCGCGGCGACGACGCCGATCCCGAAAGGACCGATCTCCGGCATCGGCTTCGCGGTGGCCGACGACCCGGTGACTGTGCAGGTGGTGCTCTTCGGAGGCGTCGACGATGAGGCCGACACCTGGATCTGGACCTCTCGTGGGTGGGCACTCGCCGCCCCGGTGACCAGCCCTCCGGGTCGCATCGATGCGGCCGCGGCATTCGACCCGGAGACCAGGCAGGTGCTGCTGTTCGGCGGACGGCACGCTCCGTTCGGCGGTGGGCCGTCACTCAACGACACCTGGGCGTGGGACGGAGACACGTGGCGCCGGCTCGACCGCGGCGTGAATGGGCCGCCGCCCGGCGAGGGGGCCTCGATGGCGTGGGATGACGCGCTCGACGAGATGGTGCTCGTGACCGCGGCCGGCAATGCTTCCGGCGGCGACCAGACATGGATCTGGAGTGGCACGCACTGGGTGCTCCAGGTGCACGGCGCGGTGGCTCCGAGCGCCTTCAACCTCCCCATGGCCTTCGATCCGGTCACGGGGTCGCTGATCGCGGAGGGGTGCTGCTTCGCACCGCAATCGCAGCTGGGAGCGCTCGACACGACCTGGCGCTGGGATGGACACCGCTGGCTCCAGGTCCCCGATTCCGCGGAGCCGCTTCCGGGCTCTTCACTTGCGTTGAATCCGGCCAGCGGCCGTCTGACGCTCTGCAACTGCGGCCCGATGCTGGCGCTTCCCGCACTGGCGTCCTGGACCGGGAGGTCCTGGGAGCTCACGGACGTCGCGCGCCTTCCGATCGAACCGGTGGCCGAGATCACCGATGCCACCAGCGGGCAGTTGCTCATCATCGGGTCGGCCACGCCGAGCAATCCCTACGTCGCCCAGCCCGTGCACCTCTGGGCTCTGAACGGGTCCTCGTGGCGACAGCTCGACACCACTGCGGTCAGCGCTTAGGGACGCGCGACGCGCGACGCGCGGACCGCCGGCCCGTGACGAGCGGATGACAGCCTGTGGCGCCTTGTCAGAACGGACGACTTTGTCGTGACAGAGCGTCAACCGTGCGAATGCTGCGACGGCGGCGGCATATCGTGCTGGGCATGGCTCGACATCCGAGCGGTGCCGCTGCACCGCAGCTCAGGGTGATCGCCGGGACCATGGCAGCGGATTCGGCATCGCCGGAGGCGCAACAGCGCCTGCAGCGCCTCGCGGTTGAACTCGACCTCCTGGAGATGGTGCCGTTCTCTGATCCTGATGCGGCCTACCCGCCGGCCATGGCGCTGGAGCGGCGCGCTCGCGCGCTCGGCGATGAGATCGGCCAGAAACGCGCCCAGCTCATCCAGGCGGACGTGCTCTGCCGCAAGGGGAAGCACACCGCCAGCGGCCAGCTGATTCGGGAGATCAACGAGTGGGCCACCGCGCGCGGGCATCGCCATCTCATGGCTCGGAGCCACCGCCTCCTGTCGGTCTTCTTCGACTTCATCGGTGACGTGCCGAGCGCGTGGGAACACGCCGTCCCCGCCGTCGAGCTGCTCGATGAGACCATGTCCGAGCGGATGCGCGCCGACCACCTGTTCGGCCTCGGCCAGGTGCTGGTGCGCACCGGCGCGTGGGACGCGGCCCGCGAGCGCTACCGCGCCGCGCTGCAGCTCGCTGACGGCCTCGACGACGTGCCGCTGCGAGTCAAGATCCTCAACAACCTCGCCTGGCTCGAGGACGACGCGGGTGACACCCATCAATCGATGGAGATCGCGAAGCGCATGCAGGCGTTTGCGGAGCGTCACCACGTTCAGCTCGACGCGGCCTGCCTCGACACGGTTGCGAACGCCCAGCTCAAGCTCGGTCTCTACGCGGAAGCCGAGGCGACGTTGCGGCCGATCCTCGACGACGCGTGCATCGACCAGCGCCCCATCGAGGGTCTCGGCGAGGCCCTGAACACAGCTGCGAGCGCGCAACGGTTGCAGGGCAACATGGAGGCCGCGGGTGCGACCCTCGATCGCTGCATCGAGATGTGCGCGGCGCGCGGCATGGTCGCCATTCGGGTGGAGGCGCTCGAGGAGCGCGCCCGCCTCTTCGCCGCGCAGGGTTTGTTCGAGCGCGCGTACGAGCAGTTCATCGAATTCCACGAGGAGGACGCGGCGCTGCGGGCCGCGCAGCGTGAGGCGAACGCGCGCACGCTCCAGGCGGTCTTCGAGACCACCGAGGCACGCCGAGAGGGTGAACGCTTCCGCCAGCTCTCGCTGCGTGACGCGCTCACCGGCCTGCGCAACCGGCGTCACGTCGACACCGAGCTGCCGGTCCTGCTGGCCCGCTCGCGCGAGGACGGCTCGCCGCTGTCGATCGGACTGGTCGACCTCGATCACTTCAAGACGGTCAACGACCGCTTCTCGCACGCCGTTGGAGACACCGTGCTCGTCCGCATGTCGGGCATCCTGGCAGCCGCCACGGCGGAATCCGGATGGGCCGCTCGCATGGGCGGCGAGGAGTTCCTGCTCGTCTTTCCGGCGGTCCCGATCGATGAAGCGATGCGGCGCTGCGAGGACGTTCGTCGAGCCATCGAGTCGGTTCGCTGGGATGGCGTGATGGCAGGTGAGGTCGTCACGGCGAGCATCGGTTTCACGATGCTGCAGGGTGGACGCACGAGCCAGGCTGCGCTGCTGGGCGCCGCAGACCGCAACCTTTACGCGGCGAAGAACCAGGGAAGGAATCGAGTAGTCTCAGACTTCGCATAGATGCGAGGCTCCATGACGACTCTCCTGCTCGTCCACGCACATCCCGACGATGAATGCATCGCGACGGGCGGAGTCATGCTGCGCGCGCACCACGATGGCATCCGGGTCGTCCTGCTGACCGCGACACGAGGCGAGGAGGGCGACATCCACAACATGGATGCCGCCGCGGTGCGCCCGCGACTCGGCAAGGTCCGGACCGCCGAGCTCATGCGCTCGTGCGAGATCCTCGGCGTCGACCGTCAGGAGTTTCTCGGCTATCGCGACTCGGGCATGGCGGGTGCGCCAAGCAACCACGCCTCGCGGGCGTTCCACGCA
Source organism: Candidatus Dormiibacterota bacterium (assembly GCA_036786805.1). Lineage (GTDB taxonomy): Bacteria > Chloroflexota > Dormibacteria > Aeolococcales > Aeolococcaceae > Palsa-851. The sequence continues at coordinate 5,736 of DAIQQM010000046.1, read as the reverse complement.
GCCCCGCTCGAGGACACCACGCGGCGGGTGGCGACATTCATCCGTGAGGAACACCCCGACGTCGTCGTGACGTACACCCCCGACGGGACGTACTGGCACCCCGACCACGTCAAGGCGTATCGGACCACGGTCGCTGCCCTTGACCTGCTCCGCGGCGAGGGGTGGTCGCCCGCGAAGTTCTACATGCATGCGGTGCCGCGCAGCGCTGTCGAGCAGATCGAGCGCCGTGCGCGGGAGTCGGACGCGCTGCTCCCCTTGGAGGTCGGCCAGATCGTCGGAATCCCCGACCAGGACATCACCACCGATGTCGATGTCTCCGCGTTTCTCGAGCAGAAGCGCGCGGCATTTCTCGCTCACCTCAGCCAGTACGAGCCGGATAGCCCCTTCTCCACAATCGCGGCGCAGATCTTCGAGGCGACCCTCGGCACCGAGCACTTCATCCTCTCGCGCGGCGTACTCGGGGAGCCTCGACCTGAGCGCAGCCTGTTCGCCGGACTGTAGGCGGCCTCAGCGCGTCAGCGTCACCTTGGTCAGCCCGATGGGCGCGTCGGGGTCGAGGTGTCGTGCGAGCGCGGCCGACAATGCGATCTGCTGGCCGCGGATCGATGCGACCACCGGCTGGAGCTCCTCGGGGACGGCGGGTGGCAGGGGAAGGTCGGAGCCTGGCTCCGCGCTGATCGTGGTCACGGTCACACCGCGCTCCCGCAGCGCCACGGACAGCTCGGCAACGTCGGCAGCGGCAGGACCCGGAGCGGAGAACGCGAGCACCGGAACGTCGGGTGTCACAGCCGCAATGGGGCCGTGACGGAGGTCGGCAGCGGAGAACGCCTCCGCGAAGATCGCCGAGGTCTCGCGGATCTTCAACGCGGTCTCGCTGGCGGCGGCGAGCAGCGGACCACGCGCCACGGTGAGCACTCGGTCGGCGCCATCGAGCCGGCGCGCGACCAGGTCCGCCCGGTGGCGATCCGCCAGCACCTGGCCGGCGTGCTCCGGCAGGGCGGCGAGGTCGGCCTCGCTCCACGGAACCCTGCCCATCGCCGCAGCGACCAGCGCGAGCGCCACGAGCGTTGCCGTGAACGTCTTGGTCGCCGGAATCGCAAGCTCCCCTCCCGCCGCAAGGTCGATGATCACGTCGGCGGCAGCGGCCAGTGGGCTGTCGACAACGTTGACGATGGCGATGGTGCGCGCACCGGTGGCGCGCATCCGCTCCAGGACGCTGACGACCTCCGGCGTGCGACCCGACTGGCTGATGCCGACTGCAACGTAGCCACGATGGTCGGAAGGGATGCGGTAGAGGGTGTGCAGGCTCGGTGATGCGAGTGCGACCGGCCTGCCGCTCGCCATCTCGAACAGATAGCGCCCGTAGAGCGCCGCGGTGTCGGACGATCCACGAGCGAGCAGAACGGTGCCACACAGGTGCTCAGGGAGCAGCTCGCCGATCGAGTCCATGACCTCCGCGCGCCGCTGTATCAGGCGATCGAGCACCGCGGGCTGCTCCGCCATCTCGGCGGCCATGTTCTCGCCGTTCACGCTGTGTCACCCGCCGATCCTTCGTCGAGCCAGCCACGAAGACGCGATTGCGCGGTGCCGTTCGCTCCAGCCAGCGTGAGCCCGGCCAGCGCCGCGCCCACGACGGGTCGAGTCGTGCACAGGACCACCTGGGCGTTGGGCGATTCCGCGCGGATGCTCGCCGCGATGAAGTCCAGCAGGATCGAGCGACTGGAGACGAGGATCGATCCGCCGAGCACGACGGGCACCGGCGCGTCCTCCAACTCGAGTTGATGCAACGCTGCCAGGGCGAGCCGGGTGACCTCCGAGCCCTGCCGGCGCATGATCGCGATCGCCTCGGCGTCACCCGCCTCGGCGGCCGTGACCACCAGCGGCGGCAGCTCGACGAGGCGAGCGGCGCTGAGGCTGCCCTGGTGAATGGCGACTGCCACCTCGAGCGCGGTCGCATAACCGAAGTACCCGGCGACCGCGCCCGCCAGCGCCGTGGGCGCTCCGCGGCCGTCCTCGCTGCGCACGCCGGCGCCGAGGGCGGCCATGCCGATGTCCGGGCCGCCACCCCAGTCGCCCGTGATCTCGCCGAGCGCCGGGAACCATGCACGGCGACCCGAGGGCGCCGAGCCGACGCAATTCACCCCGGCACCGACGGTGACCGCCACCCCGTACCCGGTGCCCGTCGCCGCCCAGAGCACGGCGAACACGTCGTTGGCGACATGGTTCCGGTCAGCCCAGCCCTGAGCGCTCACCGCCTCGGCGAGCGCCACCTCCTCCGATGGGAGATCCGCACCCGCCATGAAGACCGCCGCGAGGGCCGCCCTGCTGCCCGGGAGCCCTGCCGCCACCCACGCGCGGTCGACGAGATCACCGACCACCGCGACCGCGGGTCCGAGTCCGAGTTGGTGCGGCGAGGATCCAGGGCCGCGGACCGAGGCCAGCACCGTCCCATCCCCACGGACCAGGAGGACGTCCGTCTTCGAGTTGCCACCGTCGACCGCGACGATCAGCTCGCCGTCGGTCATGCGAATGCCGGCAGGTACCTGCGGTTGGCGTCGAGCAGGTCGCTGAGCAACTGCTCCGCGAGCCCGGTCTGACCGATCAACGGATGCGTCAGCAGTGCGCGAAAGGCGGTCTCGCGATCGCCGGTCACCGCAGCGCCGGCGGTCAGCGCCTCGTATGCGGCGGTGTGTGCGATCAGGCCCGCTTGGTGCGGGGGCAGGGCCGGCACCGGCAGCGGTTCCGCGCCGCCCGGCCCCACGCGCGCCGGCACCTCGATCACCGTATCCGCCGGCAGGTCCGGGATGATCCCGTTGTTGCGGACATCAACGACCTGAACATCGGGGCTGTCGCCGTACAGAGCGCAGAGGAGGTTCAGCGCCGCCTCGCTGTAGTAGGCGCCGCCGCGCTGCATGAGCAGGTCCGGCTTGTCATGCAACTGCGGATCGCGGTACAGGGTCAGAAGGTCTCGCTCGACGTCCATGACCTCCTCGGCGCGGCTCCGCGACTCCATCAGCTCCTGCACCACAAGATCGTGCTGGTAGTAGTAGCGCAGGTAGTAGGAGGGCACGGCGCCGAGGTTGTCGATGATCCGCCGGGGCAACTCCACATGGGCGGCGATCTCGTCGCCATGGGTGCGGAGCAGGACCGGGAGCACCTCTTCGCCGTCCACCTGGACGGAGCGGATCCAGGTGAGGTGATTGAGGCCTGCATGGCCGAGCTGCACCGCCTCCGGCGCCGTGCCCAGCCATCCGGCGAACAGCCGCTGAAAGCCGATTGCCACGTTGCACAACCCGACCGCGCGGTGCCCGTGGTCGAGCAGCGCGCGGGTCACGATGCCGACCGGATTGGTGAAGTCGACGATCCACGCGCCATCGGCGGCGCGGCTGCGCACACGGTCTGCGATGTCGAGCACCACCGGCACGGTGCGCAGCGCCTTGGCGAAACCGCCTGCCCCGGTCGTCTCCTGCCCGACGCACCCGCAACGCAGCGGGATGGTCTCGTCGGTCAGGCGCGCGGCCTGGCCGCCGACCCGGATCTGGAGCAGCACCGCCGACGCACCATCGATCGCCGCATCAAGGTCGCCGGTCAGCGTGAGGCGGCCGTGAAAGCCGTGCGCCCGTGCGATGCGCCGCGCTGCGCCGCCGACCACCTCGAGGCGCTCCGCGTCCGGGTCCTGGAGCACCAGCTCCTCCACGCCGAGGCGCTCGCCGACACCGCCCAGGCCGTGCACCAGCTCGGGGCTGTACGTGCTGCCGCCGCCGACCACCGCGACCTTCATGCGGTCTTGCCGGCAGGGGTGTCCTCGCCGCGGCGCTGCTCGCGAGCCTTCATCAGGTCGATCGCGGTTCGCGCGATCGGCGTGTCCGAGCCGAAGATGCGATCGAACGCCAGTCGCAGGCCCGTGATGCTGCAGCCCGCGATGACCGCGTCGACTCCGAGCGTCGACACCTCGAGACGCGGTGAGAACGGAGAGATGGACGCGAGCGCCTCGCCGATGGGACGCAGCAGGAGATCGCCGCCGCCCGTCCCGATGCCACCGCCCAGGACGACCAGCTCGGGGTCGAGCACCGCCGCGACCGCGGCGATCGCATGCGCGAGACGCCGCGCCTCGGTGCGCACGACGCGGTCGGCGTGCGGATCACCGTGGCGTGCCGCGTCGAAGATCGCGGCGACGGAATTCGCCCCGCGCAGGCCGTGCTCGCGCGCCAGCGCCACGATCGCGGCGGAACCGACCAGGCTCTCGAACGCTCCAGTACCCCACGTGGCGCGGTGTCCGTCGCCGATCTCGGCGTCGAGGTCGAGACGGAGAAACCCGATCTCCCCGGCCAGGCCGGCGGCTCCGCGGCGAAGCGCGCCGTCGACGAAGACCCCGGTCCCGACGCCGGTGCCAACCGAGAGCAGCACGAAGTCCTCGCTGTCCTGGGCGACGCCGTGTGCGTGCTCCCCGACCGCCGCCATGTTGACGTCGTTCTCGAAGATGACCGGCGCGACCAGCGCCTCCCGGATCGCGGGGATCACCTTGGAGCTCTCCCAACCGGCGAGCTGGGGCGCGAGCGAGAGGTGGTCGGCGCCCGGACGCAGCACGCCGGGAGTGCCCACCACCACCTGGTTGATGTCGTCGAGCGAGATCCCGGCCTCGCCCGTCACCGTCTCCGCGGCCTGGCGCAACTGCGCGATCACGGCCCTGGCGTTGCTCCGTGGCGTCCGGGCGGCACGGCGCCCCACGACCGCACCGGTGAGGTCGACGAGCGCGGCGCGCAGCCACACACGGCCGACGTCCAGGCTCAACACCCATCCTGCGCGCGGGTTGACGTCGTAGAGCTGCGCACTCGGCCCCGGCAGTCCGCTGGTGCGGCCGACCCGGCGCAGGAGGCCGAGCTCCACGAGCTGGCCGAGCACCTCGGAAACCGTGGGCTTGGAGAGACCGGTGCTCCGCACCACGTGGGGTGCGGCCACGGGGCCGCCGGCGTGCACCAACTCGAAGGTGGTGCGCAGGTTGATGGCGCGAAGCAGGCTGGGCTTCGCGGCTTCTGGTGCCGGCATGCGAGGTGTCTCCCGACGAACGTTAGTAAGGGTGGTTATCTCCAGCATCCTGCCGGACAGCTGTCATGGAACGCTCGGGTCGTTGTCGATCTGCCACGCGAACGCCATCGGCGTCGCCGCGGTGAGGTCGAGCGCAGGCTCGTCCGTGGACCACGACTGAACGTTGTCCTGGAAGACCGCGGTGGAGCTGTTGAACGCGGCGAAGGTATCGACGCCGTTGGCGGGACAGGTGCGCATGCCCGCCACCAGCCCGGTCGCGGCAAATGAATTTGGTCCTTCGACGGCGGCACCCGCCAGGACGGGACCCGCGCCGTTGAGCGAGCCGGCCAGGTTCGCGACCTGATGCTGCATGCAATCCGGGAACGTGGTGCCGTCACCCACGATCAGCGACGCACCCCACGCGTTGGCGCCGAGGATGTTGCCGAGCCAGCGCGCGGCGTCACGCGCGTAGGTGTCGGTGTCCGTGAGCTCGTCGAACTCCGACGCCATCACGACCAGGCCCGCTCCGTGGCTGGTGGTATCGAAGGTGTCCCAGGGGAAGCCGAACCCGAATGGATCGGACCGGCTCTGTGTGACCGCCTTCCCGAGCTGCTTGCCAAGGTCGCCGAGGAGCTGCGCCTTGGTGACCTCGAGATCAGTTGGATTCCCGGCGTGCTCGATGGCACGGTAGAGGTCGAAATGGGCGAGGCC
>DAIQQM010000045.1:0-19234 GCA_036786805.1 Candidatus Dormiibacterota bacterium | reverse complement strand
GCCCGCGCTCGGGGCCGCGGAGCCGGCGATCGCCTGCCCGCTGCAGAGCAACGCAATGCCCGACGCTCAGCCGAAGTGCCCCTGGCCGATCGCCGAGGTGCCTGCCTGGAGCTGGAACGGCCATCAATGGAAGGTCATGACGACCACCTCGAGCACGACGTCCTTTGAGCTGTTCAGTTCGTCGATCGTCGACGACGCCGTGAGCGGCAAGCTGGCGACCTTCAGCGGCAACCTTGCGCTTCCGGCGCCGGCACCGTTGCCATGCACGGTGTGCCTCGGCGCCAACCCGGCGCACCCGTCGGCGAGCGGGACCGGAACCGAGAGCGTCTGGACGGGAACGGCGTGGAAGCAGGTCACCACCTTTGACGGCGGCCCGGCGATGCCGGCTGTCGCGTTCGTCGGTGACCCCGCCTCCCACAGCGACGTCGCATTGACGGAAAGCGGACAGACGTGGCTCTGGACCGGGGTCTGGACCCGGGCGCACCCTGGCACCAGCCCTTCGATCGTCAGTGGCGCGGTCTCCACCTATGACGCCGCCACCGGTCAGGTGGTGATGTTCGGCGGCGCCGGGACCACGTCGCGTGCGACCGGGCTGTACGACCAGACGTGGACCTGGGACGGCTCGGACTGGACCCGACGCGGCGGGAGCGAAGGTCCGAGCGTGACCATCCCCGTTCCCAGCCCGGTGAGCATTCCCCCGGGACCGCCATGCGAGCCGATCATCGAACCTGCCCAGCCGGGCGCATCGCCGTCGCCGCACGCGCCGACCATCTGCAACGGCAGCACGGGGAGCAGCTCCGGAAGCACCGGTTCGGCCACCGGCATCAGTTCCGGCAGCGGGGTCGCCGCGCCCTGAGCAGCCACAATGGCTGCCAATGGGAGATCCCGACGACGTCCGCATCGAAACGCTCGAGGATCACCAGGACGCCCAGGTCCACGCGATGCTCGTGGACCTCGCACTCGCCGAGCAGCGCCATTACGACCATCCCGAAGAGACGCCGGAGCAGCTGAGGGCGCATCTCACGACATCGCCCCGGTTCTCGGGGGAGAACCGCATCCTCGTTGCCCGCGCGCCCGCAGGGGAGGCGATCGGGCTCTGCTGGGTGGTCCTCTTCGACCCCGGCACGGGTCTCGAGGCCGAGATCGCGGAGCTGTACGTGAAACCCGAGGGGCGGGGCAGGGGAGTCGCCCATCGCCTCATGGCGGCGGCGATGCAGCTCATTCGCAGCCGCGAGGTCACGTTCGCCTGCGTGTGGACTCGCGGTGACAATCAGGCGGCTCTCGCGGCCTATTTCGCCGCCGGGTTCACACCCACCGAACAGACCGTGCTGACCTGGCTCCCGCTCGAATCCGACGAGAGGTCGGGATAATAGCCGCTCCATGACACTCACCCGCGCCGAAGTCGATCACGTCGCAAGCCTTGCCCGCCTGGGATTGAGCGACACCGAGAAAGATCGTCTGCTCGGCGAGCTGGAGAAGATCCTCGATCACATCGCGCGCCTGCAACAGGTCGACACGTCGGCACTTGCGGAGACCGCGCAGGTCGGCGACCTCGTCAATGTCATGCGCGCCGATGTGCCGGAGCCGCCGATCGGTGCTGCCGCAGCGCTGCGCAACGCACCCGCGTCGGATGGAAGCCACTTCATCGTGGGAGCGATCCAGGGCGACGACCTTGACGCCTAGGACCGTCACCGAGCTGGCCGCGGCGCTTCGCGACGGCAGCACCACCCCGCGCGCGCTGCTCGACGGCGCGCTGGCGCACGTCGACCGAACCGAGAAGGACCTGAACGCGTACCTCGCGGTCACCCGCGAGCTCGCCGAGTCGCAGGCCGACGCCGCCGCCCGAACGCTGGAGGAGCATCCCGACACGGCGTCGCCGCTCTGCGGCATTCCGATGGCGCTCAAGGACGTGCTGTGCGTCGACGGCATCGAGACCACGGCCGGGTCGAAGATCCTGCGCGGGTTCAAACCGCCGTACACCGGCACCGCCGTGCAGCGATTGTTCGATGCGGGTGCGGTCTGCGTGGGCAAGACCAACTGCGACGAGTTCGCGATGGGCTCCTCGACGGAGAACTCGGCATACGGACCGGTCGGCAACCCCTGGGACGTCGAGCGCGTGCCCGGGGGCAGCAGCGGAGGCAGCGCCGCGACCGTTGCAGCCGGCTCGGTTCCGTACTCGCTGGGCACCGACACCGGTGGTTCGATCCGCCAGCCCGCTGCGCTGACCGGCGTGGTCGGGTTCAAGCCCACCTATGGACGGGTTTCCCGTTACGGGCTCATCGCTTTTGCGTCGTCGCTCGACCAGATCGGTCCGTTCACGCGCACCGTCGAGGACTGCGCGCTCGTCTACTCGGCGATTGCCGGTCACGATCCGCGCGACAGCACGTCCGATCCACGCGCGGTCGACGATCCACTCGCATCGCTGCATGCCGGCATCGCGGGGATGCGCCTGGGAATCCCGCGCGAATATCTCGGCGAGGGAACCGAGCCCGGGGTTCGCGCAGCGGTCGAGGCTGCGTTCCGCGTCCTCGAGGCCCAGGGAGCGACGCTCCAGGAGGTCTCGCTGCCGAGCACCGACGTGGCGCTGAGCGTGTACTACATCATCGCGCCCGCGGAGTGCTCGTCGAACCTCGCGCGCTACGACGGCGTGCGCTTCGGCAACCGTGTGGAGCGCGCGTCGCTCACCGACATGTACCTGGAGACGCGCGACGCCGGTTTCGGCAACGAGGTCAAGCGCCGGGTCATGCTCGGCACCTACGCGCTGTCGAGCGGCTACTACGACGCGTACTACCGTCAGGCGCAGAAGGTCAGGACGCTGGTGAGCCAGGAGTTCGATTCCGTGTTCCACGCGGTGGACGCCATCGTGTGCCCCACCTCCCCGAGCGTGGCGTTCCCGATGGGCTCGCGCGACGATCCCCTGTCCATGTACATGTGCGACGTCGTCACGCTGCCGGCGAACCTCGCCGGCATTCCCGGCATCTCCGTGCCGTGCGGATTCGTCGACGGCCTGCCGGTCGGGCTGCAGGTGATCGCACCGCGATTCGAGGACTCGCGCGTGCTGCGGGTTGCGCACGCGTATGAGCAGGCAACCGCCTTCCACGGCGTCGACTCGCCCTACGCGGGCGAGGCCGCATGACCGCAACCGCCGCGATCCCATCCGGGGCTCTCGATCGCTTCGAGGTGGTCATCGGCCTCGAGGTCCACGCGCAGCTGCTCACACGCAGCAAGATGTTCTGCGGGTGCCCCGCGGATTACACGAGCGCCGCCCCGAACGAGAACACCTGCCCCGTCTGCCTCGGGCTCCCGGGCGTCCTGCCGACCATCAATGAACAGGCGGTCGAGTTCACGGTTCGCACCGCGCTGGCGCTCCACTGCGATATCCCGTCCTTCACGAAGTTCGACCGCAAGAACTACTTCTATCCGGACCTGCCCAAGGGCTACCAGATCTCGCAGTACGACCTGCCGCTGTCGGTCAACGGACATCTCGAGTTCCCGGTCGGCGGCGAGACGGTCCGCTGCGGCATCACCCGTGTGCACCTCGAGGAGGACACGGGCACGATGCGTCACGCCGGCGATGTGCTGCAGAGCGCGACGTCGTCACTGATCGATCTCAACCGCTGCGGTGTGCCGCTGATGGAGATCGTCGGCGAGCCCGATCTGCGGACACCGGAGGCGGCGCGCGAGTACCTGGTGCGCCTGCGTCAGATCCTCACCTACATCGGGGTGAACGACGGCAACCTCGAGCAGGGATCCTTCCGCTGCGACGCCAACATCTCGCTGCGCCCGCGCGGCGCGCAGGAGCTCGGCGTGAAGGTCGAGGTCAAGAACATGAACTCGTTTCGCGCGGTGCAGCGTGCGCTCGAGTCGGAGATCGAGCGGCAGACGAGCGTGCTCCTCGCCGGCGGCACGCTGGTGCAGGAAACACGGGGCTGGGTGGAGACTCACGGGCGCACCATCTCCCAGCGGAGCAAGGAGCAGGCACACGACTACCGCTACTTCCCCGAGCCCGACCTCCCGCCGCTGAGGCTGGATGATGCGTTCGTCGAACGGGTGCGCGCGACCCTGCCGGAGCTGCCCGAGGCACGGGCGCATCGCTTCCAGCAGCAGTACGGGTTGACGCCGTACGACGCGGCGGTTGTTACCGCCACGCGCGAGGAGGCGGACACCTACGAGGCACTGGTCGCCGCAGGTGTTCCCGCCAAACTTGCCGCGAACTGGCAGAGCGGCGATGTTGCCGCACTGGCGAACGAGCACAGGATGCCGCTGCAGGACAGCGGGCTCGGCGTCGCCGGACTCGCGAGCCTGCTCCGCCTCGTCGATGCCGGCACCGTCAACGGTCCCACCGCGAAGGAACTCCTCGGCGAGCTCTACGTGTCAGGCGGCAATCCCGAGGCGTTGGTGCGCGATCGCGGCCTCGCCCAGGTGAGCGACGCGACCGAGCTCGCGGCACTCGTGGACGCCGCCATCGCGGCCAACCCCGCGGCGGCCGCGGACTTCCGCGCGGGCAAGCAGCAGGCGCTCGGCCAGCTCATGCGCGCGGTCAAGGACGCGACCGGCGGCAAGGCCGACATGCCGCTGGCGAACCGTCTCCTGCGCGAACGTCTCTCGGAGCAGTAGCCCGGTGCGTCTCGGACGCATGGTCCACGGTGGACTGTGCCTTGCGCGTGACGAGCAGGGTGCGACGCTGCTCGTCGAGGGCGGCATTCCCGGCGAGGACGTCGAGATCTCGATTCGCTACCGCAAGGGCTCGACGTCGTTCGCCGAGGTGGTGCGAGTTGTCGACGCGTCGACGCATCGCGTCACGCCGCCATGCCCGTACGTGCCCCGCTGCGGGGGCTGCCAGCTCCAGCACATCGAGTACGCGCATCAGGTCGAGCTGAAACGGGACATCGTGCTCGATGCTCTGCACCGGCAGCGAATCGAGCATCCGGCGCCGCGCGTGCACGCGGTCGAGGATCCGTGGCGGTATCGGCTCCGCGGCGAGTTCCACGTCATCGCCGGGACCGAGACCACGCCGCCCGCGCTCGGGTTCAACCGCGCGCGCAGCTGGCGGCCGATCGCCGTGGACGACTGCCTGATCCATCACCCGCGGATCACCACCGCGCTGCCCGCATTGCGCGAGCTGCTCAACTCGAGTGCCACCAACGCGCTCAACACGCTGCATCTCACGGTCGGGGAGGACGGGCAGGAGCTGCTCATTCACGCCAAGCCGGAGCGGGGACTGGCCGGTGGCGCGCTCGACGGCGGCCTCGACCTCCCGGGCGGTGGGCGGGTCAGCACGACGTCGACGACACTGCGCTGGCGCGGGATGACCTTCCGTGTCACCCCGGAGGCGTTCATCCAGGTGAACTGGGCGCAGATGGACGTGCTCTACCAGTGCGTCATCGACGCACTCGGCGGCCATGCGGGTCTCCGCGTCGTCGACGCGTACGCGGGCATCGGCGTGCTCGCGTCCCACCTCGCCGCCGAGGCGCAGGAGGTGGTGTGCATCGAGAGCAACCGCGGCGCCGCGCAGCTCGGTGTGCTCAACGCGCGGGTCAATGACGTCGCCGAGCGCATGCACTTCGTTCTGTCGCCGGTGGAGGATGCGCTGCCGCGCGTCGGCGCCGCGGAGATGGCCGACGTGGTGATCCTCGATCCGCCCCGGGCAGGGTGCTCCGGCCGGGTGACGGGCTGGCTCGCGCTGGCGGGACCGGAGCGAGTCGTCTATGTGTCCTGCGATCCCGCGACGCTGGCGCGGGACCTGCACACGCTGGTGGCGTCGGGGCCGTATCGCATCGAGGCACTCGACGTGGTGGACATGTTTCCGCAGACCTATCACGTCGAGAGCGTGGTGACGCTCAGACGCGACGGCGCGGCGTCGTCCGAGGACGCCACCGAGTACGCCGCCACCCGCTGAGCGGTACCCTCAATGCCGCGGCGGCCGGTCGCCGTGGAGTGGTAGCGTACGTCTGTTCGTTGTCATCGACAGCACCCAGGAGGCAGAGTGGAGGAGCCATCCGCGACCGGCGAGGAGATCGAGTCGGGAGGCTTCGCCCACCTGCATACGCACAGTGAGTTCTCGCTGCTCGACGGCGCCTCACGTGTCAAGGAGCTCATCGACAGCGCGAAGGCGATGGGGCAGACGGCCATCGCAATCACCGACCACGGTGTGCTCTACGGTGCGATCGATTTCTACGCCACCGCGCGCGCGGCAGCGATCAACCCCGTGCTCGGTTGCGAGATGTACATGGCGCCGCGCTCCCGCCACGATCGCGAGGGCCGGACCGACCGCGATCCCAACCACCTCATCCTGCTTGCGCGCAACGACACGGGCTATCGCAACCTCATCAAGCTGGTCAGCACCTCACACCTCGAGGGCTACTACTACAAGCCGCGCATCGACCGCCAGTTGCTCGCGGAGCACGCCGAGGGCCTGATCTGCCTGTCCGCGTGCCTCGGCGGCGAGCTGCCGCAGGCGATCCTTCGGGGCGACATGGCCGGCGCCGAGACGGTCGCACGCGAGCATGCGGAGATCTTCGGTGCGGACGGCTACTTCCTCGAGCTCATGGACCATGGCATCCCCGAGGAGGACACGGTCCGCGCCGGCCTCGTCGAGATCGCGCGCCGCACCGGTCTGCCGCTCGTGGCCACCAACGACTCGCATTACATCAAGCCTGAGGACGCCGAGGCGCACGACATCCTGCTCTGCCTGCAGACGGGTGCGCGCCGCGAGGAGGAGAAGCGCTTCCGGTTCTCGGGGCCCGAGTATTACCTCGCGAGCACGCAGCAGATGCGCGATCGATTCGCCGCCTACGGCGAGGCCGTGGCCAACACGATGGCCGTGGCGAATCGCTGTCACGTCGAGATTCCCCTGGGCCGGAATCTGCTGCCGACGTACTCGCCGATCCCCGAGGGGCTCGACGCCGACACGTACCTTCGCGAGCTCTGCGAGGCCGGGGTGCGGGAGCGCTACGCGGACGCGGTGACGGCGGAAGTTCGCGAGCGCCTCCTCATGGAGCTCGACGTCATCCGTGAGACGGGTTTCTCGGCGTACTTCCTGATCGTCTGGGACCTGATCCGGGCGGCGCGGTGCGACGGGGTGCGGGTCGGGCCCGGGCGCGGCAGCGCCGCCGGCTCATTGGTGAGCTACGTGCTGCACATCACCGACATCGAGCCGCTCCGCTACGGCCTCATCTTCGAGCGGTTCCTCAACCGCGAGCGCGTGCAGATGCCTGATATCGACATCGACTTCGATGACAGAGGACGAGACCGCGTGCTCGCGTACGTGCAGGAGAAGTACGGACGAGATCGTGTCGCCCAGATCATCACCTTCGGGACCATGGCGGCGCGGGCGGCGATCCGTGACGTGGGTCGCGTGCTCAACGTGCCCTTGCCGGATGTCGACCGCCTCGCGAAGCTGGTGCCGCAGGTGGTGAACATCACCCTCGATCGAGCGCTCACCGAGAGCCGCGAGCTCAAAGATCTCTACGAGCACGAGGAATGGGCGAAGCACATCATCGACAACGCGCAGCGACTCGAGGGGATCTGCCGCAACGCGTCGACGCACGCGGCGGCCGTGGTCATCGGATCCGAGCCACTCGCCAACATCGTGCCGCTGCAGCGCTCGACTGCCGGTGACGGCACCGCGGTCACGCAGTACGACATGAACGGCGTGTCCCAGATCGGGCTGCTGAAGATCGACCTCCTCGGGCTCTCCAACCTCACCGTCATCGCCGAGGCGGCTGACCTGGTGCGTCTGCACCGCGGCATCGACCTCGACATCGACCACCTCCCGCTCGACGACGCCAAGACGTACGAGCTCCTTGGCAAGGCCGACACGCACGGCATCTTCCAGCTCGAGGCCACCTTCGCCAAGCGAATCCTCATCGACATGCAGCCCAAGTGCCTCGAGGATCTCGGGGTCGCGGTCGCGCTCAACCGCCCCGGTCCGATCGAGGGGGGCGCCACCGCAACCTGGATGCGGCGCAAGCGTGGTGAGGAGCCGGTCACCTACATGCTTCCTGAGCTCGAGCCGATCCTCAAGGAAACCTACGGGGCGATCCTGTACCAGGACCAGGTCATGAAGATCGCCTCAGCCGTCGCCGGGTTCACGCTCGGCGAGGCCGACATCCTCCGCGCCGCGATGGGCAAGAAGGACAAGGTGAAGATGTCCAAGCAGCGCGAACAGTTCCTCAGTGGTGCCGCGGCGCGCGGCGTCGCGCCGGAGACGGCGCTCGAACTCTTCGAACTCATCGCACTCTTTGCGGGGTACGGGTTCAACGGCGCGCACAGCATCTCGTACGGGTTGATCGCGTACCAGACCGCGTATCTCAAGGCGAACTTCCCACGTGAGTACATGACCGCGCTGCTCAACAGCCGCGCGGACAACTTCGACAGGCTGAAGCAGTCGATCCTCGACGCGCATGCCCGAGGCCTCGTGGTCCGACCGCCGGATGTGAACCGGAGTGCGTCGGCGTTCAGTCTCGCCGCTGAGGATGAGAACGAGATCCTGTATGGGCTGCGCCACATCAAGAACGTCGGCGAGCGGGTCGCCGCCGAGATCGTTGCCGAACGCGATGCCGGCGGTCCCTTCGTGTCGCTCTTCGACCTGTGCCTGCGGGTGGCGAGTCGCGACCTCAATCGTCGCGTCGTCGAGGCGCTCATCCGCAGCGGCGCGTGCGACTCCCTCGGTGAACGTGGGGCCATGCTGGCGGTGCTCGATCGCGTCATCGATCGCGCCGCGACGATCCGTCGCGAACGGGAATCGGGTCAGACCTCCCTGTTCGGCGAGACGATCGTGCTGATCGAGCCGGTGTCGCAGGCCGCGGACGATCTCGAGGGCCGCGACGTCAACGGTCCCTATGCAATCGCGGCCGACGAGCGATTGAGCTGGGAGCGAGAGTTCCTCGGCATGTACCTGAGCGACCACCCGCTGCGCAGGATTGCCGGCGAGCTGCAGCAGCGCGTCGACACGACCATCAACGAGCTCGGCGCCCATCTCGACGGACTCATCGTCCAGGTGGGCGGCGCCATCCGCGACATGCGCACCTTCGTGCCCCGGCGAAGCACCACGGGTCAGCGCATGGCCGCACTGCAGATCGAGGACCTCACCGGCAGCGTCGAGGTCGTGGTCTTCGCCCGTGTCTTCGAGGAGTGCGTGTCGGCGCTGCGGCCGGACGCGGTGATCGTCGTGCGCGGCAAGGTGGAGGCGGGCCGGACCACCAGCGGCGCCGTGGCGCCCCCCGCGGGCGAGGAGGACGACCGCGTCGACCTCGAACCCCCGCAGATCCTCGCGGAGGCGGTGTATGCGTATGACGATCCGCGTCTCGCCACCTGGCGCAGGGACAGCACGGTGCATCTCAGCGTGAAGGCGTCGCAGATCGGCAGCCTCAGAGCACTCCGGCAGGCACTCGAGGAACACCAGGGTGATTGCGAGGTCGTCCTGCACGTCGACTCGGGGACGAGCGTCGACGAGATCACCTTGAGCGTCGACTTCGCCGTTGATCCGTGTCCCGCGCTCGAACGCGCTGTGGAGCTCCTCGTCGGGGACAACGCGTATCGCGTCGAGATGCGCCGGGTGCGCGCACCGGAGCGCGAGCGCAGCGCCGCGCGGCGCTGACGGCGCCGGTCAGACCGGCCCGAAGATCAGCCCGAAAACGATCTTGATCACGATGATCAGCACGATGTACATGACCAGCGCCGCGATCGCCGGGTAATCGACCCCGGCGGTCACGCGGCCCCGGTGCAGTCCGGCGAAGGGAGCCACCAGCGGGTTGGTGAAGGACCGGACCATCTGCACCATCGGATGCCATGGATCCGCGTGAAAGAGCGCCAGCAGGACCCGAACGAATACGAGGACCGCGATCACGATCGCGATGTCGACCACGAGGGTTTCGATGAGGGAGGAGATCTGCGCACCGGGGTTCGCGTAGCCGTAGACGAGCCCCTGCAGCAGCTGCGCGACGAAGTTGATGACGAGGATCGCGAGAATCGGTGAGAAGTCGATGCCGCTGAAGGTGGGGAGGATGCGCCGGAAGGGAGCGAGGATGGGGTCGACGATGACTCGCAGCCAGCGGACGACCGGGTGCCACGGGCTGAGCCCGATCCAGGACACGGCAATCCGCGCGATGATCAGCACCGTCAGGGCGACCTCGAGGAAGCCGATGAGGTTGTAGAGCAGTTGCTGTGTCACCGGGCGGCGGCGGGCTCCTGGGCGGCCGACGACTCGTCCGCTGAGCGCGTCTCGAACCGCGCGCTGGTGCGTCGCCAGAGGAGATAGAGGAGGGGCACGGCGACGACGAGCATCGCGATCGACGTCCACTGTGCCTCGCGCAAACCGAGGGGTCCGGGCGGTTCGCTGGCACGGAACTCGAAGAGGATGAGCTGGCTGATCGCGTAGAGGGCGACGTACGCGATGGCGAGCACGCCGGGGCGCACGTTCCGACGCAGCAGCAGGTACAGGATGACCCCGATGCAGATGGTGCCCAGCGCCTCGTACACCGCGGCGGGTTGGTATGCGATGCACTGCGCGGCGGTGCAGAGCTTGAAGTTCGGCTGCAGGATCGCGGCCGGATTCGAGTACGCGGTCGCCCACGGCAGCGTGCTCGGTGCGCCGAGGATGTCGCCGTTGATGACGTTTCCGATGCGCCCGATCGGCTGGCCGACGACGGCGAAGAGCACACCGCCGTCGAGTGCGGTCCAGGGGTTGTATCCGTAGCGCCAGGCGCAGATGGCGAGGGTCACGAAGCCGGCGATGATGGCGCCGAAGAAGGCCATCCCACCCTGCCAGAACGCGATGATGTTGACCGGGTGCAGGACGTAGTTCTGCCAGAGGTTCGGTTGCTGCACGACGTAGTAGAGACGGCCGCCGAGCAGCCCGAAGATGATCGTCCAGACGCAGATCTTCTCGGCGGCCGACTTGGGGAGGCCCCGGCGCTTCGCGTATGGAAGGACGCCGAACTGATACGCGGCCAGGAACGCCACCGCATACATGACCCCGTACCAGTGGATCGGCAGGGGCCCGAGATGCAGGACCGGGTCGACATTGATGGTGATGAAGCCGGCGGGTCCGGGGCTAGCGGGCACGGCTTCCATGATGCGGAGTTCCGGCGGCCGCATGCACCTCGAGGACGCGATAGCCCGCTTTGGAGCGGACCCGTTCGACCCGATGGCCGAGGCCCGTCAGCCATGCCGCCAGCGAATCGGCGCCGAGATGGCGCTGGACGACGAGGTTCGCCACGCCCTCTGGCTCGAGCTGCCCGATCCAGGTGAGGAGGAGGTCGTGGAGCGGCTCCTTGCCGAGCCGGACGGGGGGGTTGGAGTAGACGGCGGCGAATCTGATCGTGGCCGGGACGGCATCGGGCTCGGCGGGCACCACGTTGACGGCGCCCGCCCGCTCGGCATTGCGCGCGCAGAGGTCGAGGGCGCGGCGGTTGACGTCCACCGCCCATACCCGCGCATCCGGGTTGCGCAGGGCCACGGTGATGGCGATGGCTCCGTATCCGCAGCCGACGTCGACCAGATCCCCGGGCGGGATCGGGGGCAGGCTGCGCAGCAGCAGATCGGTGCCGAAATCGAGGTGGCCATGCGCGAAGACACCCCGATCGGTGTCGAGCTCGAAGCTCAGGTCCGGAAGGTCGACCCGGATCGTGCGCGGGTGCGAGGCGACCTTAGGGTCGGCACTGAAGTAGTGGTCCTGCGTCACCAGCGCAGGGTAGTAGGCTGCGGCCGTGAGTACGTATGACGTTGCCGTGGTCGGCCTGGGCGCGGCGGGCGCGGCGACCCTGTATCAGCTCGCGCGACGCGGGGTCAGCGTCGTGGGGATCGATCGATTCTCGCCACCCCACATCTACGGCTCGACCCACGGCGACACCCGGATCACCCGCGAGGCGATCGGCGAGGGCGAGGCGTACACACCGCTGGTGCGCCGATCGCACGCGATCTGGCGAGAGCTCGAAGCCGAGACCGGCCAGGACCTGCTCACCCAGTGCGGCGGTCTGATCATCGAGGCCGCGGGCGGCGGGGCCGCCGGCCACCATCGACATGGGTTCCTTGCCAGCACCATCGCCTGCGCGCGCCGGTACGGGATCGAGCACGAGCTGCTCACCGCGGCGGACGTCAAGCACCGTTTCCCGCAGTTCGGGGTTGACGGCACCGAGTCCGCCTATTACGAGCCGACCGCGGGGTTCGTTCGCCCGGAGCGCTGCGTCGGCGCGCAGCTCACCGTCGCGGCCCGCCTCGGCGCCGACATCCGCCGCGACGAGCGTGTGCTCGCCGTCGAGCCGTCGGGAGGGGGCGTGCGCGTCCGCACCGACGGCGGCGCCGTCGAGGCCGGCCGCGTGGTCCTTGCGGTTGGCCCGTGGGTGCGCGACTTCATCGGAGCGGAGCTGTTCCGGCTGTTTGCCGTGTACCGCCAGGTGCTCAACTGGTTCGAGCTGAGCCCGGAGGCTGGCGACCACACATCGGGCGCGATGCCGGTGTTCATCTGGGGCCTCGATGACGGCAACGCGTTCTACGGATTCCCGGCGATCGACGGGACGCGCGAGATCAAGGTGGCGGACGAGCAGCTCGACAGCCCGACCACGGCGGACGAAGCGTCGCTCGATGTCGAAGCCGGCGAGCCGCGCGCGCTCTACGAGAGGTTACTCAGCGTCCGGCTGCCCGGCCTGTCATCGCGATGCCTGCGGACGGCGCGATGCCTCTACACGGTCACCCCGGACGCGAACTTCGTCATCGACGATCACCCCGACCTTCCCGGGGTACTCCTCGTTTCGCCCTGTTCCGGGCACGGGTTCAAGCATTCGGCCGGTGTCGGCGAGGCGATCGCGCAGCGCGTCACGACGGGGACGAGCGACGCGGACCTCTCGCCGTTCCGGCTCGATCGATTCGCGGCCGCCGTCTAGAGCTTCCGCGCCTTGACCGCTGTGCCGTAGGCGCAGATCTCGGTCCAGTTGCCGCCCATCTCCGAGGTGTCGAACCGCATCGCGACAATGGCGTCGCCGCCCTTGGCCGTGGCCTCGCCGCACATTCGCTCGATGACCTCCTGCCGGCTCTGGGCGAGGTTCTGGGTCATCCCCTTCAGCTCGCCGCCCATGAGCGACTTCAAGCCCGCGCCGAACTGCGAGCCGATGTTCCGGGACCGAACGGTGAGCCCGAAGACCTCCCCGAGGACCTCGGTGATCTCGTAACCGGGCAGGTCGTTGGCGGTGCTGATGAGCATTGATGTTCCTCCTCGTGATTCCGGCATGGACGGGCGAGATCCGCCCTTTTCTCTGATACCCACTGCCGCCGTTTCTCAGGCACGAGGAGCCCCTCCCAGTCGGTCAGGCTTGGACTCGTGCCCGCGACTCGCGTTCGGACTCCGCCCGAGCGGAGAACCATGCCAGCGTCGCGGGCAGCACGAAGGGGACGAGGAGCAGCCGCAGCCAGTCCCAGAGCGTGTTCCCCTTGAAGCCGGTCCAGCCCCAGTCCAGCGCGTAGCCACCGACGACGACGCTCACGAAGACCGCGAGTCCCACGAGCCCGACGACGCGCCACCGATCCTCGAATCGCTTGTTGGTCGAGAACCAGAGGGGCAGTGCCCCAACCACGACCGGGAGCGCCAGCAGCTCGAGCCAGTCCCAGAGGGTGTTGCCCTGGAAGCCGGTCCATCGCCAGCCCAGGCCGTAACCGCCGATGACGAGGATGGCAAACGCCACGCCGACGACGCCGAACACGACATGCCACTCCATCATCCAGCGCTTCCGGGTCCGGTACCAGATCGGCAGCGTGGCGAGCACCACCGGCAGGACGATCACGTGGAGGAGATCCCACAGCTGGTCGCTGGGTGTCACCCCCGTCCACGACCAGTGGAACTCGTAGCCGCCGATGAGCGCGATCGTCAGGGCCACCACGCCGCCGGGGAGCACCCACTTGATCAACGGAGGCAGCGGTTGCGACGGTGCGCCGCCGGATCGCGCAAGGACCATGCCGGCAATGATGCCGTGCGCGGCAGGTCCCGAGTGAGCGGCTGCCCGGCGCCGTTGGGGGGCCTAGCCTAGAGACCTAACGGACGGTGTGGATCTCAAGGGCGCCGACCTCATCGGCGTGCTCGCCGCTGCGATGTGCCTGTGTCTGTCTCGGAACGTTGGTCCCGCCGTGCGCCTTGCCGATCGTGTCGACGTCAGACGTGTGCGTGGTTGCCGGAACGACGGTCAGTGGCCGCCGAGCGCGGTGGGTCAGCTCGTGCGCGACGCTCCCGAGGAACAGGTCCTCCATGGTGCTGTGGAGCCCGTTGCCCACGACGATGAGCGCGGCATTCTCGGCGTCGGCCACCTTCAGGATCTCGGTCGCGGGATGACCCTCCACGATGAGGATCCGGTGCGCGACCGCAGAGGTTGTCAGCGGCCCGAACACGTCTTTCTTGACGCGTGCCTGTGCTTCCGAACCGAGGTAGTCGAATTCCCGCAGGCGAACGTCACTGACACTCGCGGCCGGCGCCCGCCCACCGATCGGCCGCACGACGTGGACGGCGATGATCTCGGCCCCGAGGGGCGCGGCTTCCCGGACGGCCCATTCGAGCGCGGCATTCGCCGCCGCCGAGCCATTGACCCCGACCACGATCTTCTTGGTGTTCATCGGCCCACCTCAGGGGCATCGAACAGTTGGTTAGCAGCCTCATGCAAGCTTCCAACATCGTGCCTGTCTAGAGGCATTGGTCACCATTCCGTTCCACGCTGCGGGTGTTACGGCGTCGGTCTCACCCGGGTGGGTTCTCCGAACTCCCCCAGGGAACCACTGAACCATTCCCACGGCAACCCACACCACGACCACTCGAGCACCAGGCGACGGCGATCACGAACGTCGAGGCTCTTTTCACCCGCATCGTGGAGGCTGACCGACGTCTTGTAGCATCTGCGATGACGATGGCCGAAAGCAGTGGAGTCGACTGTGTTCGGTGCCATGCCCCCGCGACCTGGGTGGGGCACATTCCAGTCGTGATCGGCGGATCGTCGAGCGCCGCCAAGTTGTTCTTCGGGCAACTCGCGGAGATGAACGAGCGGAACTGGTTGATCGACGCGTACCGATGCAGCCGGTGCGGTCATCTTGAGATGTTCGATCGCACCGTGCTGGACTCAGAGCCGCCAGTTTCCTGACCGACCGTGCCGTGCGCGCGGCCTGATCGCGAAAGCACATCAATGGATTCGGCGTGCCGGGAGAGGGAGTCGAACCCTCATCGGCGGAAGCGGAAACCTCGATCCTGAATTGCCAGGGGTAGTCAGAATGCGTCAACTGTGGCCATTGGCAGACCCCTGAAATGGACACGAAATGGACAGGCCCGGTGCGATTTTGGTCCGCGAACACCATGCCCCGGGGGCTCGCAAGGCACGACGGAGAGCGATGTCCCCCGAACATCCCACCTTCAGCCCGTCCTCCTGCCTCTCTTCCGCCCCTCAGATCGCGGGACCTTTGGCGGTACAAGAGGTGGCCTCTGGCCCTGTTCGCAGTGATGGACAAGGCGAAGACTGCGATCAGAAGGTACCTGCTGTGACGACCTCGTCGAAACCCTTTTGGTCAGGCTGCGGTTTAACAGGTGAGATGCAAACCCGAAACCGAAACCACCGTCATGGGTTGATCGCCATCTTGCCCCTGGCCTTACTCTTGGCCGCTTGTGGTGCCGGCGCATCGCCAAGCTCCCCTTCCCGCTCCACCCCAACTCCCACTCCGGTCCCAACCCTGGTCCCGACCCCCAGCCCGACAGCGGCTCCTACCCCAGCTCCCGAACCTCCCTTGGCTCTCTTCTACCAAGGCCAGGGGGCGATGGAAGTAGTGAACGCCCAAGGGGTGGAACAGTGGGGACTGACCAACGCCCAAGAGGGGCAGTTATTTGGCCTGACCGCAGCACAAGCCAGCAAATACAACCTCGAACCCCAAGCTGGCAATTCCAACCTCTTCTTCTTCTATCAAGCCTCTCCCACCAGTCCCAACAAAGTAGTTGTCCTCTCCCGAACCGACAAACTGCTCGGTACCGGGACTGCTCCCGCTCTCCCCAGCGCCGGTGACGTCAGCTACTCCTGGGGATTTGTCGTCTCGCCCACTGGGACCGAGTGGGCCTGGCCCGTCGATGAGACCCCCAACTCGGTCGGCCAGCACCATGGGGTAGTCGAAGTCGGTGGCCTCGGGGAAGCCAACCGAATTCTGTACCGCTGGGTCGCGCCGGTTGGTTTTACCGAGACGTTGGTAGGTTGGACCGATACCGGCATCATCATGCAACGGACCGAAGATGAATACTGTGGTGCCGGCAATAACACTGCCGCGGACGCCTGGTTCGCCATCAACCCCGGTACTGGCACGCTGACTGAACTCTTCACCGGCAATGACCGATTCTTGGGGGCCAGCAGCGGCGTAACCGTCGCCGGCCTGCTCAATGATCCCCACACCGTCCTCATCAATGGAGTGAGTTACTCGGAGAGTAAGTCCATTGCCTCAGGCGCCTCTATCAGTCCCGACGGGACCCAGGTCGCCGTCTTTCGCGAGAGTTTTAACCCGTGTGGGGGCGGCAAGATCCCCAATACCTCCATCGAAATCGTGACCCTGGCTAACCACAGCCATGTCGATCTCCAAAACCTGGGACTTGCAGGCTGGTGGGATAACAACGACATCCTCGCAGCCACCAATGGGAGCTTATGGATTTACACCTTGCAGGGCAAGGCAGTAAGCGAAATCCTTCCTGTAACTAGCCCCTGGCTCTTTGATGGTGATGTCCTAACCGGGTAGCAACAACGCCATTGCCGCGGACGGGAAAGCGATCGTCGGAACGTACGTGGATTCTGCTGGCAACCTGCACAGCTTCATCCTCGGCCTGTAGCAAGATTTGGGAACGAGGCCCGGGGTTCCGCCGATCCCGGACCTTGCCCAATCCAGCTCAATCAGCACCTGCCGCTGTCGAGTTCGAGCACTATCGGACGGGTGAGCGCGTCCAGGGCTAGGCAGAACGCAGGACAGTCCTGATGGTCGAGGCATACCACTGTGAGCCGCCGTGGGCCGTTGGGATGGCCTTAGCGTTCAAGCTAGAAGCGATGGCTTCGAGGGTCTTGCCCTGAGCCCGTTGGCGCTTGATGGCCTTGACGACTGAGATTGGCAGTACTCGGGGCCTACCGCAATGGACACCTTTCTTCCGGGCGACGGCCATTGCTGTGACAGTTCTTTGTCCAATCAGGCGGCGTTCGAGCTGCGCGAACGTAACGGCCATGTTCGCCATCGCTTCCCCCATGGATAGAGGCGCCTGGTCGGCGCCGTCGGGACGCGCGCCGCCGAGGTCGCTGATGAGCTGCTCGAGCCGGTGCTCGGCGGCGTCGGTCTCGCGCAGCCACTGGTCCACCCCCGTGCCCGGAGCCTGATCGGACCAACGATCGATCTCCAGGGCAGCCTCGAGCTGGGTTGCGTGCTCACCAGGTTCCGGGGCGCCGAGGTCGCCGAGGGCGGCGCGCTGGGCTTCCGTCGCGGGCGCGTAGACGTCGAGTGCCGAAGGTGTGTGTTCACGCTCGGCCTCGCGATACCGCTCCGGGTAGTCGAGCGCCGACTCCTTCTGCAGCGAGCGCTCCCAGGAATGCACGATCCGCTCCGCTGCGGGCTGCATCGGTGCCGGTGCATGGCTGACGCCGAGGCGGTCGCGCTCGGGCGGCTGGGCAACGGCGTAGTAGTGGGTTGCTTCGGTGCCGCGGGACATCGCCGTGTACGTCCACTCCCGGGTCGCGCCGTCCGAACCCACCACGAGAGCAACCTCGGCGGTCATCCCCTGGGCCTTGTGCACGGTCATCGCGTAGCCGCGGTCGATGGCGTCGTACCGCGTCGTGTCGATGACCACCTGGCGATGATCGCCGCGCTCCAACGTGAGCGTCTGCTGCTCGATGTCCACCGCGGTCACCGTGGCGCGGGTGCCGTTGCTCACGCCGTTGCCGCGGTCGTTGGTCAGACAGAGGACTCGGTCGCCGGCCTGGTACTCCTTGCCGTCGACGGTCAGCGCGGGGCCGTGCACACGCCCGGCCTCGACCGCCTTTGTCCGGGCGAGCTCGTTGAGGGTGGCAACCTCGTCGCGCCGCTGGGCCAGGATCACCGCATCGACGCCCCGGTCCTCGAGCCTCGCATGCTCGGCGACCACCTCCGCCCGTCGCTCAAGAACGGACTCGGCGACGTGGATGCGGCCGTGGCTCAGGTACAGCTCGTAGGCGGCTCGCGCCTCGCCGTCGCGCACCAGTTGGAGAGCCGCTCGCTCCCAGGGCTCCTTCTGGCGCACGTTCTCGGTGACCAGCACCCTGCCGATGTGCTCACCCAGGGTGCGCATCGGCGCGCCGGCGCCGATGGGTTGGAGCTGCGCGGGGTCACCGACCACGACCAGCTTGGTGTTGTCCCGTGCCGAGAGTGAGACCAGCTCGGCAAGCTCGCGGTCGCCGATCATGCCCGCCTCGTCGACCACCAGCACGCCGCCGAGTGGCAGATGGTCGACCTGGAGCTCGTTGAGCATCCCGGTGACAGTCCAGGTGGGGATGTCCGCACCCATTTCGAGCACGTCGGCGGCCCTGCCGGCGAGCGCGCAGCCGACCACCTGGATGCCGGTGGCCTCGAACGCCTCCCGGCAGAGGTCGAGGGCGAACGTCTTGCCCACCCCTGCGGCGCCCTCGACGACCACGCCGGCGGGGCTCCGACAGACGGTCCTGACCATCGACCGCTGGTCGGCTGTGAGCGTTGGCCGCGCGGCGACAGCCGCCTCGACCTCGCGCGTGTCGGCGACGCCGACCCACGCTGCCGATCGCTGCTGGGCGGTGGCGATCATGCCCCGCTCCATGGCGAGCATCTCCGGCGTGGTGTAGCGCAACTCGTGGCAGGTATTGACCCATCGGGTGATCGCGTCGGTGTCGCGTTCTCCCTCGAGCCGGTGCGGCACCAGCGGCTGCACCGCCTCGCGGTCGGCGAGGATCGAGTCGGCGGTGGCCTCGAGCTGGGCGCGGCTCATCCCCAGCGGTGCGTGCGCGGCCAGGGTGCGGATGACGTCGCGACGGGTGAAGGTCGCGTACTGCGCGGTGAGCCCCCGCTCGCCGAGCAGCTCGCTGCTGCGCTCCACGTCGAGCCGGCGCGGCTGCGATGCCGCGGGCTCGCGTGCCAGCAGCGTCTGGATGGTGGTGGCATCGAGCCCGACGCCTGCGGCGCGCTCTCGCCATTGGGCGAAGAGGTTCTCGGTGGCGGCGACCTCGTGCTTGCTCTCGCGGGTCGACAC
>DAIQQM010000148.1:0-5068 GCA_036786805.1 Candidatus Dormiibacterota bacterium | reverse complement strand
GAAGCCCGCGCGCTCGACCACCGCGAGCAGGTCATCCGCCGTCGCGGCGTAGGAGCCCTTCGAGGTCAGTGCCGGAAATACGGACGCAAGCTCCCCCAGGAGTTGGTCGAGCACGTCGAGCTCGCGGTCGCGGCCGACGAGCGGGTGAGCCGTTTCGATCATGGCCTGGTCCCCGGTCAAAGCATAAGCCCGCGCCTAGCCCTCTCATCAGGGTGGCCGGATCAGGGTTCTCGCCTGATCTCCGCTCGCCGGGGACTACGGATCCTTGACGGCACCGAACGTATCAGGGAGCCGACGCCGGTCTCTACGAACCAACGACGAGGTTCGGCCGTAGTGACCACCACGGCCAACACCTCTCGGGGGCGAACACAATGACACCACCTCACATCCACATCCCCGCGGACCCGCTGCTGAACTGCCCGACCTGCGGCCTGCCTGCGGAAATCACGGACCGCTTCACGCTCGACGGCGTCCCAGCCCCGGTCGAGCACATCAAGCTCGTCTGCGTCAAGCGTCACTGGTACACGCTGCCGGTTGACCACCCCTCCGTGGCACAGCCACAGCAACCCCCGGCGCTCGCCCGGCGCGCGACCGAGCAGGGGTGAGATCGATGTCGAAGATCATCGTGTTGGGAGCCGGGATTTGTGGGTCAGCGGCCGCACTGCTCCTGCGCCGCGACGGCCACGAGGTGACGGTGCTCGAGCAGGACCCACAGTCGGCGCCCGTCTCGGTGCTGGACGCATGGGAGAACTGGGCGCGTGACGGCGTAACTCAGTTTCACCAGCCTCACTACCTCCAATCGCGCGGCCGGATGATCCTCGAGGAGGAGCTGCCGGACATCATCGTGACCCTCGAGTCGGCAGGCGGATTGCGGTTCGATGCTATGAGTCTGATGCCTCCCTCGATCAAGGACCGGACACCCCGCGACGGAGATGAGCGCTTCAAGACCACCACCGCGCGCCGGCCGGTGCTCGAGCAGGTCATCAGGCTCGCCACGGAGACCGAGCGGGGGATTGACATACGTCCCGGCGTCTCCGTCCGCGAGCTCCTCGTCACGAGGTACAACGGCACGCCGCACGTGAGCGGCGTGCGGACCGATGCGGGCGAGGAGCTGTATGCGGATCTGGTGGTCGACGCGATGGGCAGGCGCTCGCAGCTTCCACGCTGGCTGGAGTCCGCAGGCGCGGCTTCGGTCCACGAGGAAGTTGAGGACTCAGGATTCGTCTACTACACGCGTCACTTTCGCTCGCGGACCGGGAAGTTGCCCGAGGTCAGGGGTCCCCTGCTCACACCTATAGGGACGTTCTCGGTTCTCACGCTTCCTGCCGACAATCACACTTGGTCGGTCACCCTGTTCAGCACGACCGGCGAGCAGCTGTTCAAACGGCTGCGCGACCCCGGGTTGTGGACCGCGCTCGTGGCAGCGTGTCCTCGACACGTGCAGTGGCTCGACGGCGAACCGATCACCGACGTGTTGGCGATGGGCGGGATCGTCGACCGCTACCGCCGCTTCCGGGTGGGTGACGTGCCGGTGGCGACCGGCATTGCGGCAGTCGGTGACGCCTCCGCCTGCACGAATCCCTCCAACGGCCGTGGCATGAGCCTCGGCTTGATGCATGTCCAGCGTCTGCGAGACGTGATCCGGTCGCACCTCGATGACCCCCTTGAGTTCGCCGATGTGTGGGATGCGGTGACCGAGGCCGAGCTGACGCCGTGGTACCGAGACAACGTCGAGGAGGATCGTGACCGGATCGCCGAGATTGCGGCGCTCCGCAACGGTCTCGAGCCCGAGCCCGAGCCCGGCACGCGGGCCGAACTTCGCGCGGCGTTGGGAGCGGCGCTTCCGCACGACCCCGAAGCGTTTCGCGCACTCGTCTCCTGGCGCTCCTGCCTGACCCGATTGGAAGAGACGTTCGCGAATCAGGAGTTTGTCGAGCGGATTCTCGAGGTCGCTCGCGACCAGGACCGTCCGCCCCTGGCAGGCCCGAACCGGCCTCAGCTGCTGGCGCTTCTGGCCGGCGCCGGGCGGCGGCTCGAGCGCGGCCTGCGCGTGCGCGATCGCGGCCTCGCTCGTGGAGATGGCGGCGGCGTTCAGCCCGGAGTGCGAGGAGACGGCGCGGCGCGCGGCAGGGCTGCGAGCCCGGGCGCTTGAGTTGGCGGAGATCGAGCTGCACGCGTACGAGCCCGTGCTCGAGGCGCTGCGGCTGCCCCGCGATGATCCCGAGCGAGCGGTGCGCATCGAGGAGGCCCGCGCCACGGCCTCGGAGTCGCCGCTCGCGATCGCCGACGTCGGGGCCGAGCTGGCGGAGCTGGCCGCGGACATCACGCGCACCGGAAACCGCAACCTCGCGAGCGATGCGATCGCGGGGGCGCTGCTGGCCGAGGCGGCCGCCCAGGCAGCCGGACGGCTCGTCGCGATCAACCTGACCGAGGGCTCGTCCGTGCATGAGTCGGCCGAGCTCGCTCGCCGCGCGCACGCGGCGCGGGAGGCGGCGCTGAGCTGACGGGCGATCCGGGACGCAAGGCGTGGGGGAGGCTTCCACGCCGGATGACCGACCGTGACGAGCTACCCGCTCGCGGAGCGGGATCGATCCGAGCTGGTCCGGTCGAGAGCGCCGAGCGCGAGTACAGCACAGCCTGCCCGAGGCGATGTTGGTCCTGCCGGACCGCTACCTGCCGGTGCGCTCGCGATGCTTGCACCCGGGCCAGCAGCAGGGCCGGCGCTGGCCTTCCTCCAGCTCCTCCTGGGTCCGCCGAATGCGGCGCTCTCGGGTGGTCTCCTGCTTGGCATCCTCGACCCAGCAGATGAACTCATTGCGGGCCAAGGGCGTGATCTCTTTCCAGGCATCGAGTGCGGTGGTGTTGGCGATCAGCGCCTTCCGCAAGTCCGCGGGCAGTTTATGCACCACCCCGCCGGGCACTCTCTGGCCGGTCATAGGCCCATGGTAGTGAGCCGGGGGTCATCCGCTGGTGGGCCGCCTTCCGCCGCAAGTTGCCGCGGGAGGCGCCTGCTTTCGCGAGCTAACGGGGCATTCCGACGACGAGCCGGGGGGGACTGCGTTTGCGGGGAGGCTGCCGCCTAAACCTCGGCCCGGTGCGGTCTCTTGTGGCGACGTAACAATGGAGAGACCGTGAGAGCGAAGGCTGGTCGAGAGACCGCCCATATGAGTCACGTTTCTCGACCAGCTTCTGCCAAATCGGGCTCGTCGACCCCGGTCGCTGCGACTCCTTGTGCTCCCGTCACAACGCCGCGGATTTACCCGACACCCTCCGCGAAATCCGGGACGGCTCCGACTGCCGCGCCGATCGGCTAGAGCGGTAACGGGACCGGTCCGCGTTGGCGGCGTGGTGCGGCGCTCCGTGGTTAGCCGATGGTCCGGTGCGGCAGGACCCGGATGCCAGTCTGCCGATGCACCGCGAGGATCTCGGCATGTCATTGACGGCGCGATCGCGGCCGCATTGGGACCGCTGATCGGCGGCCTGTTCACGACCTACGCATCGTGGCGGTGGGTGTTCGCCGGAGAGGTGGTCATCGTGCTGGCGATCCTCGACCCAGCTTGCAAGCGGCGTGCCGTTCATGTCCGAGGCCGACGCCCAGGCCGCGCTGAAAAAAGCGAACGTCCCCACCGCAACCGCCGACGAGATCGTCAAGCAGAACAAGAAGAGCCAGATCGACGGACTGCGCGCCGCGGAAGCCATCCTCGCACTCCTCGCACTGATCGCGCTCCCGTTCACCCGGGGCATCCCGACCGTCCAGCCCGGCGCCCAAGCCAAGCCCAGACCATCCCCGGCATAACCGGCTGAGCCACCCCACCCTCCGTGGCTTCGTCGCTCAACTTCGCGCCACGGCACAGCGATAAGACCATGAGCAGCACGGCGAACCACGTGCCGATTGCCAATAACGCGATCACTTCCAAGCTCACGGACACCTCCGGGAGGCACCTGTGTCGGCGCTCCTTGTCGCGTAGCCACGAACATCGCGGGAAGTACCCACTTCCCCGATGAGTATTGAAACTGTGACTTCCTGTCAGTGCAGTGAAATACGCGTGCAGACCGCTTCCACGCCACAAGCGGACGAATGATCTACGCGTCCGCGACCATGAATGCGAGCGTGTCGCCCGCGACCAGCGGCAGTTCCGGGTCGCGCGTGATCTCGTCACCGTTGAGAGCTGCGACGACATGCTCGTCGAGGGTGACGCCGGCGGCCGCCGCGGCCTCCGCCAGCGACCATGCCCGGACCGTTTGGCGGCGCGCCCCGGACCCGGCGGTGGCCAGCGGTCCGAATCGCTCGACGACGATCTCGGGCGCCGGCAACGCGTGGGCCCGCTCGTAGTCGGCGGGCTCGTTCAGGTTGCTGACCGATGCGAGCTCGGGATCGAGCCGGTTCACAGCGCCGTCCTTCAGGAGGTCGGCTTCACCGAGGTGCAGCACCCGCGACCGTTCGAACAGGAACGCCGGGCGCATCCGGTCGGCCGCGACCAGCTCCTGGACGGTGTTCGCCAGGGCGACTCGGTACGCGGCCGAGAGGGGCTGGCGGTAGCCGCCGACGTCGGGAAGCGCCACGTCGAACCCGTCGTCGACGGCACTGACGACGCGCTGGACGAAAGCCGGGTGCAGCAGCGGCACATCGGTCGAGGACACGTAGGCGACCTCGGCGCGATCGCCGATCGCCGCCAGCCCCGCCGCCAGGCCCTGGAGAGGCCCGCGGCCCTCCCGCTCGTCGGCGACGATCTCGACCGCGCCGTCGAGCGCCGGCAACGCCTGGCCCGGCGCCGATACCACGACCACCGGGCCGTCGACCGACCGTGCGACGATCCCAGTCACCCGCCGCAGCAACGTCGAGCCGTGCCAGTAAAGCGCCGCCTTGGGCGAGCCCATGCGCGAGGACCTGCCGCCCGCCAACACGATCCCAGCGGCGCCGTCGACCATGGGCGCGATGGTAGAGCCCGTACTATTTCTGTCATGGCGCGAACGGGTCGGGTGACGGCGGAAGAGGTCATCGAGATGACGGTCGGCGAGGTGATGATGCCCGAGCCCAAGACGCACCCTGCCGATGCGCTTGTCGGCG
>DAIQQM010000044.1:0-19458 GCA_036786805.1 Candidatus Dormiibacterota bacterium | reverse complement strand
GCGCCGTGTACAGCCTGGCGTTGTCGATGCTGATCGCGGCCTGGCTCGCGATGATTCGCATGAGCGCCTGCTCGATGCTCGTGAACGGCTGCACCTCACGGCGAGCCAGGGTGAGCGCACCCACGAGACGCTGTGGCGACTCGAGCGGCATCACCAGGCACGAGCGCGGTGCATACGCAAGTCCCAGGGTCTTGAACCGCCGGTCCTTGGTGGCATCCGCGACCGAAACGAGCTTGCGACGCTGCGCCGCCCACCCGACGATGCCTTCACCGAGCTCGAATCGAGCGACCTGACCGAGGTTGTCGGTGAACGGATACGTCGCGATCGCCGAAAGAGCGCGACCGTCCTCATCGAGGAGGAAGACCGTTGCGGCATCGCAGTCGACCAGGTCGGCGGCGGCCTTGAGCATGAAGTCGATCGTCTCCTTCAGCTCCAGACTCGACGTGAAGAGGTTTCCGACCTGGCCCAGAAGGTCGACAATGACCTTGTCGTCCATCGCAGATCCGAGTATACCTGCGAATTTCGGCGCCAGCGAACTGTCGGGCAATTGCAATCGATCCAGTGCAGCGCTCATGACCGGCGCCTTTGCAGCTCTTCGACAAGTGCGGGGAGCACCTTCAGGGCATCGCCGACGATCCCCAGGTCCGCGAGCTTGAAGATTGGCGCGTTCTCGTCTCTATTGACCGCAACAATTGCTTGCGCGCCCTTCATCCCGACGGTGTGCTGCATCGCGCCGCTGATGCCGAACGCCAGGTAGACCGCCGGTTTCACCGTCTTGCCTGTCTGGCCCACCTGCATCGCGTAGGGCACCCAGCCGGCATCGACGACCGCCCGGCTCGCCCCCACGGCCGCATTGCCGAGCACGGCGGCAAGCTGGTCGAGGAGCTCGAAATTCTTTGGATCCCCGAGACCGCGGCCGCCGCTGATGACGATCGGAGCCTCCTCCAGCTTGGGGCCGGCCGCGACGTCGGCGACCCGGTCGGTCACCCGGGCGGTCCTGTGCTTGTCGGCGATCGGGGTCGTCACCGGCGACACCGCGGCGGCAGCGCCACCACTCGGCTCGGCCACGAACGACTTCGGCCGGATGATCGCCAGGGCCGGAGCGGCGCTCTCGAAGCGGGTCGCGACGTTGAGGGTTCCGCCGAAGACCGAGGAGTGCACGGACACACCGTCGCCATCGCTCACATCGAGGCCGTTGGCGATCACGGGCACGCCGAGCTTGGCCGCCAGCCGGCCGGCGACGTCGCGCGAGCTGTAGGTCATGCCGAAGAGCACCAGATCCGGCTTGTGCTCCGCGATCAGGCTCGCGAGGGCGTCGGCCGCCGGGCCGCCGAGGAGCAGCTCACCCCAGAGCGGATCGGTGCCCGCGTGGAGCGTGGTGGCGCCGTGGGCGCCGAGCTCGGCCGCGGCGTCGGCGGCGTCGGGCGCGAAGGCGACGGCCTCCACCGTTCCGCCCAGCGAGCGCGCCTTGGTGAGGAGTTCGAGGGCGACCGGCGCGGGCTTGCCTCCCGCGATCTCGGCGAACACCCAGACCTTTCCGACAGACATCGGTCAGATCACCTTCTTCTCGGCGAGGAAGTCGGCGATCCGCTTGTAGCCCTCTCCATCGTCCTTGATGATCGACCCGGCCGCACGCTGGGGAGCGGGCTCGACGCCGGTGATGCTCTGGCCGGCCGTGGCGCCGCCGCTGCCGTCGAGCCCGAGATCTCCTGAGGTGAGGCGGTCGAGCGGCTTGGACTTGGCACCCATAATCCCCTTGAGGGACGGATACCTCGGCTCGTTGACCCCGGCGGTGACGCTCACCAGGGCGGGGAGCCCCGCCTCGACCAGGTCGTAGCCCGCCTCGGTCTGGCGCTTCACCTTGAGAGTGGTGCCGTCGACCTCAAGCGTCTTGGCGAAGGTCACCGCGGGGACGTCGAGCAGCTCCGCGATCATCTGCGGGACGATCCCGGTGTACCCGTCGGTCGATTCCGTGGCCGTGATCACGAGGTCGAACCCCTCCCGGCGGATGGCGGCGGCCAGGACTCGCGCCGTGGTCAGCGCGTCGGAGCCGCGCAAGGCGTCATCCGAGATCAGGACGCCCTTGGCCGCACCCATGGCAAGGGCCTTGCGGACCGCGTCGACGCCGCGCTCGGGACCCATGGACACGACGGTGACCTCGCCGCCCTGCGCCTCGACGAGCTGCAGCCCGGCCTCGACTCCGAACTCGTCGCCGGGGTCGAGAACGACCTCAACCCCCTCGCGCTTGAGCAGATGCGTGGTCGGATCGAGCTGGCCGGTGGTGTTGGGGTCGGGGATCTGCTTGACGCAGACGACGACCTTCATGAGTGCCTCCGTGTTTGCGGCCTCGGGATCGAAACTCTAACGCACCCACGGCCGAATGCCCGGATCGGGGCGTCCGAGAGCACTCGCGAGAGCGCCGGGATCCAC
Source organism: Candidatus Dormiibacterota bacterium (assembly GCA_036786805.1). GTDB lineage: Bacteria > Chloroflexota > Dormibacteria > Aeolococcales > Aeolococcaceae > Palsa-851. The sequence continues at coordinate 17,028 of DAIQQM010000044.1, read as the reverse complement.
CTGATCTTCCACCGCGGCCCGCACCGCCTGGGGCTGCGTGGCGCTCAGCAGGTCGCCCAGAGCGCCCTCGTTCCACCGCGGATCGGCGACGGCGATGATCCCGTAGTGGTGGCGCCGCCCGGTGAGCCAGGCGTCCCATGAAGGGGCGGCGGTCACCGCCTCGATGCCGGCGTCCGCGAGCTCGTCCGGCCTGGAGACCGGTTCGCCGTCGAGTGAGGCCACGGTCCAGCGTGCCGCCGGCCATCGCCGCACCGCGACACCCAGGAAGGCGGCCAGGCGCCGCTGCTTCGGGGTGCCCGCACGGTCCGGCCGCGGCCCGGTCAGCACCAGGATTCGCTCGCAGGAGATCGCGTCCCGACCGCCGATGATCCCGCTCGGCTCGACGTGCCAGCTCTCCGGCGGCCGGCGGTCGAGCAGGGCACGCCAGCGTGCGCGAAGCAGGCGCCGGTTGCGTTCGATCCGCGCGCCATGGACTCCCCCGCCGCTCGACGCCCCACGGACGTGCTCGACCACCGACCGGGGTTGGTAGACGACCCGCCCGGGTCCGGCGGCGAGTGCCAGGCACAGGTCGACGTCCTCGCAGTAGACCGGCGCGAACCGGGGGTCGAACCCGCCGACCGAGATGAATGCGGAGCGGCGGACGAGCAGGCAGGCGGCCGACGCGTAGTCGACGGTCCGCCTGAAGTTGTACTCGGGCCGGTTGGGGACGTCGCCGTCGCCGTACTGGCGGACCCTGGCGTCACGCCAGACGATCGACCCCGCCTCCTGGAGCCGGCCGTCCGGGTAGAGCAGCTTCGGCGCGACGGCGGCCACCGCCGCATCCGCGTCGGCGACGTCGAGGAGCGGGGCGAGCCACCCGGGCCTCACCCACGCGTCGCTGTTGAGCAGCAGCAGGTAGCGGCCGCGCGCCATCGCGGCACCCTGGTTGTTGGCCGGTCCAAAGCCGAGGTTGCGCGGATTGCGGAGAACGGTGGCGCCGCCGACGTGCGCCAGCTGATCGACGGTGCCGTCGGTCGAGGCGTTGTCGACGATGACGACCTCATAGCGGGGCTCGGTCAACTCGGCGAGCAACCGGAGCGCCTCCCTGGTGAGGTCCCAGCGGTTGTAGGTGAGCATCACCACGGTCACATCCGGCCGGGGAACCTCGGGAAACCGGATCACGTGCGGCGCCGCTGTCGGCGCTGATACAGCTCCCGGATCGGCCGGGCAAGGCGATGCTCCGGCGACCCCCGAAGGTGATCCAGCTCCGCCTGCATCCGCGACAGCTCCGCCTGCAGTGCCGTGCGCTCATCCGCCAGGCGCCGCTGGAGCACGGCCAGCGCCGAGCCCATCTCGTCAGGTGCACCCTCCGGTCGCGGCGATCCCGCAGCGTGCGGGAGCCGCTCGGCAAGCCCCGCAAACGCGCCGTCGAGGGTCCGGACCGCGTCGTCGATGCCGACACGGGGCACGGCCGCGAGGAACGCCGCCACCGCGGTCGGGAGGTCGGTGGCGAGCACCGGGATTGCGGGATCGAATCGATGCCCCAGCCCGGTGTCGAGGGCCGAGACGGGAGCCGCGAGGGCCGCCGCGAGGTGCGCTCCGGCCGGCGAGGTGGCGATGACCGCCGAGGACCCGGCCATGATGGCGGCCACGTCGTCGAGCCCCACCCAAGTCGGGAGGTGGTGGACGCGCTCGGCAGCCAGCCCCGGCACGTGGAGGATCGAATCCGTCGACGGCAGCCAGGTCGGAGCGAGGCTCACCACCACCACCGAGAGCTTGGGATCGCTTCGCAGCGCGGCTGCGATCGCATCGACGATGTGGCCGGCGGCGGCTGACCCGAGATGGCCCGACGCGACCTCGACGACCACGCGGCGTCCCGCGGGGATGGCCCCGCACAGGCGCAGCAGGTCGGTGCGGCGCCGGAGCGTCTCGGGCGCGAAGAGATGTCCAGCCAGCAACACGGGGTCTCCGGATTGCACGGCGGTGCCGCCGAGCCGCTCCTGGGTGGCCGGATCCCTGGCCCACACGTCCCTGCCCTCGAGGCCGGTGAGGTCGGGGTCGCCACCGGTGGAACCCACCGCGAACCAGGTGACCGATGGCGCGGCGTCGGCGCCGCCCCGCTGACCGGAGAGCGCAAGCGACGCAACACCGCGATCGGTCATCGCCTCGTCCGGCACCGGATACCGCGCCGCCCAGTGCCGGTCGTCGCCGAGCACATCGCCGGCGATGATCAGGGCGTCCAGGCCGATCGACTCCGCGTTCGCGGTGCGCTCGAGCGGACGGGCCGGGCGGCCCTCGTCACTCGGCACGGGACGTTCGGCGCCAAAGGGGGCGAACACGACGAGATCGATGTCCGGACGGCGCCGCGTCAGCTCCGACTCGAGCACGCGGCGCAGCGCGATCTCGCCGAGTTCGCCGGTGTCGAAAGCCCCGAAAAGTCCGACCACCGGCCTCTCAGCGGCACCGTGCACGTGATGCCTCCGTGTGGCCGGCGGATCGGGAACGACCCTCACGTCTCAGGAGCGGCTCAGGGAACGCGAGCAACTGCCGGGGAGAATGAGGACACCGCCCACCATAAAACAAGTCGAAAGCAAAGGAGCGCCAGGATGTTCGGGAATTTCTTCACCAAAAGGGTCGCCATCAGCGCGGCCGCCTTTGCGGTGGTCGCCGTCGCCGGGATCGCAACCGTGTCCATCATCCCCGCGCTGGCGGCCGGCGTGACCGGAGGCAATGCGACCACGCTTGCGACAACGCCGGCGCCGAGCACCGCCAAGACCGGCCACGCGGGCGCCAAAGCGGTCGCGGCACGACACATCGCCCTGGCGCTCTTCCGGGAATCAGTCAAGGAGACCGGGCTCAGCCGCACCACCGTGCTGAAGGACCTCCTCAACGGCGAGACTCTCGCGCAGATCGACGGCTCCAAGACGCAGGCGGTTGAGAGCGCGGTCATGGCCAAGGTGACCTCCCGCCTGAACAAGGCCGTTGCGAACCACAAGATCACCCAGACCCAGGCGACAGCGCTGAGCAGCACCGCAACCGCGGGCATCAGCAAGCTGATGAACCTGAATCTCAGCACCTACATCCGGGTTCGCTTCGGCGGACTCGGGACGACCCCCTCCACGTCGACGTCCCCCTCGTCGACCGGTTCCCCCGCGGCCGTCACGGGATCGAGCGCGGCGCTCTGATCCGCGCGGCGGTCCGGCAGTCTACCCGGCCACCCCGGGTAGACTGCCCCGATGCCCAAGAAGTACACAGCCGCTGAGCAGGTCATCGACCCCGCGAAGCGCTACATCGCGACCATCACGACCGATCGCGGCAACATCGTCATCGCACTCGACCCGGCGCGCGCGCCGAAATCGGTCAACAACTTCGTGTTTCTCGCGCGGGACGGCTTCTACGACGGTCTCACCTTCCATCGCGTCGTCGACGATTTCGTCATTCAGGGTGGCTGTCCCGAAGGGACCGGGCGCGGCGGCCCGGGATACAAGTTCGAGGATGAGCCCGTCCAGGGTGAGTACGAGCCGGGCGCGGTCGCGATGGCGAACTCCGGCCCGAACACCAACGGCTCGCAGTTCTTCATCTGCACGGTCGACGACCGCCACAAGCTCACCAAGGCCTACAACCTCTTCGGCCAGGTGGTGAAGGGGATGGACGTGGTGGGCGCGATACGCAAGGACGACGTGATGCGGTCGGTGACCATCGTCGAGGAGTGATGGCTGACACGGAACTTCGTCTCATGGCGGTGCACGCGCACTGCGATGACGAGACGATCACCATGGGCGGGACGCTCGCCACCTACGCCGATCGCGGCGTGAAGACGTGTGTGGTGTGCTGCACCGACGGCAAGCTGGCGACCATCGTCGCGAAGGACATGCCCGAGGAGACCACGCGTCCGCGCCTCTCCGAGATCCGCGAGGCTGAGTTGCGCGAGGCCTGCCGGATCCTCGAGGTCGATGAGGTCGAGTTCCTTCGCTACGGTGACTCCGGGATGGTCGACACGCCGACCAACCTATTGCCCGACGCGTTCTGGATGGCACCGCTCGACGAGGTGATCGGCAAGCTGGTCGCGCTCATCCGCAGATTCCGCCCCCATGTTGTTGTCACTTATGACGGCAACGGCGGCTACGGGCACCCGGACCACATCCAGGCGCACCGTGCCACCCTGCTCGCCGTCGAGGCGGCGCGGCTCGTGCCGTTGTACAAGGAAGCGGGTGCGCCGTGGCGCGTCGAGAAGCTCTACTACACGGCGTTTCCGCGCTCCGAGTTCGAACGCATCGTCGAGACCGCGAAACAGGCCGGCATCGACCCGCCCTTCGGCGAGACCAACCCTGATGAGATGACATTCCTCACGCCGGATGAGGACGTGACCACGACCATCAACTGCGTCGACGTGATCGGCCGCAAGCGCGAGGCATTGCGGGCGCACCACAGTCAGATCTCGGAGGACTGGCCTCAGCTCACCATGCCGGACGAGGTCCTGCGGAACTTCGCCGACGAGTACTTCCAGCTGGCGCTGTCACGGACGCCGGCCGTGCTGCCGGAGACGGACCTGTTCGCGGGGATCACGCCGAAGGACTAGCCACGGCCTGCGCCGAATCCCGTGGAAATGGGCTACACCGCGCAGAACTCATTGCCCTCCGGGTCTTGCATGATCCACCAGTGCCCGGCCGGTCCCTTGTCGATCTCGCGGACGCGGGTTGCCCCGAGATCTTCCAGCCGGGCCACCAGCTTCTCGAGACCGCCGGGCTCGCTGTGGATGTCCACGTGCAGGCGGTTCTTGCCGGACTTGCCCTCAGGCACTTCCTGGAAAAGGAGCCTTCGCCCGTGCCCGACGCCTGTGGTCTCATCGAAGCGATCGTTTGGGTGGCGGATTGCGGCATAGCCACGAAAGGTCTTGTGGCCGCCGTGCTCGACGACCGCTCCTTCGTCAATGTGGCCGGCGGCCAGCAGTCGCTCGATGAGGGGGCTGGGATCCTCCACCTGGTAGTCCAACGCCGCCGCCCAGAAGTCCGCGAGAACCGGCGCGTTCGTGGTGTCGATGACGAGCTTCCAGCCGAGTGGCATGTGACCAGCAACTTACCGGCTATCCGGCGTCGGAACCTTGGCCGCCGCTCGGGGCGGCACCCGTCAGGTCTTTGAAGAGCCAGCGCTGCATCGTTCGAGCGGCGCGGAAGTTGACGCGGCGGAAGTCCTTGTCCACAGCGGCGCCCACCACCAGGATGGCCGTCGTTGCCGCTGCTCCGATCAGGGCGCTCTGCCAGGCTTCGAACGTATGGGCGAGGAGGATGATGCACAACTGGTGCGGCCCACAGGGTGGGTACGTGTAAACCATCAGCGACGCCCAGAGACCAACCGCGATACCAACGGCTGCCGCGCCTAAATCGACGATCCCTACTTTTGCGGCGCGGCGGCGCACGGCGATGGAGACCAGCAGCGCCAGAGCCGCAGCGGCTGCGCCACACAAGACGCACAGTCTGCGGTCAAAGCTGGACCGGGCTGCGCAGAGGGCCGCGGTTCCCAAGCCTTTGACGGGACAATCCGGTAGGTACGTCTGGAGCGCCATCCACAGACCAACCCCGACTCCCACCGGCACCGCAGCCAAGAGCAGCCCTGTCGCGACGAGGCGCCTCATGCGTCGATGCTAGCGCCGTGGCCACCCAAACGATGACGCAGGCCTCCCGACAAATGCCACTTCGGCGGGTCAGTAGCTGCCGTCAGCTCGCGGCAGCAATCATCCATGTGCTGCCGTCCCAAACCCAGGTCACAGTCCGAGGGTTCGGACCCGTGGTGCCGCCGAGAACAACCACGTCACCGAGGTCCGGATCGTATTCGGCGGCGCCGCCGACCGCAGTGGGCGGCACGTTGGAAGCGATCACCTGCCAGGTCCTCCCGGTCCAGATCCACACTCGTGACCCGGCGACTGCCACCACCGAGCCGACGCGCGGGTCGGAGACGACTGCTGCCAGACCGGGTGCCACGGTTGGCGTCAGCCTCGCAAACGCGCGGCCATCCCACGTCCAGGTCTGCGAGTACAGCAGCCCGGTCGGGTCGGAGCCGCACCTGACCGGTGTGATCCCCACGCAACTACCGGAATACGGCTGGTAGGAGTAGTACACCATCGTCGACGATCCGGGTTCAGGAACGAATGCAACGCCACCCTGAACAAAGAGCGGCGGTCCTGGTGGAGCGCCGTCCCACGTCCATCCTGACGCTCCCCACGACCACCGTCCCAGGGCGCCTCCGTTCGCATCGAAGTCGCCGTTCGGAGGATTGGGTCCATAGCCCGGAGGTGGGGCGAGGAGCTCCAGTGCCCTTGTTGCGATGTCCCAGCTGAGGAGCGGGCTCGGCTCGTAGGTTGGGAGATGGAGCGAGGTCAGCTGGCGCCATGTCGTGCCGTTGAACGCCCACGTGTCCTGAACAAGGTGGAACCCGGGCGATCCACAGGAGGTGCAACCGCCATAGAGCACGATCTCGCGAAGTGCCGGATCATAGGCCATCGCAAGTTGCGCCCTGGCGGGAGGGGACGTGGCCGGATGCAGTTCCCTCCATCCGTGCTGGTCGAACGCCCACGTATCGCCGAGGGAGTGGCCGTTCTCGTCGACGCCACCAAAGAGGACGACCTCCGCGTCAGGTGGGAAGTACACCATGGCGTAGAGATCGCGTGGCGATGGAGCGACGTCGTTGGTAATCGCGAGCTGCTGATAAGCACGTGGCTCCTGCGAGCGAATCCCGGTCGACGTGGGAGTGCTGGTGCTCGTACTGCTGCACGCCGTCAGCAGCGCCATGGTCGGGACGAGCCACGCGCGATTCACGTCCATCTACGGCTAAGGCGACGGAGGCTCCGCGCCAGGGTCTTCGGTGTCGCCGTGGTGCTCCGCACGTGAGGCATCCAGCCGCGCAGCCGCGTCAGCGAGCCGGCGAAGCTCGTCATCCGCGACCCGGCCCTCGCTGATGCGACTGAAGAGGACATTCGCGAAGGTGTTCTCAGTCAGGTAGTGCTCGGGAGTGTCATGGAGCGTGGCCTGGATGTTGCAGACCATGACCTCCGCAAGTCGCCCGAGGCTAGCTGCGCTCCAGCACCATCGCGATGCCCTGGCCGCCGCCGATGCACAACGCTGCGACCCCGAGGTGCGCGTCGCGCTTGGCCATCTCGAAGAGCAGCGTCACCAGGATCCGCGTGCCGCTCGCGCCGATGGGATGGCCGATCGCGATGGCACCGCCGTTGACATTGAGCCGGTCTTCGGGCACCGCAAGCTCACGACCGACGGCGACCGCCTGGGCCGCGAAGGCCTCGTTGAGCTCGAAGAGGTCGATGTCGCGCAGCTCGACGCCCGCCTTCTGGAGAGCGGCGCGCACCGCGGGGACGGGGCCCATTCCCATGATCCGGGGGGCGACGCCCGCACTCGAGTAGCCACGAATGCGAGCCAGGGGAACGCGGTTCTCAGCCCTGGCGCGAGATGCGCTCATCACCACGACCGCGGCGGCACCGTCGTTGATGCCACTGGCGTTTCCCGCAGTGACCGTGCCGTCCTTCGCAAACGCGGCGCGCAAGGCGGCGAGTGTCTCAACCGTCGTTCCCGCCCGCGGATGCTCGTCCGTGTCGACCAGCACGGTCTCCTTCTTGCGCTGCACCGGTACCGGGACGATCTCGTCCTTAAACCGTCCGCTCTTGATGGCCGCTTCAGCCTTCTGCTGCGAACCGGCCGCGAAGGAGTCCTGATCCTCGCGGCTGACCTCGTACTCCCGCGCGATGTTCTCCGCGGTGCTGCCCATGTGGCAGTCGTCGAACGCGCACCAGAGGCCGTCGCGGATCATCTCGTCGACGAGTTGCCCGTGGCCGAGCCGGTAGCCGTAGCGGCCGCCCTCCATGAGATAGGGCGCGCGCGACATGTTCTCCATACCGCCCGCCACAACGCACTCCGCGTCTCCGGCACGGATCGCCTGCGCGGCCAGCGTCACGGTCTTGAGGCCGCTCCCGCAGACCTTGTTGATCGTGGTCGACGGAACACTTTCCGCGAGGCCGGCGCCGATCGCCGACTGCCGCGCGGTGTTCTGTCCAAGTCCTGCCTGGAGCACGTTGCCCAGGAGCACCTCATCGACCGAGTCGATACCGGCGCGACGGAGCGCCTCCTCGACGGCGATCGAACCGAGCCTGGTCGCCGGCACGTCGGTGAACGCACCACCGAAGGTGCCGACCGGCGTCCGTACCGCGCTGACGATGACTGCTTCTTCCATGTCGCTCACTCTACGCCCAGCCTTCTGCCTGCACCTTGAGACTCACTCCGAAGGACGCCTCGAATCGCGCGCGGAACGACGCGGCGTCGAAGCGGTGGCGCTGCGGCCCGTGCTGCTCGACCACGTATGCCGCGGCGAGCGAGCCGATGCGCCCGGCGACGTCCGGCGATGCGCCGGAGCGGAACCCGGCGATCACGCCTGCGATGTACGCGTCCCCGGCGCCCGTCGGATCCACAACCTCGCTCACCGGTGCCGGAGGAATCTGCGCGATGCCACCTGGGGTGTGGAGCGAGCTGCCCGCCGAGCCGTGGGTCACAGCGACCATGCGCGCGCTGGAGAGTGCGTCGATGGAGAGTCCGGTTCGCTCCCGGATCATCTCGAACTCGTAATCGTTGCCCGCAACGAGCCAGGCTTCCTCGAGCCCCCGGCGCAGCACGTCGTCGGGCATGGCCGGGATCTGCTGGGCGGGCGCGAAAGCGAGCCGGGCGCCGAGGTTGCGAGCCTGCTCGATGTGCAGCGCCATCGCCCGGGTATCGTCCGCGCCGACGACCACCTCCGAAACGTTGACCAGCACGCTGAGGTCGACCCCGGCCGCGCGGGCCATGGCTCCCGGATGAAACGCGGTGATCTGGTTGCCGTCGATGTCGGTCGTGATGAAAGCGATCGCGGTGTTCACGTCGTGGCAGGTCAGGACCCCCGAGGTGTCCACGCCATCAGCCTCGAGGGCGGCATCGTAGTCGACGAAATCGCTCCCGCCGACGGCGGCGCAGAGCAGCGGCCGCTCGCCGAGCAGCGCCATGGAGAAGGCGATGTTCGCGGCGGTACCGCCTCGGCGGCGCTCGAGACGCTCGACGAGAAACGCGACGTTCAGCTCGTCGGTCTTGTCGGGAAGGATGAAGTCACCGAAGCGTCCGGCGAACTCCATGATGGTGTCGAAGGCGACCGATCCGGTGACAGCGACTCGTCCCACAGCCGGGGCAGGATAGCCAGCCCGGCGTGCCCGCCGTACGGCGAGCGGCGACAATGGAGCGGATGGTGCTGCATGAGCTGGGACGCGGACTCGCCCCGCAGGCTCCTCTCTCGGGCCTGACGCGGACGGAGCCGGCGGCCGAGGAGACCGCGCTCGTCGACGCCGTTGAGGTCTACCACCGGACCTACACGACGATCCTTCGGAGCAGCGGCGAGACCCAGCTGCGGGTCTTCGAGCATTCGCACAAGGCGATGGGATCGAGCCTCCACGGGCTCGCCGCCTCGCACGAGCTCGACCTCGGCGCCCTGCTCTACGCGGTGCGACGGCTCCCCGAGGCGATCTTCCGGGCGCGCATCGTGGTCATGGGTCAGTCCGCCGAGGTCTTCGCCCAGCGGGGATTCCGCCCCTTCGCGGAGTGGAGCGAGGTGAGCGCGCCGGGCCGGCGCCGGCGCTGGTACGACGACGGGGGTGGGACCCTCGCCGTCCTGATCGCCAGTGCGTCGGACGTCGACGACCTGATCCCGACCATGGTGGCGCTCCAGATCGAGGCCAACAAGCTCAGGGTCGCGCTGCACGGTGCGGGCATCGAACGCATCGATGACGCCACGCCGGGTGAGCTCGCCACCGCGGTCGGCGGCCGTGAGGACGACTGGTTGCAGCTCTACGAGATCTGGGGGAGCACCTTCGGCGCCCGGCTCGTCCAGATGGCCGAGCATGGCATGGCGCTTCGTGTGCGCATGCTCGGCGGCACGCAGGTCGGTTACGCACGGGTGACGCGGCGCTGGTGGCAGCAGGTCACGGGGCTGATGCGGTCCGAATCGCTCCTGGACCGTCCCGTGTACTTCGTGAGCAGCAATTCGCACGCGATCGCCAACCTGCTCACCGGCGTCGCCGCGCGCCACGTCGACGAGCTCTCGGCCGCGGTCGACCGCGACGGTGGCGGCGACCTGCGTGACGAGCTGCAGCGCTTCCGCGACGGCACTGCGCAGGGCCACTGGAACAACTTCCTCTACTACGCGGCGCGCGAGCGTCTCCGCCTGCTCCCCGATTCCGAGCGCGCCGCGCTGCGCCGCGAGGAGCGCGAGGCGGGCTCCCTGAGCGTCACGAGCCGCACCGCCCTCGACGTCGCCGCCCAGGTGATCCCGCTCGACCGGGTCAATCCTGCACAGTGCGACGAACGGGTGCTGCCGATCGATGCGCAGGCGCTGGCGGCGAGCCGGGCGGTGATCGTCAACATCGACTACCCGCTCGGGCTGGCCGCATACAACATCCTGCGCGAGGTCGCGGAAACAGTTGACCTTCGCGGCGTGTACATCCTCGGCAAGGCCGCGACGCTCAACGCCGATGTCGGCGATGTGATGATCAGCAGCGTCGTCCACGATGAGCACAGCCGCTCGACGTACTGGCTCGACAACGCGTTCTCCGTCTCAGACATCGCCCCGTACCTGCGATTCGGCAGCGGACTGGACAACCAGCGCGCTGTCAGCGTGAAGGGGACGTTCCTGCAGAACCGTGGCTATCTCGACTTCTACTACCGCGAGGCCTTCACCGTGGTCGAGATGGAGGCCGGTCCATACTGCAACGCCGTGTACGAGATCACGCAGCCGGTGCGATACCCGACCAGCGAGCCGGTGAGCTTCTCCAAGCTGCCCATCGATTTCGGCGTCATCCACTACGCATCCGACACGCCGTACACGCAGGCTCGGACGCTGGGCGCGCGCGGTCTCTCGTACTTCGGCATGGACTCGACGTACGCGTCGTCGGTCGCCATCGTGCGGCGCATCGTCGCCCGCGAGGGCGCGACGGGGCGGTAGCCGCTTGTCCCTGGTCAGCCTCCGCGACGTGGGTGTCGCCTTCGGTGCAGAGAGCATCCTCGAAGGTGTCACGTTCCGCGTCGAGACACGCCAGCGGATCGCCGTCGTCGGCGCCAACGGTGCGGGAAAGACGACCCTATTGACGCTGATCAGCGGAGCCCGCGAACCGACGGTGGGCGAGGTCGAATGGCAGCGCGGACTCCGCATCGGCTACCTCCCGCAGGATGCGCCGGAACCGGTTGCCGAGACCATCCTCGACGAGGTGATGGCGTCGCGCGAGGACCTCGCCGCGATGCACCACGAGATGACCACCCTGGAGCCACTCCTCGCCGACAGCACGCGGCCCGACGCCCAGGCGTTGCTGCTGCGCTACGGCGATGTCCAGCATCGCTACATCGACCAGGGCGGCTACGAGCTGGAGGCGACCGCTCGAGAAGCGCTCGGCGGGCTCGGCCTGGACACCGAGACGCAGCAGCGCCATCCGTCGCAGCTCAGCGGCGGCCAGAAGCGGCGGCTCGAGCTCGCCAAGCTCCTCGTCCAGGACGCCGACCTCCTGCTCATCGACGAGCCCACCAACCACCTCGACCTCGCCGCGATCGAGTGGCTGGAGGACTTCATGCGTGGGGTCTCGACCGCGTTCGTGCTCGTCTCGCACGACCGGCGCTTCCTCGACAACGTGTGCACCCAGGTCATCGAGGTTGCCGGAGGGACGATCGAGGAATACCCGGGCAACTACACGCAGTACACCAAGCTCCGGGTCGAACGCCGTGAACGGCGGCGTCGCGAGTTCGCCGCACAGAAGGCGTACATCGACCACCAGGAGGACTTCATCCGCAAGTACAAGGCGGGTCAGCGGGCTCGCGAGGCGCGCGGCCGCCAGACCCGGCTGAACCGTCTCGAGCGGGTGGCGCCACCCACCGTCGACCGGAAGCCCCGCCTGCGCTTCAGCAGCGCGCCGGCGTCGCGGGTGACCCTCAAGGGCGTCGGGCTCATCATCGGCAGGGACGCGCCGCTCCTGCTCGTCCCGCCGCTCACCATCGTGCCCGGCGAGCGCATCGCCGTCATCGGACCGAACGGCAGCGGCAAGTCGACGCTGCTGCACACGCTCGCAGGTGATCTGCCCCCGCTCGAGGGGACGCTCACCCTGGGTCCGCGCAGCGTCCGCCGCCTCTACCGGCAGGATCTCGGGCAATCCACCGAGCACGGGGCCGCCGACGTCCCGGCCGGCGAGGACGACCGCACCGTGCTTGCCGACCTCCTGGCGACCCACCCGGTCGGCGAGGAGCGCGCCCGCACCCTGCTCGGCTCGCTCCTCTTCAGCGGCGACGACACGCTCAAGCTGGTCGGCGACCTGAGCGGCGGCGAGCGTGCCCGCCTGATGATGGGCAAGCTCGCCATCGAGGAGACCAACCTGCTGCTGCTCGACGAGCCGACCAACCACCTCGACATCCCGGCTCAGGAGGTGCTCGAGGCTGCGCTCGTCAAGTACCCGGGCGCGATCGTGCTGGTGACCCACGACCGGGCGCTGATCGATGCGGTGGCCACGCGCACCTGGGCCATCGAGGACGGCACGATTCGCGAGGTCCTCGGCGGCTACACGGCGCTGCAGAAGGCACGGGATCGCGAGCGTCACAGATGACCGTCACGGTCGCGCGCACGCGCACCCCCTCGCCTGGGTGGGCGCTGGTCGCGGCCACCGTCGCGGTCTCGTTCTCAGCGATCCTCATCACGAAAGCCGACGACGACCCGGCGACGATCGTGTGGGTTCGCATGGGAATGGCCGCCGTGGTGCTCGCTCCTTGGGTCGTCCGCGACGCGCGGCGCGGCGTGCTGCCGAAGGGCACGGCACAGCTCGGACTGGTGCTGGTGAGCGGCGTGCTCCTGGCCGGCCACTTCCTACTCTGGACCGCGTCACTCAAGTACACGTCGATCGCGGCGAGCGTCCTGCTCGTCTCGCTCCATCCGATCATCGTGACGCCGCTCGGGAAACGCCTGCTCGGAGAACGCGTTTCCCGTCAGGTGCTGATGGGAGGCGGGCTCGCGATCGTCGGAACGGTGGTGACCTGCGCCGGTGATCTCCGCGTCGACAGCACCGCGTTCGGTGGTGACCTGCTCGCCATCGCCGGAGGCCTCTGCCTTGCCGGGTACCTGCTGATCGGGCGCAGCGTGCGCGCCAATCTCGGGGTCGCCGGATATTCGGCGATCGTCTACGCGGTGGTGTGCGTCATCGCGGCGGTGACCGCGGCCGCCGCCGGCGTCGCGCACCTCCCCTCGCCGAGGGTGGCCATGGCCTGCCTGGGGCTGGCGCTGATCTGCACCATCGGTGGGCACACCGTGTACAACTGGGCACTTCGCCATGTCCCGGTGCTGCTCGTCTCGCTCTCGTTCCTGGGAGAGCCGCCCCTCGCGGCGGTGCTCGCCCTGGTCCTCCTCGCGTCCGTCCCGTCGCTCGCGACCGTGCTCGGAGGGGTGCTGATCCTCGCCGGGCTCGCGCTCGCGCTCGTGGAGCCGGGAGCGCGCGCGGGACGCGCCGGCGACATCGCCATCGCGCAGTGACGGCTCCCACGGCGTGTGGTCATCCGGAGGCGGTGGCGGAAACCCTCTTCGCCGCCGACGACCCGGCGACGGGAGACGCGTTTGTGATCGTGCGCTGCGACCGGTGCGGCCTGGCGCAGACCTCTCCGGCGCCATCCGACAGGGAGCTCGACGGCTACTACCCGCAGGGCTATCACAGCACCACCAAGCGGTACCGCGGCGGCATGGATCGCGTGCTGTCGATGGTGCATCGCAGCCGGATCCGGACCATCGAGCGGCTTCTCGGTGGCACCGGCAGCGTGCTCGACATCGGGTGTGGCCCCGGGGTCCTCATCAACCAGATGCGCACCCGCGGCTGGCGGGTTCGCGGCACCGAGCGGTCGCCGTCCGCGGCGCAGCAGGCGCGCGACGTGTTCCATCTCGACGTCAGCGCGGTCGACGTCGAGGAGCTCGTGGCCACCGGAGAAACCTACAACGCGGTGGTCCTCTGGCACGTCGCCGAGCACCTCCGTGCCCCGGAGCAGACACTGCGGGGGATCGCCCGGCTCCTCCGCCCGGGAGGGATTCTGCTCATCGCGGTTCCCAACTTCGGCTCACCGGAGGCGAGGATCGGCCGCGCCGGGTGGTTCCATCTCGACGTCCCGAGGCACCTCGTGCACTTCACGCCGTCGACGCTGACCGCCATGCTCGCGGCCACCGGGTTCCGGCCGGTCAAGGTCAGTCACCTGGTCCCGGAGTACGACCTCTTCAGCTTCGTGCAGACGGTCGAGAACCGCCTGGGACTACCGCCGAATCTCCTCTACGACGTCCTGCGCCGGCCCGAGGCACGGCTGCGCCGCCACCGCACCGGCCGGGTGGCGGCCGGCGTCGCGGTGGGGCTCGCCGTCCCGCTGAGCATCGCCGCGGCCGTGGTGGCTCCGATCGCCGCGGCGGCGCGGCGCAGCGCGACCATCGCCGTGTACGCGGTGCGAGTCCCGCTCAGCGCGAGTACCGGCGCGAGCGGAGCCCGAGCCGGTGGAGCACGTAACGGTTGACGGTCCACACCGTCTTGAGGCCGTAGACCAGCGAGACGCGGAAGTTCACCGAGGATGCGTCGTCGAAATACTTGGTGGTGACCGGAACCTCGGCAACCTTGAACCCGAATGACGCTGCCTGCGTGAGGATCTGCGTGTCGAAGACGAAGTCGTTGGAGTTGCGCAGGAACGGCACCGTGGTGAGGAATTTGCGGCTGTACGCGCGATAGCCGGTGTGGTACTCGGTGAGGCCAAGACCCAGCACGCGATTCTCGTAGCCGGTCAGGAAGCGGTTGGCGATGCGCTTCCACCACGGCATGCCACCCGCGCGAGCGCCCCCCGGGGTGGAGAAGCGTGACCCGAGGACCACGTCCGCCCGTCCGCTGCGGATGACCTCGACCATGTCGTCGAGGATCGCCGGGTCGTACTGGCCGTCCGGGTGGAGCATGACGATGACGTCGGCACCGTCGCGGAGAGCCTCGATGTAGCAGGTCTTCTGGTTGGCGCCGTAGCCCGCATTGTGGGGATGCGAGATGACCACGAGGTCGAGCGACACCGCGAGCGCCGCGGTGCCGTCCCGGCTCCCGTCGTCAACCAGGATGATCGTGTCGACGACGCCCGGAGGAATCCCGGCAAGGGTCGTCTCGAGTGTCTTGGCCGCGTTGTACGCGGGCATCACGACTACGGTTCGCAACGACTCGATCGAACCCTTGCCCGTGCTGAGACCTGAGCGCTGCTGAGCCGTGTCTGGCACCTGCGTCCATCCCATGCGGCCGGCACCAACAGGGTGTTGGCGCGTTTGACCTCTTTCGCCTTCGGATGATACCGCATCGACACCATCCCCTTCGCGACCTTCGGTTGGACTACGCCGGTTTGTAGTTGCGCTGGTAGAACTCCCAGAACTCACCGGACTTGAGCGGTCGCCACCACTCCTCGTGTGCCAGGTACCAGGCCACGGTGCGTTCCATCCCGGTCTCGAACGTGACGGTGGGCCGCCATCCGAGGCCCGCAAGCCGCGTCGAGTCGAGCGCGTAGCGCCGGTCGTGGCCGAGGCGGTCACGGACGAATTGCTTGTGGGAACCCGGTTTGCCGAGGAGGCGCAGCACCGTGTCGGCGACCGTGATGCCGTCGGTCTCGCCACCGGCGCCGATGTTGTAGTCCATGCCCGCGACACCGTGCCGGAGCGCGCAGTCGATACCGCGGGCGTGATCCTCCACGTACAGGTAGTCGCGAACCGCCAGTCCGTCACCGTAGATGGGCAGCGGCCGGTCGTCGATCGCGTTGGTGATGAAGAGCGGGATGATCTTCTCGGGGTACTGGAAGGGTCCGTAGGTGTTCGATCCTCGGGTGACGATCGCCGGGAATCCGTACGACGTGCGATACGCCTGGATCTGCAGCTCGCCACCCGCCTTGCTCGCGCTGTACGGGCTTCGAGGTTGGAGCGGGTCGCCCTCGACGCTGAGCCCGCTCGAGACCTCGCCGTACACCTCGTCGGTGCTCACCTGGAGGAACCGCTCATGCCCGCGCTCGCGCGCGGCGTCCATGAGCACGAACGTTCCGTAAACGTCGGTGAGGATGAACTGGCCGGGCGTCTCGAGCGAGCGGTCGACGTGCGACTCGGCCGCGAAATTGACGATGACGTCGACGGTGGCGGCGAGGTCGCGCACCATCACCGCATCGCAGATGTCGCCGCGGACGAAACGGAACCGCGCGTCCGCCCGAACACTGTCGAGGTTGCGCTCGTTGCCGGCGTAGGTGAGCTTGTCGAGCACCACGACCGAGTCGTCGGGATGGTCGCGGAGTGTCATGCGGACGAACTCGCTGCCGATGAACCCAGCTCCACCGGTCACCAAGAGGCGCACGTCAGATGTTCTCGATCGTCCAGTCGAAGCCGATGCGGGGATCGTTCCAGGCGATCCGGCCCTCGTCGGGATCGTCGGCGCTGTACGGCTCGGTGACGTAGTAGTTGAGGATCACGTCGCGCTGGGAGACGCACTGGTAGCCGTGGGCGACGAACGGCGGGATGGCCACCATCCGAGGGGCGTTCTCGCCGAGCATGAACGTCTGAACGCACCCCACGGTCGGGGAGTCGTGACGCAGGTCGACGAGCACCACTCGCGCGTCGCCCTGGACGATGTCCCAGTAGTCCCACTGGCGGCGGTGCCAGTGGAAGGCCTTGATCGGCTCCGGCGGGTTGCCACCCCTGGCATACGCGAGGCTCCGGGACATCTGCGCGAAGGGATGGTCCGGGATGAACGGTCGGCCCCGGTCGTCGAGGTCGCCCTGTTTGAGCTGCTCGATGAAGTAGCCGCGCTGGTCGGCCCACTTCTTGAACGTCTTGATCATCACGCCGTCGATCGTGCCGAGACGCTCGGCGAGTGGGCGCGAGGCCAACGAGTTCAGCACCCCGTCCATCTCGGGGGGCAATGCCATCCATGCCACAGCTACTGGAACCAGCCCTCTAGATCGAAGATCGCGTTGA